>CAZJWY010000022.1:16900-39445 GCA_964549545.1 uncultured Planctomycetaceae bacterium | reverse complement strand
TCACCAAAAGTTTCGTGTCTTTTCGTGTTTCTTGTGGCTATTGCATCCAAAAAGGATTAACGGCGTAGGGCGCCACCCGCGTGTACTTCGTGTCTTAGGTGTCTTAGTGGTTCCATTCATTCTTGTCTTTGCGCCTTAGCGCCTCTGCGTGAGTCTCCTTTGAAAAAGGTGAACGGCGAGTGAAGGACTTTACCGTTCTCTTGGCTCGGACGATTTGACGCGACTTCTTTTGGAGTAGTAGGTAGAATAAATTGGGTTCGATCTTCCCGCCTAGAACCCCTCCGCTTCCATATAGGCCACGGGTAGCCGCCTCCAGTCGCTGCTCGGCCTTCAAAAAATTATCCCATGCGACAATTCCTACCAATTGCGTTGCTACTCGTCTATTTTGGCCGCGGCACAGCCGACGCCCAGCCGCTTGTCGCCGAAACGCCGCCACTCACGCCAGCCGAGCAGCAGGCCAAGTTTCACCTGCCGCCGGGGTTCGAAATTCAACTCGTTGCCCAGGAGCCCGCTGTTCATAAGCCGATGAACATGAAGTTCGATGTGCATGGTCGGTTGTGGATTACGCACAGCTTGGAGTATCCATTTGCAGCCAAGAGCGATGATAAGGCTCGCGATGCAATCAGCATCTTCAGCGATTTCGCGGCAAACGGCAAAGCGCAGAAGGTCGAGCGATTTGCCGAACACTTGAACATACCCATCGGTGTGCTTCCGCTCAGCGATACCGAAGCGCTCGCCTGGTCGCTTCCGAATATCTGGCGGTTGAAGGATACGAATGGCGATGGTGTGGCGGATCAGAAAACCGCCGAGTTCGGTCCGTTCGGGATTACCGACACGCATGGCGATCAGAACGCGTTTACACGCTGGGTCGACGGCTGGATTTACGCCAACCATGGTTTCAGCAACGACAGCCACGTGAAGATGCGGGGCGAGGGCCCCGACGTGTTGCACATGAACTCGGGCAATACGTACCGTTTCCGGCCCGATGGCTCGGCGATTGAGCAATATAGCTGGGGCCAGGTAAACCCGTTTGGACTCAGCTTCGATCCGCTCGGCAACCTGTTCTCAGCCGATTGCCATTCATGCGCGGTAACCATGTTGCTTCGCGAGGGCTACTATCAAAGCTTCGGTAAGCCGCACGACGGGTTGGGATACGCTCCGGAGATCACGCACATCGATCACGGCGGCACGGGCATCGCGGGCGTGGTTTACAGCACGTCGCCTAATTTTCCGGCCAAGTATCGTGATGTATTGTTTGTCGGCAACGTCATCACAAATCGCGTGCATTGCGATCGCTTGAAGTGGACAGGGTCTACCCCTGTTGTCAGCAAAGTGGAGGATTTTCTCACGTGCGATGACCCATGGTTTCGGCCAGTCGATATTCAGCAGGGACCAGACGGCGCGTTGTACATCGCCGACTTTTACAACTGCATCATCGGTCACTACGAGGTGCCGCTGACGCATCCCAAGCGTGACCGCGAGCGCGGCCGTATTTGGCGGGTCGTTTACAAAGGCGAGCCGGGCAAGAAGACTCCGCCAGCAGCGAAGCCGATGCCAGACTTGCAGAAGCTGGATGCGCCAGAGTTGTTTGCGATGCTCGCCCATCCGAATCTGACCGTTCGCATGTTGGTGACGAACCTGCTGATTGATAAGTATCCGAAGGAAACAGTATCGCTGGCCAGCAAATTACTTACGAGCGAATTGCCTTCCGTTGCCAAGAGCAATATGGCGGAGTCGCCTACCGCTCAAGCGGCTCATGCTGTGTGGGTGTTGCAGCGTACAGAGGGATTGCCCGAGTCGATTGCCAGAAAGCTGTTGCAGCAGGCTGCGCCGGTGGATGTACAGGTGCATGTGGTCAAAGCGCTCGGTGAGACCAGCGACTGGGAAGCTTGGCAATTCGAAGTAGTTCGTTCCGCGCTAGGTGCCGGCAGCCCATTTGTGCGTCGTGCGGCCGCGGAATCGCTCGCGAAGCATCCGGTGGCTGGAAATGTTCTCCCGCTACTGGCAGCCCTCGATGTGACAAAGCAGCAGGACGCGCAGCTTTACCATGCAATTCGAATCGCGTTGCGTGATCAGTTGCGAGTCGAGCAGGTGGTCGAGGCACTTCTCGAGCTGCAGCTAGAGTCGGCTCAACGAACAAAGCTAGTGGAGTTTGCCGCGACGGCGCCGAGCGGCGCGGCGGCGATGCTGGTTTTCGACGAAGCGCTGCACGGGCGGGTCAGCGACGAAGTGCTCATCAAGGCCGTTACGGACGGCGCCAAATTCATCGACGCTGCCAAGGTCGATCCGGTCATCGCCGTCATTCAACAGCGATTTGCCGACGACCCAATGCAGCAGATTGCGCTATTGCGAGCGCTCTCCGACGGGCTTTCGCAGCGGGGCATCGCCTCGTCGCCGCTATTGCGCAGTACGCTCAGCCAAGAGATCAGGCGGGGGCTAGACGCGGTGGCTAGTTTTGAGTGGTTCAACGTTCCGCTAATTGGCAGCCAGGCAACGCCTAGTCCTTGGGGACCCCAGCAGCGCAATTATGCCGATGGCGACACAGCCACCAAGGCAATCAGTTCGCTGGCCGAGGGAGGCGAACGGTTGGGAGGAGTTCTCCACAGTCCTACGTTTACATTGCCCGAGAACATCAGTTTCTGGATCTGCGGCCACGACGGCCTGCCAGGCCAGCCGGATCGTCATCAGAACTACGCACGTCTTGTGTTGGAGGACGGCACCGAAGTGGCACGAAGCTATCCGCCGCGAGGCGATACGGCACAACGGGTTGAATGGAACCTTGCACTGTGGGCAGGCAAGCGCGGGCACGTGGAGATTGTGGATGGCATCACCGACCTGGATGGTTTCGCCTGGTTGGCCGTTTCGCGTTTCGAGCCGCATGTGATTACCGTGCCAAACTCTCCTGTCGGCGAAATAGGGGCTGTCGCAGCCGATTTGTACCGGCTGGCGGGGCGCCTGAAGCTCGATGATTTGACACCCGTTGTCATGGCCGCGACGGCTGCGACGAATACGAATCTGCTGACCCGCCTCGCGGCGGCAGACTCGCTCGTAATGTGCGCACCTGAGCAAGCAATCGCGCCCCTTACCGCGGTGCTGGCCGATGCCGCTATTCCCAAGCCAGCACGCGAGCAAGCCGCCCAGCAATTGGCCCGCATCGATCGACCACAAGCACGAGCGGCGCTCCTTGCTCAACTCAAATCGGTGCCTGAATCGGTCGCAGTTTTGATCGCCGCCGGGCTTGCAGGAAATCAAGATTCAGCCACAGGCCTGCTGAATGAGATTCGGGAAGGTCGCGCGCCCGCCACGCTGCTGCGCGAGCCTGCGGTACTCGATCGATTGAAATCATCGGGCCTGCCGGATGTCGACAAACAAGTGGCGGAATTGACTGCCGGTCTGTCGCCCAAGGACAACCGCATTGAAAAATTGATCGCCGAGCGGCGAGCGGGATTCCTGGCCTCGAAGCCAGACTTAGAGGCTGGCCGCACGGTGTTCGCAAAAAGCGTGTGCGCGAATTGCCACAAAATCGGCGAAGTAGGCAAGACGCTCGGGCCGGCGCTGGATGGAATCGGTAACCGCGGGCTTGATCGATTGCTCGAGGATACGCTCGATCCCAGCCGCAATGTGGACGTGGCTTTCCGCGTTGTTTCCGTGGAAACGGAACAGGGCCAAATCCTTACCGGCTTCAATCTGCGCGAGGAAGGTAAAATGCTGACTTTCAATGACTCCACAGGCCAGCAGATTCGCGTTCCGTTGGCCGACGTGGTCGAGCGGCATCAGTCGGCCCTTTCCCCGATGCCCTCCAATGTGATCGAGCAGATGCCCGAGCGCGACTACTACGCGATGCTGGCATATTTGCTCAGTTTGAAAGGGAAATGACGGCCCGCTGGCAGATCGGCAAAGTTACAGAAACAGCAAAATAGCGTTGACTTATGCCGCGCGCTGGGTTCTAACAAGGGGGTGTTCGCCAAGAGCACAGCCTGCGGCCGACGGTTTGGTTGTGACCGTTCCTACCATATCGCGGGCTCCTGCCAAAACCCTGGGACGACGAGCGCATGCGGGCGTCTGTTGTTCTACTCCAATTATTTGTGGCGGCTATTATCGTTCAGGCCTCACAGGCCTGGGCCGAAGACGAGCCTCTCCATTCACAGATTGATAAACTCCTCGTGCCGGCCGGTGGTGTAACGCCGGTGATGGCAACGGACGCCGAGTTTCTGCGACGCGCGTCACTCGACTTGAACGGCGTGCCGCCGCCGGCGGAGGAAGCCAGGGCGTTCCTGGCCGATACCGCGCCGGACAAGCGTATAAAGCTGATCGATCGTTTGTTCGTTTCCTCCCACTTCGCGCGTCACTTTGCCTCGGTGCTCGATCTGATGCTGATGGAGCGGCGGCCCAATGCCAATGTATCGGCCGACGAATGGCAGGCCTGGCTCGTGAAGTCGGTGCGCGAGAACAAGCCATGGAATGTCCTCGCCAAGGAAATCTTGATGGCCGACGGGGTGGATGCGGCGACACGACCGGCTGTGCGCTTCGCGCTCGACCGCGGCTCCGATCCTAATATGATGACGCGCGACGTGGGTCGCATTTTCTTCGGCCGCGATATGCAGTGTGCGCAGTGCCACGATCACCCGATCGTGAGCGATTACTTGCAGTCAGATTACCAGGGGTTGTTCGCGCTGTTGGCGCCCTCGGTCGCGGTAGTAAAGAAAGAAGGCGACAAGCAAACAACGATTCGGTCCGAGGTTGTTGGTTCGCAGGTGTCGTTTCAATCCGTCTTTCTGCATGTGCCGCGGCGGACCGTCGCACGCGTGCCAGACGAGGTCATGATCGACGAGCCCTTTTACATGCCGGGCGAAGAGTATGAAGTTGCTCCGGCAGACAATGTGAAATCAGTCCCCAAGTTCAGCTACCGTGCGCAACTGGCCGAGCTGGCAACGAATGGCTCGAACGACGCGTTCAATCGCAATATCGCGAATCGGCTCTGGGCCCACATGTTTGGTCGCGGGTTGGTGCATCCGGTCGATATGCATAATCCGGAGAATCCGCCGTCGAACCCGCAATTGCTTCAGCTTCTGGCGCAGCAGATGGCCGCGATGAAGTTCGATATGCGAACGTTTCTAAGAGAAATCGCGTTGACCAGCGCGTATCAACGATCGTTTGACCCGCCGGCGGACTTGCCTTCGCAGGCCGATAAAGCGGCGAACGAGCTGGCGCAGTTGCAGCAAACTCGCGAGCCGCTGGTTAAGGCGGTCGAGGCTTCTTCCGACGCCTACACCAAGGCAACGGAAGCCTGGGAGCAAATCGAAGCCAAAGCGATTCCGGTCGCCACCGAACTGGACACGGCGAAGACCAAGTACGCAGACGCCAAGAAGAAGGCGGATGAAGCGACCAAGGCCGCGGCCGATGCCGAGTCTCAACTGAAGGCCAATCAGGCAGCGGTCGCACCCGTCCAGCAAGCGGCTACGGCGGCGCAAGAAGCGATCAAGACTTTGCCAGCAGACAAAGAGCTGGCCGACGCGGCGCAAAAGTTCGTCGCGCGAGCTCAGCAACTAGTGAACGAAACGCCCGCGCTGACGAAAGCCGCGGCAGAGAAGACAGCAGCGGTGAAGCCGATGACAGAGGCTCTCGACCAGGCGAAGCCGCCGGTCGAAGCGGCTCGACAAAAAGTGGCGCCGATCACGACCTCGCTGAAGGAGGCGGAGAAAGCAATGTTGGTGGCGCGCGACAAAGCGGCCAACGACAAAGAGTTGCTTGAATCGCTCGATCGCCGTATTGCGACGGTCCAAAAAGTGGCCAAAGTTCCGGAGTTGACTCAGGCTATCGCAGCAGCAACCCAAGCGGTGCCGGCTTGTGAGACAGCGCTTGCCGCGGCAGAAAAGTTGCTGGCCGAGCATGTTCTGATCGTCAGCGAGCGAGACAAGCTGGCGAAAGCCGCTGGCGAGGCGTCGGCTGCCGCCCTGAAGGCTTTGGAAGCGGCTCAATTGCCGCTTACTCAGCAGTCAGACGTAATTGCCTCGATCGTGGCTGCCCATACCGCTACCGAGGCTGCTCACAAAAAGTTGCCTGATAATTCGGCGCTGGTTGAGGCCATAAAAAAGCTTGAAGAGAGCCGCGACGAGGCGCAGTCGAAATTGGTCGAGTTGCAAAAGAGCCTGGACGCGGCCGCCACGGTTCGCAAGGGAACGGATGAAAAATTCGTGGCCGCTCAAGAGGCGCTTGCCGCCGCCTTGGCGGAACGGGTACGCCGAGAGCAAGCCGTTGCGGCTGCCAAGGACGCTGTTGCGGCAGCGAAGGCCGATCTTGTGACGAAGCAATCGCAGTTGAGCACGACCATCGTGGAACTCAATGATCGCTTGTCAAACGATTTCACAATTACCTCGCTCAAGCCGCTGACTCCGGAGCAGCTTTGTTGGACGGTGTTCCAGGTGACTGGTGTATACGATCGCCACCGGCAGGTCGAAGTTGCCGAGTTGGACAAGAAGAAACCGCTCACTGAAGAGCAGAAGAAAGATCCGAAGGAACTTGAGGCGCGTGAAGTCGAAATCGAGCAGCTTACATACGATAAGCTGAAGGGGAATATCGCCACGTTCGTTTCGTTCTACGGAGCGGCGGCGGGCCAGCCTCAAAGTGATTTCTTTGCCACGGCCGATCAAGCGCTGTTCGCGGCCAACGGTGGATCGATCAATAGCTGGGTGGCGCCAGCTTCTGGAAACATTTCTGAGCGGATCGTCAAGCAAGAGGATGCGAAAGTCGCAGCCGAAGATCTGTACCTCACGCTCTTTACGCGGATGCCGACAGACGGCGAGAAGAACGACGTAGCGAACTATCTCAAGGATCGCACGAAGGATAAAGCCGCAGCCGCTCAGGAGCTGGTCTGGGCAATGTTGAACTCGGCCGAGTTTCGGTTCAACCACTAACACGGTTGAAAGCCCATTTTGTTAGCCACGAAAAGCACGAAAAGACACAAAAATCCAAAACAATTTTGCCGTCAACGCCAACAGTTATCCAATCCCTTTTTGTGACTTCTCGTGTTTTTTGTGGCTAATCCAATCCTGCATCGAAGGCCAAAATAACCACGAAGTTGTAAGGAAGTAAATCGCGATGGACGCCAAATACGCCTGTAAGTCTCCCGAGCATACAATCGCGAGGCGACAGTTCATGGGATCGCTCGCGGCAATGGGAGCCGGCGCTTGCGCGGGTGGCCTCGGAATCTTTTCCGCTCCGGCGATTGCGAGTCAATTGAAATCGGACCAGAAGCGGATCGTCGTGTTCAACATGGCTGGCGGCCTGAGCCAACTGGAAAGCTGGGATCCCAAGCCAGGCGCCTCGACGGGCGGTCCATTCCGCGCAATCCCCACCTCCGTGCCGGGCATTCACATCTCTGAACTGTTGCCGGACACGGCCAAGCAGATGCACCACTTGTGCCTGGTGCGCGGCGTCAACACCAGTGAAGACGATCACGGCAAAGGCGCCTACATGATGATGACAGGGCGGCGCCAAAGCCCCGCAAATGACTATCCGCAAATTGGCGCTGTCGCTGCCAAGGCTCTCCAGCCGGGAGATAGTTCCTTGCCCGGCCATATTCTGATTACGCCCGGCGGTGGCGGCGGTCGCGGCAACGACGCGGCCTACCTCGGGCCCAAGTATGCCAGCGTGCAGCTCGGGAATGGCAACCCACCGCAAAACACCGTGCTTCCTAAAGAGATTTCGGCAAATTCCGAAACCGCTCGACAAGATTTCCGCCGACATGTGAATGAGCATTTCCTCAACCGCCGTCGGACAGCCGTCACCGAGGCATTCACCTATTCTTTCGAGCAAGCGCAGCAGCTCATGCAGCAGCGCGACGTGTTCGATGTCTCGAAAGAGCCGGAGAAAGACGCTGAGCGATACGGTAAGTATGACTTTGGCCGCCATTGCTTGCTCGCTCGGCGATTGCTTGAAAAAGGAATCACGTTCGTGCAAGTGACCCATTCGAACTACGACACTCACAACGAAAACTTCAATTTCCATATCGAGCAACTCGGCGAGTTCGATCGAGCGTTTGCTTGCTTCGTGAATGATCTCGCGGCTCGGGGAATGCTGGATAGCACGCTGCTGGTCGTGCTCTCCGAGTTTGGCCGCACGCCGGGAATCAACCACTTGCAAGGCCGCGACCACTGGTCCAAAGCCTGGTCCGTGTGCATGGCCGGTTGCCGAATTCCCCGGGGTGTGGCGTATGGCAAGACAAACGCCGAGGGCACCGAAGTCGTCGACAAACAAGTCGACCATGGCGCGCTGTTTCATACCTATTTGGAAGCCACGGGCGTTGATTCGACGGGCTCGTTTGTCATCGATGGCCGCAAAATGCCAATGGCCGACCCCGCGGCCGGGGCTATTTCGGAACTGCTTACCTAACGAGTGCATCAATGACTGCTCCCGCAGGACTCGACCCCAAGCTGGCGAATGTTGTCTCGCAGTGGCCCCATGACCGGCCGCTGAACGCTTGCCGATTCAATCCGGCCGGGACGCTCGTCTTCTGCGGTTCGGAAGATGCGCTCGTCGAGCGCTACAACCTGGCCGACGGTGCCCGCACCAACTTCACCGGCGGCCACGACACCTGGGTCCAAGCCATTGGCTTCTCTAAAGATGGCGCGCAAATCATCAGCGGCGCGTGCGACGGAAGGTTGACATGGTGGGACGCGGTTGCTGCCAAAGACGCCAAGCCGATCCGCTCGATCGAAGCCCACAAAGGCTGGATCCGCTCAGTCGATGTCAGCCCCGACGGCACGCTCATCGCCTCGGGCGGCAACGACAACATGGTCCGGCTCTGGAATGTGGCCGACGGCAAGCTCGTTCGCGAATTGCCGGGGCACGCCCGCCATGTGTACAGCGTGGCTTTCCATCCAGAAGGAAAGTTCTTGCTCAGCGGCGACTTAGTGGGCGTGTTGAATCAATGGGACGTGGCCACGGGCAAGATCGCCCGCGCCTTCGATGCCAAGCCGCTGCACACTTATGAAGGTGGTCAGCAAGTCGACTACGGCGGCATTCGCGCGCTCGCGATGAGCCCAGACAATAAGTGGTTGGCCGCCGGCGGGCTCTATAAGGGGACCAATCCACTTGGCGCCGTGAACGAGCCTCTCGTTCTGCTATTCAATTGGGAAACGCAGAAACTTGAGAAGCAACAGATCGCCGAAGGAATTCCTGGAGGCGCGATCGCGCGATTGCGTTGGCTTGGTGATGGATCGCTGATGGCCGTTTGCGGCGGCACTACAGGCGGTTTTCTGCTGTTCTGGAAACCAGATGCAGAGAAGGCTTTTCATAAATTTCAATTGCCCGCCAATGTACGCGACATGGATTTGCATCCCGATGGACTGCAAGTGGCAACTGCCCACGCGGACAAGCACCTCCGTATTACCCGCCTGGCGGCGAAGCCTGCCTAGGAACGGATTGTAGGACGGACTTCAGTCTGTCTGACTCCCACTCACGGCGTGATATTTGATCTAATGATATCTGCGCAGTAAGTAAATGGCACCACGAAACAGGGTGCCATGCCCACGGCTTTGCGTGGGCATGCCGAAATGCTGCCAAACATGGCCACGCCGAGCAGTGGCCATGGCACCCGCAGGCTCATTCGTTGTGCAGCTAACAATAGAGACAGACTGAAGTTCGTCCCACGAGGTGCGAACGCGCTAGCCTAAGTCCCGGTTTGCCCCGTACAATGCTCTGCCACTTACCGTCCCATTGGTCGCAACTGCGCATCGCTGCATGCCCCCGTTAATCCGCCTCAACGAAGTCACGATTCGCTTCCTCGGGCCGCCGCTGCTCGATCATGTGTCGTGCCAGATCGAATCGTCGCAGCGCATCGGTCTGTTGGGCCGCAATGGGTCGGGCAAGACCACGCTTATGCGGATGATGTGTGGCGAAGTCCATCCAGACAGCGGCGAATGCGTTCTTTCGCCCAGTGTTCGCGTAGCGCAACTACCTCAGGAGGTGCCGCGTGATCTCGTGGGGCGGATCGATCATGTGGTTCTGCATGGATTGCCCGAAGAAGACTTGACCGAGTCGCATCGTTGGGAGTCGGAACATAAGGTCGAGCAGCTTCTATCGCGGATGGAGCTCCAGGCCGACACAAATATCGAAACGCTCTCCTCGGGCATGAAGCGGCGCGTGTTATTGGCGCGTGCGCTCGTGAGCAATCCAGATGTGCTGGTGCTCGACGAGCCGACGAACCATCTCGATATCAACACGATCCGCTGGCTCGAAGACTTCCTACTGCGCTGGCCAGGGACGCTGGTTTTTGTCACGCACGATCGCGCCTTTCTCCGTGCCGTGGCGACGCGGATTATCGAGCTCGATCGTGGCCGGTTGTTCGATTGGTCGTGTGATTACGATACATTTCTCGAGCGCAAGGAGCTGGCGCTGGCTGCCGAGGAGAAGCAGAACGCGCTGTTCGATAAAAAGCTGGCACAAGAAGAAGCCTGGCTGCGGCAGGGGATCAAGGCTCGTCGCACGCGCAACGAGGGACGTGTGCGAGCGCTCAAGCAATTGCGTGTCGAGCGGAGCGAACGCCGAGAAAAAGTCGGCACCGCCAAGCTGGAGATTCAAGAGGGGCAGCGCAGCGGGGCACTCATCGCAAAAGTCAGCGACATTTCTTTCGCTTACGGTGACCGGCCGATTGTGAGCAACTTTTCCACGACGATCATGCGCGGCGACAAGATCGGCCTCGTCGGTCCCAACGGAGCGGGCAAAACAACGCTTTTGCGGCTGCTATTGGGGCAACTCGAGCCGCAGCAGGGGAGCGTGCGACTGGGAACCAATCTGGAAATTGCGTATTTTGACCAGTTGCGCGACCAACTCGATGAAGAAACGACCGTACAAGACAACTTGGGCGCCGGCGGTGAGATGGTCTCGATCAACGGCAGTTCGCGACATGTTTTAGGCTACTTGCAGGATTTCCTGTTCGCGCCCGATCGCTCGCGCACACTAGTGCGGTTTCTCTCCGGCGGCGAACGCAATCGGCTCCTGCTCGCTCGGCTCTTTCTCAGGGCTGCCAATGTGCTGGTGCTCGATGAGCCGACGAACGATCTCGATACTGAAACGCTGGAACTGCTGGAAGAGCGGCTGGTCGACTTCAGCGGCACGATTCTGCTCGTGAGCCACGACCGAGAGTTCCTGAACAACGTCGTCACGAGCACGATCGCGTTCGAGGATGGCAATGTCCGCGAGTACGTGGGCGGCTACGACGACTGGCAGCGTCAACGAGTAGAATCCTCGTCAGCTAAGGCTGAAAAGCCGATGCCTGCGAAGAGCAAGCCGCAACCTGCGCCGCAAAAACAGTCCTCCGGCAAGCGACGATTGGCCTACCACGAGAAACGGGACTTGGAGCTGTTGCCCGGCAAGATCGAGAGGTTAGAGGCAGAAATTAACAAGCTCCATGAGTTGATGGCCGATCCCAAGTATTACAGCCGATCTGCGAACGAGATTGCGAGCGAGCAAAAGACACTCAAGGAATTGAGCGAGCAGCTAACTGCCGCCTATCAGAAGTGGGAAGAGTTGGAGGCGCTCTCCGAATAATTATCGAATGACACGGTTATGGTTATATAGCCGACCCATTTTGGGTCGGTAGTTTAACCAACAGCAAGACTTGGCCTAAGCAAGTAGAAGCAGTTTCAAAGCCTATTCCAAAAACCGGACGCTAGCGCGTTCCGGCTGATTTTATTAGCCGCGGGGCGCTAGCCCAATGCCGCTTACTTTGTTTTAAGGTGACGACTCACTAGGCCATAAGTTGTGCAGGCACACAGTTGCTTGCACACCCTATAGAAGTGGATGTTTGTCGTTGATTCCAAAGTAAGTGCCATTGGGCGCTAGCCCCCGGTTTGAAACGGCTTCTAATTGTAATCCTGTTACCCCGGCCAAAATGGCCGGGCTATATAGGGTGTGGAGCGCTTCCTCGAACTGGCCTATAGCTGCTCCTGCGCTTCAACGGCCGGCGGCGGGAACAGCTCCTCGGTCGTTTGCGGAGCTTGCGGTGCGCCACCGAGCGGTGGCAAGCAATCGTTGCAGCCTTGCATGCGGATTTGCCAACCGCCGCCCAGGGCTCGATAGACCTGAATCAGGCCAGCGACAATTTCCCCTTTAGCCACCGCGAGCGTGTCCTGCTGCAGCACCTGAACTTGTTGCACCTGGGTGACCGTCGTGAAGTCGGTCGTGCCGGCTTTGTATTGCAACAGGGCGATGTTGACCGCGGCCTCGGCATCGTCCACGCTCTTTTGCTGGAAGCGAGTGCGCTCCTGGCTGCGCAGGAACACCACGAGGCCGTCTTCCACTTCTTGATTCGCTCGCAGAACCTGATTTTGGTAACTGGCGACCAGCTCCAGGAACCGCGCGTCTTGCAGCTTGATGTTGTTGTTGATGCGGCAGTAATTCAACAAGTCCCAGCGAAAATTCGGACTGATCTGCGAGTTGAACGCGCCAGGAGTGAAGAGGTTGCTGAATTTTTCTGCCGAGCCGCCAAGCGTGCCGCTGATCGAAATGTGCGGGTACAGGTCCGACTCGGCGATGCCGATCTGTTCGCTTTGAGCCGCCACGCGTCGCTCGGCCGCACGCACATCGGGCCGACGGCGGAGCAGGTCGGCCGGGATGCCGAGCACGACGTCGGCCGGCGCGGTCGGAATCGGGGCATGACCGAGCCGTGCCATCAGATCCTCCGGTGGAATGCCCAGCAGGGTGCAAAGCCGGTTCTGCGCTTGTCGCAATCCGATTTCGAGTTCCGACACCGCGGCTTGCGTGGCGTTAAGCGTGCTGCTCGCCTGATCGACATCGAGCTCGCTCGTCGTGTTGGCTTTGAAGCGGGCTTGCACGATGTCGAGCGTATCTTGCTGAATCTTTACGTTCTGCTTCGCATAGGCGATCCGTTGCTCGAACGTGCGCATGTCTGTATAAGCGGTCGCGACATCGCTCAGTAAGGTGATAAGCGCGGCATCAAAATCAAAGACCGACGCTTCGAGGAGGTCTGACTGCGATTCGATTGCGCGACGGAAGCGGCCCCAGAAATCTAGTTCCCAGTCGAGGTTGAAGCCGTAGTCCCATTGATCGAAGAATCGCGGGCCGATGCCGCCTAGGCCTGCTCCGGCTTGAGCTAGGGCTGTTTCCTTGCTACGCCCGAATCGCGTATAGCTGCCCGCGAGATTCTGGTTCTGTGGGAAGAAATCGCCTCGTACAATTCCCAGTTGAGCCCGCGCCTGCAAGATTCGAAAACCGGCTTCGCGTAGCGTAAGGTTTTGATGGTAGGCGGTGCAAATCAACGTATTGAGCACGGGGTCGTCGAACACCTTCCACCACTGGCTCAGATCGTCGCATCCGGTTTGCACTCTTTTATCGTCGGCGTCGATCCATTTCGGCGCCACAGCGGCAGGAGGCTCCTGATAATCATGGCCAACGCGAAAACCATTGCTGACATACTCGCGAACCGAAGTGCAACCGCTGCTGGCAATGAGCAATGAAATCAAGGTGGCAGCAAGCCAGCAGGCGCGCGTTGGTACACGTTGCCAAGGGAAGTCGGAGCTATTTCCCTGGCTGATAGGTGACGCTGACGTTGGGGCTTCGCAACGAAGGCGCTGAAAATTGGCCATGACTTGCCATCCTGACAATAGGTGAGCCGTGAATCCATTCCTGGCATGCGCCTATTACGCGCATATCACAAGTCATCGGTACTTTCGTCATGCATGAATTATCCGCAATCTCCGCACCGTCAATAAGTTCAACAGATTCCCTAAATTTCATTGTGGTAGCAGTGCGAGCAGCAGAATATCCAATGTCCAGTCGCTGGGGGCTTGGCACGCCGTGGCTCTGCCTGGAGTCGAGCGTGCCACGAACGCCGCTAATCCTATTTCAATACCAGGTAACCGCAGATGAACGCGGATAGAAACTGAATGAAGATCGCCATGTACTTGTCATCGATGTAAAACAAGCTGTGTTTATCCGCGTTCATCTGCGGTTTTTTGGTGTTAGAAAGGGGGACGGCATAGTGTGTCACCGCCTACCGTTGGCCAAACTTGACGTTTGAATTGGTCAGAGCCGACAATGGCATGGTCCTTCTTTTTTAAAGGCTGCCCATCTATGTTGCGTTTTATCGATCGTCGCGCATTTATGATCTCCACCTTGGGGAGCGCGGCTGCGGTTGCACTTCGCGCACCTGCTGCGAAGGCGATCGAGCCGATTACGCGCCCGCCGGGCTCTCATTTTAAGTACAGCCTCGCGGCCTACAGCTATCGCGATTTACTAACGGGAAAATCGCCGAAGCTCAAGCTCACCGACTTCATCGACGACTGCGCAAAATTCGGCCTGGATGGCACCGAGCTCACGTCCTATTACTTTCCGCCCGATCCCTCCCCTGAATACCTCCGCGAGATCAAAGCACACGCGTTCCGTCGTGGGCTCGATGTATCCGGCACGGCGGTCGGCAATGACTTTTGCTATCCGGCTGGAGAACGACGCGACCAGGAAATCGCAGGCGTCAAACGCTGGATCGAATATGCGGCCATACTGAATGCCCCGGTGATTCGCATCTTTTCCGGTGGCGCGAAGATGGGCCAAACGATTGACGAGGCGCGCCGGCTAACGATCGACGCGATCGAAGAGTGCTGCGAATACGCTGGTAAGCATGGCGTGTTTCTGGCCCTCGAAAACCATGGCGGCATCGTCGCCGAAGCAGGCGGAATGCTCGCGATTGCCCACGCGGTGAAAAGCCCTTGGTTTGGAATCAACCTCGATTCAGGAAACTTTCACACCGCCGATCCTTACGGTGACCTAGCCAAGATCGCGCCGTATGCCCTCAATGTGCAAATCAAAGTAACGGTTCACCCATTGGGCAAGCCTGCTGAGCCGAGCGACTTCCAGCGCTTAGGGCAGATTCTCAAAGCCGCCGGCTATCGAGGCTACGTCGCACTGGAATACGAGGGGCCTGGCGATCCGCGGCAGGAATGCCCCAAGTACATCGATCAGATTCGCGCTGCCTTCGCATAAAGCCGATTCATGAATCGATGGCTGGCCAGTATCGAGCGTCACCCCCATCTCTCGGGCTTGATCTCCGCGCTGCTCCTCACGCTTGCCGCGGCACCGTTCGGGCAGTGGTATCTGGCGTGGATTGCCTTGACTCCCTGGCTCCTCGCCGTGAGCTACGCGCCCAGCTCTTGGTCAGCATTCGTCCGCGGCTGGTTCTCGGGCGTCGTCTATTTTGCCTTAAACGAATGGTGGTTGTGGAGCGCAACCATTCCAGGCACGATTGGTGTCATCGTGTGCTCCGGGTTCTACTGGGGGCTCGCCGCCGCGATCATTCATTTTTTGCGGCTCTTATCGTCAGATACGACGGGCGACGTACCACGAGATGGCCAGGCGAATGCTTACCAACTTCCAGCCGCGTTACGGATGATTGGAGTAGCCGCCGCCTGGGTGGCTACCGAGTGGCTGCGATGCAACACCGTGTCCGAGTTTCCCTGGTTGCCCATCGGAAGCACCCAATCGCCGGTGATCGTCATCTGCCAAATCGCCGACGTTGTAGGCCTGTGGGGCGTCAGCTTCATCGTGGTGCTCGTAAACGCTTTCTTTGCAATCGCGTGCTTGGATCGCTTCGATGTGAAGCGTGTATGGTTGCCGTTGTCGGTTGTTGCCCTCATGTTATTCTCGATCGCCAGCTACGGCGCATGGAGGTTGAAATCAACACCCGAGCGCCCCGGCCCGCAAGTCATGGTCATTCAGTCCAACCATCCCCACCTCCACGGCGGAGCCAGCACGACAACGCCCGACCAGGCCGCTACGTTCTTCATCAGCGAACTCGAAAAGCAACTCACACAGCAGCATGCGGACCTCGTGATCCTCCCAGAAAACGAGTTTCCTCCGCTGAACGACGATGCCCGCGCCCAGCTATCGCAAGCCAGTGTCGGAAAACTCTTGGAAGATAACTATCGCAAGCTCGCAGACATCGCGCGCAACAACAATACAGCCATCCTGGTCGGCGGCGCCGCCGTCACCGGCTGGAAGACATCTGGCAAGGATCACATCGGCACCGAGATTCGCAACAGCGCCTACCTATTCTCGCCGTCCGGCGAAGTGAACCGATACGACAAGATCCGCCTCGTCCCCTTTTCAGAACGGCTGCCGTTCTCTGCCGGGCCTGCCTGGTTGTCCAGGGCCGCGTTGCTCCTCGCCGCGGGTCGCGCGGTGCAGCCATTGTACCCCGGCACCTTCGATGATCTGCGACCATTTTCGCTTCAGTACGTAGATACTGCCAATCAACAAGCTGAGGCCAGGTTCGTTACCCCCATTTGTTTAGAGAACATCGATCCTCTCATGTCGTCACGATTGGTCCGCGATCCCGCGACGGGGCGTAAGCGGGCCGATTTCTTCGCCAACCTCAGCAACGATGGTTGGTTCCATGCTCAAGAAAAGTATCAGCACTGGCAACTACTGGTATTTCGTTGCATCGAGAATCGAGTGCCCTTGGCCCGGTCATCGAACACAGGCATCAGCGGCATCATCGATTCTTGCGGCCGCGTGCTCCAGGCAACTGCCGTCGATGAACCAGCGGTTGCCGCTGGCCGCCTCGTGCTGGATGCACGCGAGACTATCTATATGTCGCATCCCTCAGCGTTTGCCTTAGTTTGTGTATTCCTTACCGCCGCGGCTGTCCTGGCGTCGGCCGCGATGGCAAGGTTCGCGAGCCAACCCCGGAGGTAAGCCCTGCTGCTGGCACACTGCTGCCGCAGACAGCCCTGCTTATCGTTTGTGGCATATTTGCCAAAAATGCGACAATTCGCGTGACAAGCCAGTGTGCATCCAGCCCATAATGCTGGGACATACGTAGGGACCATGTATGACTGCTAGTATGCAACTTAATGCTGACGAACTATTTACGTCTGCTCGGGCCGGCTCCAGCTCGTGCCTGGGGCAGTTGCTCGCGCTCTACACCAACTATTTGAAGCTGCTGGTGTCGGCCCAGCTCGATAACCGCCTGCGGGCCCGCGTCAGCCCGTCGGACATCGTTCAGGAGTCGTTTTTCGAGGCCCACCGCGATTTTGCTGAGTTTCGTGGCAAATCGATGGGCGAGTTCGTGGTTTGGCTGCGGCGAATTGTTGTCAATAATATATTAAGAGTCGTCGAACAGCATGTGCTGGCCGAGAAGCGAGACGTACGACGCGAAGTCTCGCTGGAGGAAATCGGCCGCCGGCTGGAACAATCGACGGTTCGCCTCGAAACGTTGTTGGCCGAGCAAACCGAGTCGCCCAGCGGTTGTGCAACTCGCCGCGAGAACGAAGTGCTGCTGGCCGACACGCTGGCCCAAATGCCTGCCGATTACCGCGATGTCATTGTATTGCGTCACATCGAAGGATTGTCGTTCGAAGAGGTCGCCACGCGAATGAACCGATCGGCTGGCGCGGTGCGGATGCTGTGGTTGCGAGCATTGAAGAAGATGCGGGAAGCATTGAAGAGCGAGTATTAATTCGATGAATCGACTCACCTCATTAGACGTGACGATTTCGGCGCACGATGCGCCACGCCAGCAATTGGTCGAGGTGCTCGAACGCTACATGGCCGATCTGGAACGCGGCGTCGCGCCCGATGAGCAATCGCTCTTGGCCGCCAACCCCGAGTTGGCCGACGAGCTGCGCCCCTATCTCGAAAGCCTGCGACTCTTGGACGGCGCGACGCGTGACATGCGCCTGCCCCGTGCTGGCGTCAACGGACAGCGTGATGATGCCGAGAAGTCGACCGGCCGCCAGATCGGCGAATACCGAATCGTTCGCGAAATCGGCCGTGGCGGCATGGGTATCGTCTACGAGGCGCACCAGCAATCGCTGAATCGTAAAGTCGCG
This sequence comes from uncultured Planctomycetaceae bacterium, assembly GCA_964549545.1. Classification (GTDB taxonomy): domain Bacteria; phylum Planctomycetota; class Planctomycetia; order Pirellulales; family Lacipirellulaceae; genus JABDGM01. The sequence goes on along the minus strand of CAZJWY010000022.1, from coordinate 21,599 downwards.
CTGAAGATTTTGCCGTTCGCCGCCGTGCTCGATCAGCGTCAGATCGCCCGCTTCCGCAACGAAGCCCAGGCGGCCGCCCAGTTGCACCATCCACACATCGTGCCAGTCTTTGCCGTGGGACAGGAGCAGGGCGTCAATTATTACGCCATGCAATACATCGATGGCCAATCGCTCGAACAAGCGATCGCCGAATTGCGGGCAAGCAAACAGCGCCGCGCGACGAACTCCACCAGAGGCCACGGCGAAGTCAACGGCTCAACGACTACGTTGCTGGTTCGCCCCGCCTCGGCGCTCCCTTCGCGACATTCGTTCGAACAAGGCGACATTTTCCAAACCGTCGCCCGCCTCGGACGCGAAGCCGCCGAAGCGCTGCACCACGCACACGAACATGGCATCGTCCATCGCGACGTAAAGCCTTCGAACTTGCTGATCGATGGCGATGGCAAGCTCTGGGTCACCGACTTCGGCTTGGCTCGTATGCAGAACGACAACGGCGTCACACTCACGGGCGACGTCGTAGGAACGCTCCGCTACATGAGCCCCGAGCAGGCCAACGGCTCCACGCTGGTCGACGCCCGCACCGACGTCTATTCATTGGGCGTTACGCTCTACGAGCTGATCACGCAAGCCCACGCCCACCCCGGCGAAGACCGCCAAACACTGCTGCGGCAGATCATCAACGACGAACCCATCGCGCCACGAAAAATCAATCCAGCGGTGCCGATCGATCTCGAAACAATCGTCCTCGGCGCAATGGCCCGCGTGCGCGACGAACGCTACGTATCTGCACAGGCGCTCGCCGACGACCTCGGCCGCTTCCTCGAAGGCAAGCCAACACTTGCCCGCCGGCCGTCGCTCGCCGATCGATTGGGCAAATGGGCCCGCCGACACCGTTCGCTCGTGGCCATGGCTAGCGCGGCTTTGGTGCTCCTGAGCATCGTCTCCGCGGTTGGCATGGTCATGCTGGCCCGCGAACAATCGCGCACATCGGCCGCACTGGCCGAGTCCGAACGCAATGCCAAAGTTGCCCAGGAAAATTATGAACGCGCCAAGCGCTATCTCCATCAGGCTCGCAGCGCCGTCGATCAATTCGGCGCTCGTCTCTCCGATCGGTTGATGGAGATTCCGGGGGCAGAACCCGTACGGCGCGAACTGCTCCTCGATACATTGCAGTACTACCACCAATTTGCCGCCGACGCCGGCAACGACCCGGCCTTGCGTCTGGAAACCGCCCAGACGCATTTCAAATCCGCGGTCCTCGCCGCTCGCTTGGGCGCGGTGAACGACGCAATCAAGGAATACGAGTCGTCTCAGAAAAACCTGTCCGAGCTGGTTGCCGCCGATCCAGTAAGCGTCGAACCACTCGCTCAACTCGCACTGACTCACAACAACCTCGGCCTGTTGTACGCCTCGCGGTCAAACACCAAGCGCGCTCGCCAGGAGTACGCCAAGGCGATCGAGATTCAGCAAAACCTGGTTCGAGACCATTCCGACGATCCGGTTCTGGCCGGTCAGCTTGCCGAAAGCGAAGCGAACCTCGGCCTGCTGCTCGACCAAACGGGAAGCACACAGGCTGCGGAGCAGTCTTTGCGAGCCGCGATCAACATCTTGCGCCCGCTGGCCGACTTGCCTGGCCAATCGAAGTTGACCCGCGACCTGGCAATCGCCAGCAACAACTTGAGTTTCGTCTTGCGCAACCGCGACATCGCCGCGGCCGACGAAGCCTCCCAGGAAGCGATCGACATCTTGGAGCGATTGGCGAAGTCGCCGACCAACGGCGGCGACTTCCAGGACGATCTGGCGCTCTGTTACAACAACCGCGCCGCCCTCCAAAGCCAGCAGGGCGATTGGAAGGAAGCCATCGATTGGCACCAGCGGGCAATTGCTCTGCAGGAAAAGATGGTGCGCAAGAGCCCCGGCGTTGTCCGCTATCGCAGCGACCTGGCCATCAGCCTGAACAATCTCGGAATGGCCTGCTGCCGAGCAAGTAAATCCGCAGAGGCCGACACCGCCTTCGGCCGTGCTCGCGAACTATTCGACACTTTGGCCGGCGACTATCCCGATGAGTTGGCTTACCGCAGTTCGCTGGCCGCGCTCCTCAACAATCAGGCTTTAGCGCTGGCTGGTATGGGGCGACATGCAGATGCTCTGCGAATCTACCCCACCGCGATCGAGGCCCAGCTCCATTGCGTTAATCGAGTTCCCGAGTCGGAAATGATGCGCGACCTGCTGAGCAAAATGTACTACAACTTCGGCCAATCGTTACGGGCCAACGGTCAACTCGACGAAGCCGCCCAAGCCGCATTTGCCCGGCGCAAGCTGTGGACGAACAACGGCGCTCGCCTGGTCGGTGTGGCGGCGGAATTGGCCGAACTAGACGAAGCGGTACAAGGCCAGTCCAAAGGTGACAAACCGGCTTGGGCCAACTCGCTCGGTTCCGATATACTGACGGTTCTGGATCAGGCCTATGCCGGTGGCTGGCCGAAGTCGGTTGATCTTTCCGAGCCACGCTTCGCTTCGCTCAAAAAGAACGAGCGCTTCGCCGCGAAGGTCGCGGAACTGAACGATCGGGCGAACCGCTCGCAGAACGACGTACGCAATCTCCGCGACGGATCGCAATCCAAGGTGAATTAGGAACGACTCAATAACAACTTCCCGATTTTCAGAATAACCACGGAGACACGGAGGGCACGGAGAAGAGCAGTAATTGTCCGCAGATGGACGCAGATTAGCGCAGATGAAGATAGCTCTGGATGAATAACCAAATGTCCCATCGCATTGGAACCGGACGGCAGCCAATTTCGCAAGAATACCGACTACGTCCTCTTACTTCCTGCCTTGCATCTGCGTCCATCTGTACTCATCTGCGGATAAAAAATCTTCTCTGTTTCCTCCGTGCCTCCGTGGTGAATCCCATCTGCCGAAGTTATTTTTGAGTCATCCATTAGGAACGGCTGTATGTTTCGCTCACGCAATACTCGCAAGTCAGGCCGCAGCGCCCTTCGCCGCCCACTCGGCGTTGAGTTGATGGAAGGCCGCCTGATGCTGTCGACCACCACGTTCGACTTGCCGCAGCGCGAGTTGGATGTTCCGCACTTCGCCTTCTCACAAGGCAAGGCCTCGCTTACTGGTGTCGAGATCAACGTGGTGGCACAGGCAGGGGAGGGCGGATTCATCACGGCCACGCTCTCTGATGGAACGATCTTGAGCGCCAATTTAGCCAACGTACGCGGAACAGTTAGCGGAACAGTTTCTAGACTCGACAGCGCCGATGTTTCCCAGCTGTTTTTTAACAGCAGCGCTTTCAACAGCAATGCTTTCAATAGCAATGGAATACGCGATTGGCTGAACGACAGCTCTCAATTCGCTGATAGCGGATTACAGCCGGCCAAGATCAATCCAACGACCGAAGATTCCGACCTCAGTACCAACATGAGCCCCGTCGTCGTGGGGCCTCCTGGAAATTCGGGCAGACCCAGCGAAGGCGGCTCGATTCCCATCCATACGATCCTGGCCGATTTGCAGCGAGGCTCCGGGCTGGCCGTGAACAGCAAGTCTGCCACAGCCTTGGCAACCGAAAAGGTACTTAGTGCCACGGCGGCCGAGCGTCGCATCAGCGTTTCTGAAGATGCGATGGCCGGCGAGTGGGCTCGTGGAACCATGTTCGAAATCGCCGGCGGCGAGCCAGATGCCTCCGATGCCAGCTCACTTCGCCGTCGCGACAAGCACCCCGGCGACTCCCTCGACGACGCGCAGCCACTGTCATCAGCCGACCTGCAATCGTGGGATAAAATATCGGCACGCGAGAATACAGCCGACAAGACAGCCAACGGACCGCGCCTCAACGAGTCAAGCCAACTCGAAGCCGCCATCGAGACCGCCCACGTAGCCGCTGTCACTTTGCCCGCCACCATGTTGCCCTTCATGGCCGACGGCGGACTTTCGCTTGCCTATACCATCCTTGAGACAGTCGGCCGACCCTCCACCGACAACCTGGCGAGCCAAGAGAGCAAAGAAACAACCGCCGCGACAGCCGTTTTCGATCAACTCGGCGAAGGCAACTCCGCCGTGATCGAATCGTCCATCGACGGCAAGACCTGGCTGCGCTCGATCGGCGCATCGCCACTCCTCATGGTGCTGGCCCTCGAGCGAATCGCCGCCCTCAACTCCCGCCGCGCCCCCCGCGACTCACGCGCCAAGGCCACAAACAAACCCCGTCGATCCTAAAGCCCAGATACCCGCCATCCAACCGCTTGCGGCTTAGCGTGCTCCTTCAATAACTATGCTCCTCCAACCGCACCTTCCCATAAAACGTCCGATACACAATCACCGTATACGCAATCACAAACGGCATCCCCACCACCGCGATGATCGTCATGATCACCAACGTCTTGTGTGACGACGCGGCATTGTAGATCGTCAGGCTATTTTCCTCAATCGGCCGAGATGTCACCAGGTTCGGAAACAGCGCAATGCCGAACAGGCAGACGAGCGCCGCAATCGTCGCGCTCGACGAGAAGAAAGCATAGCCTGCGCGATGTTGCGAAATCGCCCGGGGAATATTGGCGATCGCCAGAATGTTCAGTACAACCAACCCCCAAGCCCAAGGCTGATGTTGAAAATTGCGCGTGGCATGGGGAATCGTAACGAGCGTGATGATCGTGACCAACAGGTACGTCACCAGAAAAAAGCCGAAGCC
>CAZJWY010000022.1:11614-16890 GCA_964549545.1 uncultured Planctomycetaceae bacterium | reverse complement strand
GCTCCTGCAAGTCCCCCTCGGTCTTCAGGTACAGGTAGATCGCGCCGTGCATCGTAAACATCGCGACGGTCATCAACCCGACGAGCAAAGGATAAACTCCCAACTGATCGATAAAACGTCCTGAGAAGACACAACGGTCATCGAGCGGAACCCCGTTCATCGCCGCCCCCACGGCTGTGCCGAATAGCTGCGCCGCCAGCAAGCTCGAAAAGAAGAAGCCGTAATCCCAGAACCGCCGCCATAAGTGCGATTGAATCTTACTGCGAAACTCGATCGAAACGGCCCGCAGGATGAGTGCGAACAGAATCAGCATGAACGCATTGTAAAAACCAGAGAAGACGGTGGCATACGACTCGGGGAAGGCCGCGAACATCGCCCCGCCGAACGTGACGAGCCACACCTCGTTGCCATCCCAGATCGGCCCGATCGAGTTCAGCAGCAGACGTCGCTCTTTTTCCGTCCGCGCGATCGGCTGCAAAATACCCACACCCATGTCGAAACCGTCCAGTATCGCGTAACCGGTCAGCAGCACACCGAGCAAGATGAACCACAGCGTGTTCAAGTCCATTCCCAAACCTCGTTCACGATTCTTTAGGAACTCTAACAAAATCGGCGGGGACTGTCCCGATTTTGCGGAGTCTTCGGAGCAAAATGGGACTGTCCCCCTCTCCCAGACGGTTTTGTTAGAGTTCCTTAGGCTCGGTCAGCGATGCTTGGTGCGACGGGCGTTGCGTCGCGGCGTCGACCATTCCTCGCGACGACGGTCGATCGATCGCCTCGACCGGCTCCGGCCCTTTTTGAATCTTGCTGTTCAGCAGAAGGAGCCACAGAACGAACAGAAAGAAGTAGACCACGCCAAACATCACGATCGACGCCAGCACTTGCTCCGCCACCACCACTTCGGATAACCCATCACTGGTCCGCAACCCACCGCTAAGCCTGCCTGCTTGCAGCGACGGATAGACGATCCAGGGTTGACGCCCCACTTCCGCCGTCACCCAGCCCGCCTCGTTGGCCGTAAAGGCCAGCAGCACCGCGAACACAAAGTACCACAACAGCCACCGCGTCTCGAACAACCGCCCACGCAAGTGCAAGTAACTCGCATACAGAGTCGACACGATGAACGTCATGCCAATCGCAATCATCAGGTGATAGGCCTGAAACGTGAGCCACACCGGAGGCTGCCCCCACGTCTCTTCGAGCTTGTCGAATCCCGCCACCTCCGCCGCTGCATCGCCATGTACGAGCCAACTCAGCATCCCGGGAATCGCCACGGCGAAGCGAACTTCTCCGGTCTTCGCATCTGGCCAGCCGAACAGGTGCATCGGCGCATGCGTCTCCGTGCGAAACTGACCTTCCATCGCCGCCAACTTCGCCGGTTGATGAAAGGCCACGACTCTTGCCGCGACGTGACCAGACGCAAGCTGAGCAACCGAGCAGATCGTCGCCAGCATCAACCCGCCCGTAAACGACCGCTTCGCAAACTCATGATGACGCCCTTTCAACAAGTACCAGGCCGAGATACTCATCACGAAGAACGCCCCCAGGATGAACGCCCCCAGCCATACATGAATCAGTCGCTCGACCGACGATGGATTGAAAACCATCGCCCAAAAGTCCACGATCTCGGCCCGCGGGTAATTCTTGCCGTTGATCAGATGATCGCGAATCTCGTGGCCCGCCGGCGTCTGTTGCCAGGAGTTGGCAATCACGATCCACACGGAGGAAAAAATGCCGCCGATCGCCACCATCACCGTGGCGAAAAAATGCATCTTCGGCCCGACCGCATTCCAACCAAACAGCAAAATCGCCAGAAAGCCTGACTCGAGAAAAAACGCAAAGATCCCTTCCGCCGCGAGCGCCGAGCCAAACACGTCGCCTACGTAGCGTGAGTAGACGGCCCAATTCGTGCCGAACTCGAACTCCATCACGATCCCCGTCACCACGCCAAGCGCGAAGTTCAGCCCAAAAATCTTCGTCCAGAACTTCGCCGCCGACTCATACAGCGGATCGCGCGTGCGAAGATAGTTGCCCTCCAGGTAAACCAGCACCACTCCCAGGCCGATCGTCAGCGGCGGGAACAGATAGTGAAACATGATCGTGAGCGCGAACTGAATCCGCGCTAGCATCGCCACATCCACAATGAAGCTCCTTCGGTACGTCGAGCAATATGCGACAGCCTACTGCCGATGCCCCCGCCACACAACAACTCCCCGCGAGCCGGGGCGTCCCCCCCCCCGCCCACCCGTTCATTTTCAACGCAAGTATCAATAGCCTGTTTTTCCTGACCGATAGCCAACAGCCAATAGCCGACAACTTTTACCAGGTTCAATTGCCGCGCAGATCTCAATAGAATGCACAATGACGAGATCGATTAGATTGCACATGAAAGCAAACGTATGCCCACACCCCTTCCGATTCTGTACCTGGCCAGACACGGCGAGACCGAATGGAGCCTCGCCGGCAAGCACACCGGCCTCACCGACATCCCGCTCACCGCGCGGGGAGAGCAGGGCGCACGCCAACTCGACAAACGCTTGGAAGGTCTGGCCTTCACAAAAGTCTTCACAAGCCCCCTCCAACGAGCAGCGCGCACTTGCGCTCTCGCCGGCTTCGAGTCGATCGCCGAGACGCTTCCTGATCTCGTGGAATGGGACTACGGCCAATACGAAGGCCGACTGACCAGCGAAATCCAAGCTGACCATCCTGGCTGGATTGTCTTTCGCGACGGTTGCCCCGGCGGCGAGTCGCCTGCTCAAGTCGCCGACCGTGCCGACCGCGTCATTGCCAAAGTTCGTTCGATCTCCGGCAACGTCCTGCTATTCTCCAGCGGCCATTTCCTCCGCGTGCTCGCCGCCCGCTGGTTAGGACTGTCCCCCGCAGCAGGTCAGTACTTCTATCTGAGCACCGCCAGCTTAAGCGAACTCGGTTACGAACACTCCTCCTCAACCCCCGTCCTCCGCCTCTGGAACGACACCCACCACCTAACCATCACCTAGCCCCCGCCGCTCGCGGCTTAGCGCATTCCCACCCCCAGCCCCTAGCCCCCATTCCCCAGCCCCAACTTTCTTGGAACCTGGGGCCTAGGAAATGGCCACGCCATATACTACCGTACACATCCTAGAAATGTCCGGCCCGCTGGTTAGATGTGGAAGACGTCGAGCCGGGGCGGCGGTTGGCGAGGTTCCTGGACACCAATACGGTTAGCGCCGTCCCTTGTGAAACCAGGCGACCCCAGTCGTCGTCTTTGGTCCATTATGCCGCAGGTCCCAGCGGGCGGGTGAGTCCTGGATAGCGCAGCGTCGTAACGGCCCCAGCCGGCCACGGAGCGACGCTGCGCTGTCGTCAACTCAGTGCGCGCATCATTTCTTTTTTACACGCCAATTAGCGGCGGGGCTCGCCCCGCACGTCACCCACCCCACCACTCAACAAAGGAAAGTACCCCATGTAACGCCTTCACCAGCCGCTTGCGGTTTAGCTAACTCCGTTGCCGAATCCACAAATTCGCCTCAACGAAAGCGCAACCCCACCGCAACGAAAACTTAGTTCCACCCGCAGCCGATTTAGCCCGCGCGCATCGTCTGCTAGGATAGGCATCGCCGACCCTGCCGCACGCGACTCGCCTGCGCCCACCTCCCACACTTCGATTGGTAATCCCTTCCATGAATGTCCTGGTGATCGATGTCGGTGGAACACACGTGAAGATTCTGGCCATCGGCCAGAAGCTGCCTCGCAAATTCGTTTCAGGGCCACAAATGACGGCCGAGTTAATGGTCACCGGTGTTAAGAAGCTCGCCGGCGATTGGAAGTTTGATCACGTTTCGATCGGCTATCCGGGGCCTGTATTGCATGGCAAACCGGTCGCCGAGCCGCACAACCTGGCGCCAGGTTGGGTTGGTTTCGACTATCAAGCCGCCTTCGGTTGCCCCGTGAAAGTCGTCAATGACGCCGCCATGCAGGCGCTGGGCAGCTACAAAAAAGGAAAAATGCTCTTCCTAGGCCTTGGTACCGGGCTCGGCTCGACGCTGATCGTCGATGGCATCGTAGAACCCATGGAACTGGGCCACTTGCCCTACAAGAAGGCGACCTACGAAGACTACGTCGGCGTCCGCGGCCTGGAAAAACATGGCCCCCACAAATGGCGACGACACGTCGCCGACGTGGTAAAACTTCTGGTCGCAGCGCTGGAGCCGGATGATGTGGTCCTCGGTGGTGGAAATGTGAAACGCCTCAAGGAACTACCTCCCGGTTGCCGCGCCGGCGACAATTCGAACGCCTTCAAGGGCGGATTTCGCCTGTGGGAAAACTCCGCGACAAAGCCGAGTCGCGCGACTCGCAAGACAGCGAAGAAGAAAACACGTCGCTAAACGCGGCGGTAGCCAAATAAAATAGGAGTCAACCATGCAACTCGGAATGATCGGACTTGGTCGAATGGGCTCGAACATGGTTCGGCGATTGATGCGAGCCGGTCACGAGTGCGTCGTCTACGATGTGTTCCCCAAGGCGGTTGAAGATCTTTCCAAAGAGAAGGCAATCGGCGCCGCAACATTGGCAGACTTCGTAAAGAAACTAGCGAAGCCGCGTGCAATCTGGCTGATGGTCCCGGCGGCCGTTGTCGACAAGACCATCGCCGAATTGTTGCCGCTGGTCGAAAGCGGCGACATCTTAATCGACGGCGGCAACTCGTACTACGTCGACGACATTCGCCGCGCGAAAGAACTATCGGCAAAGAAAATCCACTACGCCGACGTCGGCACCAGCGGCGGCGTCTGGGGCCTCGAGCGCGGCTACTGCATGATGATCGGCGGCGAGCCAGACGTGGTGAAACACCTCGACCCGATCTTCGCCGCCCTCGCGCCTGGTCCAGGTGACATCGCGCGTACGCCGGGCCGCGAGAAGCTCGATGGTACCGCCGAACAAGGTTATTTGCACTGCGGCCCCAGCGGGGCAGGGCACTTCGTAAAGATGGTCCACAATGGCATCGAATACGGCGTCATGGCGGCTTACGCCGAGGGCATGGGAATCTTGCGCGATGCCAACATCGGCAAACATATGCACGATGTCGACGCCGAAACCACACCCCTCCGCGACCCCGAGCACTATCAGTACGATCTCAATCTCCGCGACATCGCCGAGGTGTGGCGGCGCGGCAGCGTCATCGCCTCCTGGCTCTTAGATCTGACAGCGGCCTCGCTCGTAAAAGACCCAGAGCTGACCGAGTTCACCGGCCGCGTTTCCGATTCCGGCGAAGGACGCTGGACGATCAAGGCCGCCAT
>CAZJWY010000022.1:0-11604 GCA_964549545.1 uncultured Planctomycetaceae bacterium | reverse complement strand
GGCGGCGGCGTTTGGCGCGAAGGCGGTGCCGGCCCCGGTCCTCTCCACCGCGCTCTATCAACGGTTCAGCTCGCGCGGCGAAGCCGACTTTCAAGACAAGCTCCTCTCCGCCATGCGATTCCAGTTCGGCGGCCATCTCGAAAAGCCAGCCAAGTCGTAGAAAGCAACCTTATGGATGTCCCTCAATCAGATGCGTTGGTCTTCTTCGGCGCTACCGGCGACTTGGCCTACAAGAAAATCTTTCCGTCGCTCCAGGCGATGGTGAGGCATGGCCGACTCGACGTCCCGGTGATCGGCGTCGCCAAGTCGGGTTGGAATCTGGATCAACTCAAGGCCCGGGCTCGTGACAGTGTCGAAAAACATGGCGGAATCGATGCGGCTGCGTTCGACAAGTTGATGAGCCTCCTCCGCTATGTCGATGGCGACTACAACGACCCGGCGACGTTCAAGACGTTGCGGCAAGAACTCGGCAACGCGCAGCGTGCCGCTCATTACCTGGCGATTCCACCGGCCATGTTCGGCCCTGTGGTCGAGCAGTTGAACAATGCGAGTTGTACCAGCGGAGCGAGGGTTATTATCGAGAAGCCGTTCGGGCGCGACCTGGCTTCGGCCCACAAGCTGAACTCGATTTTGTTGCAGACATTCAGCGAGCGCGACATCTTCCGCATTGATCATTACTTGGGGAAGTCGCCCGTTCACAATCTCGTCTTCTTCCGATTTGCCAATTCGCTGCTCGAGCCCATTTGGGATCGCGACAATATCGAGAGTATGCAGATCACGATGGCCGAGGACTTTGGCGTACAGGGCCGTGGTGCGCTGTACGACGAAATGGGCACGATCCGCGACGTTGTACAGAATCACCTGTTTCAAGTGCTGCTCAACTTGACGATGGAGCCGCCCGTTCGTACCGACAGCGAATCGATTCGTGACGAAAAAGTGCAGGTTCTGCGCGGCATCCAAGATATCCAAGCGAAGAACCTCGTGCGCGGCCAGTTCCGCGGCTATCGCAACGAAAAGGGAGTCGCGGCCGATTCCAAAGTGGAAACCTTCGCCGCTCTCAAGCTGGAAATCGATTCTTGGCGCTGGCAGGGAGTGCCGTTTTACATTCGCGCCGGCAAGTGCCTGCCGGTGACCAGCACCGAAATCGTGGTCCGCTTGCGCAAACCGCCGACGATGTTCAAGGGCTACGATTTGAAGTCGAACTATTTTCGCTTTCAAATCAGTCCGCAGATTATCTTCGCGATCGGGATGATGGCGATCACGCCCGATCACGAAAAGACAGGCCAATGCGTGGAAATGGAAGCCAGTCGCCACCCGGCGCCCGACGAAATGGACGCCTACGAACGACTGCTGGGCGACGCGATGCGCGGCGACGCGACCTTGTTTGCACGCGAAGATTCTGTCGAGGAAGCGTGGCGGATTGTCGATTCCGTGCTCAAGGCCTCTACGCCTGTCTACGAATACGACCCCGGCACCTGGGGCCCGAAAGAAGTCGATCAAATAGTTTGCCCGCCCGGCGGTTGGCATAACCCCGAACTGGCTTCGTAAGATATTTGAACAGCCGCACATCAACTCACGCTTATGAGTATTTTCGACACACGTGAAGGCGTCCGGCTGCAAATGACGCGACAGCGCATCGGCCACTGGAACCGTTGGGGTCCCTTCGTAGCTGAACGTGCTTGGGGCACCGTCCGCGAAGACTACAGCGCCAACGGCGACGCTTGGAGCTATTTTCCGCACGATCACGCCCGCTCACGTGCCTATCGCTGGAATGAGGACGGCATCGCGGGCATCTGCGATCGTCATCAATATTTGTGCTTTGCTCTCGCCCTTTGGAATAAACGCGATCCATTTCTTAAAGAGCGCCTGTTCGGCCTCAGCGGCGAAGAGGGAAATCATGGTGAGGATGTAAAGGAATACTATTTCTATCTCGACAATACGCCCACTCACTCGTACATGAAATACTTGTACAAGTATCCGCAGGCGCGGTTTCCCTACGAGAAACTCGTGGACGAGAATCGTCGGCGCACCCGCTTCGATGCCGAATATGAACTGGTCGATACGGGCATCTTCAACGACAACCGCTATTTCGACGTGGCCGTCGAATATGCCAAGCGGGAACCCGAGGATTTGCTGATTCGCATCAGCATTACCAATCGTGGTCCGGACGCCGCACCGATCTGTGTGTTGCCGACGTTGTGGTTTCGCAATACGTGGACCTGGGGACGCGACCCACGGTACCCGTCGATCATCGCCGGGCAGACGGCCAAATCGCGGCCGGCTACTCGCACGATGTTGGCCAGTCACTATCAACTCGGCGAGTACATCCTGTACTGCAACGAGACCGATGAACTGCTCTTCACGGAAAACGAAACAAACTTTCCCAAGCTATTTAACGTCGCGGGGCCTTCGCCCTATGTGAAAGACGCGTTCCATGAGTATGTCGTTGGCAACAAACTCGCGGCGGTGAATCCGGACCAAACAGGCACCAAGGCAGCCGCTCGCTACGATCGCATTGTAGCGGCTGGCGAGACGCTAACCTTGCAGCTTCGCCTGGCGGCACTCATCGGCGATCATCCGCTCGAAGCGCCCTTTGCAGATTTTGATACGCACATTGCCGAGCGCCGCGAAGAAGCAGACGAGTTCTATCACGCCGTTTATGGTGACCGGCTGTCGCCCGAGGCCAAGTCAATCGCCCGCCAGGCGTTTGGCGGCATGCTGTGGTCAAAACAGTACTATCACTTCGTTGTCAGTGACTGGCTGCAAGGCGATCCGGCCGAGCCTGTTCCGCCGCCCCAACGTCAACACGCGCGTAACCACGAATGGGCGCACCTGTTCAGTCGCGACATTATCTCGATGCCCGATAAGTGGGAGTTTCCCTGGTTTGCATCGTGGGACCTTGCCTTTCATTGCGCCGCGCTTGCACATGTCGACCCCGATTTCGCCAAGGAGCAGATCATCCTCATGCTCCGTGAATGGTACATGCACCCCAACGGCCAGTTGCCGGCCTACGAGTGGGACTTTAGCGATGTGAACCCGCCCGTCCTGGCAATGGCCGCTCGCGCCGTGTTCGATATCGAGCGCATGCATACCGGTAACTCAGATTATGCATTCTTGCAACGCGTTTTCGAAAAGCTGTTGCTTAACTTCACCTGGTGGGTAAATCGTAAGGATGCGCTGGGGAAGAACATTTTCCAAGGTGGCTTTCTCGGCATGGACAACATCGGCGCGTTCGACCGCGGCAAGTTGCCTCCCGGCTACATGCTTGGTCAGGCCGATGGCACCAGTTGGATGGCCGCGTTTGCCCGCAGCATGCTTTCGATCGCACTACTCCTGGCCGAGCGAAACCCGGTGTACGAAGACCTCGCCAGCAAATTCTGGGAGCATTTCGTCTACATCGCCAATTCGATGAACAGCCTCACCGATCCTCAAAAAACCTTGTGGCATGAGGAGGACGGTTTCTTCTATGACCATCTGACGACGCCCAGCGGCGAAACGATTCCGATCCGCGCTCGCACGATGGTGGGATTTGTGCCGCTGTTCGGCGCGAGGGTAGTGGACGGCGCCTCTTGCCAGAAGCATCCGGCGTTCAATCGACGTCGGCAGTGGTTCATCGAGCATCGGCCCGATTTGGTCAAAAGCGTGGGGCCGATGGTCACCCCGGGCGCTCACAATACCTTGATTCTCGGTCTGGTGCGGACCGACCAGTTGCGCCGCATGTTGGCCTACCTGCTCGATGAGCGCGAGTTCCTTTCACCTTACGGAATTCGCGCCGTATCAAAGTACCACGAGGATCATCCCTTCGTGCTGCGGCTGGATGGTCATGAGCACCGATTGGACTATGAGCCGGGCGAATCGACGACCGACCTGTTCGGCGGCAATTCCAACTGGCGCGGGCCGATTTGGTTTCCCGTGAACTTTCTGATTATTCAAGCGCTCCGCGAGTACCACTGCTATTACGGCAATAGCTTCCAAGTCGAATGCCCGACTGGTTCAGGCCAGATGAAAACATTGGAGCAAGTGGCGTCGGAACTGGTTCATCGTTTGGCTCGCATTTTTCTTCGCGATGAAGAAGGCAAGCGGCCGGTATTCGGCGACTCGTCCATGTTCAATAGCGACCCGAATTGGAAAGACTTCATTCCGTTTTACGAATACTTCCACGGTGATACGGGCCGCGGTTGCGGCGCCAGCCATCAAACCGGTTGGACCGGTTTGATCGCCCAGGTGCTTTGCAGCTTGCATGATGCGACCCGAGATCGCGAATAAAGCTGGGGCAGTGGTTCCAACCAGCTTTGTTGACATTTTGCAACATGCCGCGCTCGCAGGTTGCCGGAAACCAACAGTTTGAGCTTTTATTCCGTTCCCGGTGCCTTCCAGGATTTCGTAACGTTTCCCGGCGTTTTGGTAGTAGGTTTTGTATAGCAAGTGCGAATTTCCCGCCATGCAATCGGTGTGGGCACGCTCTTTGCCAATAACCAGGATCGCCCTCGGCGGCTAAGACGTTCGATCACTGACAAATCCGAAGCGGTCCATGAGCTCCTCTATACCGGTAACTGCCCCCGTCAGCCGTCCCGTTCGCAAGCAAACGCAGCGAACTCGTCGCGCTACGATTCTTGGTACAGGTGTCTGTGTTCCCGAACACGTGGTGAGCAACGCCTACTTCAGCGATGAATTGGGGCTCGATACCACTGCCGAGTGGATCGAACGTCGAATTGGAATTGTTCAACGCCATTGGGCGACGGACGAAACTTCTACAGACCTCGCGGTTGGTGCTGCGCGCTCCGCTTTGCTGAATTCCGGCGTGAGGCCAGATGAGATTGATGTCGTAATCGTCGCCACCAGCACGCCCGACTATACGATGCCGGCCACGGCGTGTCTCGTGCAGGGACGCTTGGGCGCCACGCGAGCGCTTGCGTTCGACGTGGTCAATGCTTGTGCCGGATATGCCTATGCGCTCGACGCGGCAAGCCGGTACTTGCAAAACGGCGACTTGCAAACGGCACTCGTTGTTGGCGTCGATCGCGGCAGCAGGTTGGTCGATCCGCGCGATCGTACGACCAGCGTTTTCTTCGGTGATGGCGCGGGTGCCGTTGTGGTAAGTCGGCGAGGCGCCGGCCGCGTCTTGGCTTCCAAGCTTTATTCAAGCGGCGATGCCGTGCCCCTATCGGTGCCCGTCGGTGGCACGATGAAAATGGACGGCAAGGCGATCTGGAACTTCGCCACCGAGGTGCTTCCATCTACCGTTAACGAATTGTGTATCGCAGCAGGCGTTTCGGTCCAAGACATCAAACTACTTGTGCCACATCAGGCGAATCGAAACATTCTATCGGCAGCGGCCGAGAAGATGGGGCTGCCGTTTGACCGCGTCGTGGTGAACATCGAGCGCTACGGCAATACGCTGGCCGGCAGCATTCCCATCGCGCTCGACGAGGCGCTAGCCAACGGTCGTGCCGAGTCTGGGGACATCATCGCGATCGTCGGCTTTGGAGCCGGTTTGGCATGGGCCGGGTTATTGCTTGAACTCTAGGGGCGAGTTTGAATCATGGGTGCTTCAGCAACTGCAACGCACATCAGTTTGATTGACCGCTTACATTCGTTTCGCGAACGATACGGTGTAAAAAGCGCGCTCTGCAAAGCCGTTGATGTGGTGCTTCACAAACTGTTTCGCACGTATGTGCATACTGTCGTGTGGCTGGAGCTAGAGCCAGTAGCGAAGATGGCGTGCCCCGATGCTCGCTTTAGCTTTCGCTTTATCTCGGCCGATGAGATCGAAGCGTTTGCCCAGGACCCGAGTTACTTTATCGATTCGTCGCTGGCCGACGGAGTTCGTGAAGGTCGTGAAGTATGCTTCGCCGCTTTGGAAGGCGACCGGCTAGCTGCCTTTGGTTGTTACACGCTCGGCTACGTTCCACCTGAGCAGGCCGCTGGAGCGGCAATGTCGTTTCCAGGTGATGTTGCTTACATGTCGTACGGTTTTACGCATCCCGATTTTCGTGGCGCGCGTTTGCATGGCTACATCATGGGGCTGGCGCTACAGGAGTTGGCCAAGCGCGGCATCACGAAGCTAGTCTCGATCGTGGCCTGGACCAACTTGCCGTCACTGAAGAGTTGTTGGAGATTAGGTTACATCAACCTCGGCAACATGGTCACGATCGGCGGGAAGAAGCGCGCGATCGGGTTTTACCCGGCGGATGCAAAGGATCTCGGTGTGCGGTTTGGCCGCAATGCGCTGAGGGTTGTTTAAGGCAGGCTTTTTTTGAAATTCGAAGTACCTGTCCAATAGCCGGTGAGCCACGCTCGCCGGTAACCGGACCGCGTGGCGGTTCGGCTATCTCCAGCCGCTTTGGTTGAGATTTCGCCTGGCGGCGAACGCCAAGGGGGCTTGGTTTTCCGGGAAAATCCGCCCTTTTTGGGCTGGCATCTCTATCTCGGGGCGTTCGCCTGAGAACCTTCGCTATCGCTATTGCGTATCTCGATAACGTATTTGCGAACCTTCCGTGAATTGAATTGAATAACGTCGGCCATGCTCCGGCGGTATTTCGCGGACGACTTATCTCACGACATAATCTGTTGCACCTATTTGTCATTCCAATTGAGGAATTCCATGACTTCTGCTACGCCTGTTACTCATGAGCAGCTCGAACAGTTATCCCATAAAATCAAAGTCCAGAGCCAGCCGTTTCGTCGACTGATTGCCGAGGTTGGTCAGACGATCGTTGGCCAAGAAGCGCTTGTTCACCGCATGCTAATTGGCCTGTTGGCTAATGGCCACTTGTTGATCGAAGGTGTACCTGGTCTGGCGAAGACGACAGCCGTCGCTTGCCTCGCGAAAGCGATTCAAACCGGCTTTCAACGTTTGCAATTCACGCCCGACTTGCTGCCGGCAGACTTGATCGGTACTCAGATTTACCGCCCGCAGGATCAGCGGTTTGTTGTTCAGAAGGGCCCGATCTTTTCCAATCTGATTTTGGCGGATGAAATCAATCGCGCGCCGGCCAAGGTGCAAAGCGCGTTGCTCGAAGCGATGCAGGAACGCCAGGTAACAATCGGCGGCGAGACATTTTTACTCGATGAGCCATTCCTCGTCATGGCCACGCAGAACCCGATCGAGCAGGAAGGCACGTATCCGCTGCCAGAAGCGCAGACTGATCGTTTTATGCTGAAGGTCGTAGTCGGCTATCCGAACCGCGATCAGGAGCTGGTGATCCTTGATCGGATGTCGAAGACGCGACAGAAGATCGAGGTTACTCCGGTGACGACGAAAGAGGATATCATGGCTGCTCGGGCCACGATCGACGAAATCTATGTCGACCGCAAGGTGCAGGAGTATATCGTCGATCTGGTGATGGCTACGCGTAAGCCGCAGGCATACGGACTTCAGCTCGATGAATTGATTCAGTATGGTGCTTCGCCACGGGCGACGATCTTCCTGACTTTGGCTGCCAAGGCCAACGCATTTCTTCACGGCCGCGGGCATGTCGTGCCGCAGGATGTGAAAGAAATGGCGCTCGATGTGTTGCGTCACCGCGTGATTCTTACCTATGAAGCAGAAGCCGAAGAGAAAACTTCCGACGAGGTGATCCACACGATCCTCGACAAGCTCCCAGTGCCCTGAACGGCGTTAGGAAGTAGCTAGGGCACAAGGGAGCACAATATGTTACCTCGCGAAATCATCAAGAAGATTCGGCGTATCGAAATCCATACGTCGCACATCGTGAACGAGCTGCTGACCGGCCAATGGAACTCGGCGTTCAAGGGACGTGGCATCGAGTTCGAGGAAGTGCGGCCTTATCAGATCGGCGATGATGTACGTGCGATCGATTGGAACGTCACGGCGCGAACCGGCCGGCCGTTCATTAAGCTGTTTCGTGAAGAGCGCGAAATGGCTGTGATGTTGCTGGTCGACTTGAGCGCATCGCAAAGTCTCGGTACGCATTGGCAAACGAAGCGTGAGTTGGTCACCGAGCTGAGCGCGACGTTGGCGTTTTCCGCGATCAAGGGAAACGACAAGGTTGGGCTGACGCTCTTTACCGACGGGATCGAAAAGTTTGTGCCGCCTCGCAAGGGCTCGCGACACGTGCTGCGGATCATTCGCGAGTTGCTCTACTGCGATCCGATGGGACACGGCACCAATCTGCAGAAGGCCCTCCAGCATCTGAATCGCACGGCGTCGCGCCGGACCGTGGTGTTTGTAATCAGCGATTTTCAGGATGCTGGCTATGAACAGGCCCTTCGCATCGCCAGTCGCAAGCACGACGTTATTCCGATCGTGGTGGCCGATCAGCGTGAGTTCACGATGCCGAATGTCGGCCTGGTGCGCCTCCGCGACGCCGAGACAGGCAAGATGGTCGTGCTCGACACATTTAGCCGCGCGAATCGCAAGGCATACGAACAGTTCGCCCGGCGGCAGGCGGCTGAACGCGACTCGCTGTTCCGCAAGCTGCGGCTCGAGCCGATTCACATTTACACCGGCGAAGACTTCGTCGAACCGCTTCGCAAGTTTTTTCATAAGCGGGAGATGCATCGATGAAACTACGCTGTTTAACTCTGTTTGCTATTGGATTGTTTGCGAGTCTTCCGGCGTTGGCGTTGGCGGATGCCGACAGCGCTCGCGCTCTACAAACAGAGGCCAGCGATGGTTCGGTGAAGGTGACCGCGCGGCTAAGCACGGCGACGGCCCGCGTGGCCGAGCCGATTCAGCTTGTCCTTGAAGTGGAAGCGCCGAAGGGGGCCCGCATTGAACTGCCGGCAAAGACAGATCGGCTGGGCGAGTTCGAAGTGCGCCACTCTCAGCAAACACTTGATATTCCATCGGCCAGGGAGGCTGGCAAGCGATCCTGGATCATGCGGTCGACTCTTGAGTCGATCAAGACGGGCGAACTGACGGTTCCTTCGCTGGAAGTCCACTACACGACTGATGCAGCTTCACCGACGTTTAAGACACTCAGCACTCCGCCGCTCAAAGTGCAGATTACGAGCGTGCTGGAGAATCGCCCGGACCCGACCAAGTTTCGCGATATCAAGCAGACCGTCGATGTTCCGGTGCCGCCTGCGGTTTCGCGAGAGTGGATCGCGTGGACGTGTGGCGGTGTGGCGGGAACGGTTACCGCACTTCTATTAGCTCTGGCAGTGGTGAAGCGTCGCCGCCGCGGGCCCTCGCCGGCTGCGTGGGCGCTGGCCTCGATCGAAGAGCTTGAGCAGGTCGACGTATCGCAAACGGCTGGCGCGGAGGCGGTGTTCAACGAAGTAGTCGACGTAGTTCGTGAGTTCTTCGAGCTGGAGTTCAATGTTCCGGCATTGCCACGGACGACTCGTGAGTTTCTGGCCGAGGCTTCGAACGAAGTGGGACTGCCGGAAGTCGCCAGCAAGCGGTTGTCCTGGCTGGCGTCGGTCGCGGATGAGATCAAGTTCGCCCGACTAGGCGTCGGCGAAGAGCATTTGAAGCATGCGTTCGCCCAGGCGAAGGCGTTTATCAACGAGTGTGAAGCGCATCGTCGTGCGACGACGAAAGGAGCCGCGTGATGTTTCATAGTCCCTGGTATTTATTGTTGCTGTTGCTCCTGCCGCTCGTAGGTTGGCGGCTATGGTCGCCCGCGCGCAGCTATTCGGTGCCGTTCAGCTCGACGCACTTCGTGGTTGGCTTGCGACGTACTTGGCGGCAACGGCTGGCTTGGTTGCCCGCGGCGCTTACAGTGGCTGCGCTTGGTCTGATGATTGTGGCGCTGGCTCGGCCGAGAGAGGGTCGTGAGCAAACGGTCGTTGATTCAGAAGGCATCGCGATCGAGATGGTGGTCGACCTTTCGGGCAGTATGCGGGCGATGGATTTTAAGGTCGATGGCAAGCACGTCGACCGTTTGACTGCGATTAAAAATGTGGCTGGTCGATTCATCCAAGGCGATGAAGCGGATCAGACGAAACAGCAAAAGAAGGGCCAGCTTACCGGCCGCACGACCGACCTCGTGGGGCTGATCTCGTTCGCACGATATGCCGATGCGATCCTGCCGCCGACGCTGGACCACGCGTTTGTGATGGATCAGTTAAACCATCAGCAGATCGTTACGCGGCGGGCTGATGATGGCACGGCAATTGGCGACGCGATCAGCCTGGGCGTCGAGAAGCTCAATCGGCTGGATAACAAGAAGCAAGACAAGGTGAAGAGCAAGGTCATGATCTTGCTCACCGACGGCGAGAACAATGCCGGCGACTTTGATCCCGTACAGGCCGCGGAGTTGGCCAAGACGATGGGCATCAAGATCTATACGATCGGCGTCGGTACGCGAGGATCGGCGCCGGTGCCCGTGCAGAATCCGTTCACCGGCCGCGAGGAGATTCAGTGGGCCGACGTCAACATTGACGAAGCGACGCTGGGCAAGATCGCTTCGGCCACGGGCGGCAAGTATTTCCGTGCGACCGATACTGAGTCACTCGACGCGATTTATCGCGAGATCGACAATCTGGAGAAAACCAAGGTCGAGTCTCGGCACTTTATCGACTATCGCGAGCTGGCGATTCAGCCGGCGCACGTGAATGGTTGGAAGCTTCCGCCGTTGGTGCTGATCGCGTTTGGTCTGTTGTCGGCGCGAGTGCTGCTTACGAACACCGTGTTCCGGGAATTTGCTTAAGAGCTCTAACAAAACCGAAGTTGAGGAACCGGACGCTAGCGCGTTCCGGCTGATTTGATCAGCCGCCGGGCGCTAGCCCCCGGTTTCCTAGGACATTGAGTTAGGCAGTCCACATGGATATTCAATTTGGAAATCTGAATCAGTTGGGCTGGCTGTGGCTTGTGGCCATCTGCCTGGCCGCGGCCGTGTTTGCCGCGGTTGCCCGGCGGCGCGCGGTGAAGCAGTTTGCAACAGCCAACTTGCTGCGAAGCGTACTGCCGAAGGGCGGCTCGGCTCGGCGAAGCGTGGCGACGGCGTTAGCGCTCGCGGCGCTGGGGCTGATGGTGGCCGCGCTGGTGGATGTGCGCTGGGGGAAAGTTTGGCGCGATGTGCCGCAAAAGGGCATCGAAGTGATGTTCGTCTTGGATGTGTCGCGATCGATGCTGGCCGACGATGCGGCGCCGACACGGCTCGAACGGGCTAAGCAACAAATCAAAGACACGATTGACGAGATGGCTGGCGATCGCGTGGGCCTCGTCGTATTTGCCGGCGAAGCCAAGCAGCAGATTCCACTTACGACGCACTACGACGATTTTAAGCAGGCGCTTGATGAGGTTGGTCCACAGAACGTGCGACGTGGCGGTTCGCGATTGGGCGATGCGATCGAGACGGCGTCGCGCTCGTTTCTCACGAAGTCGAATGCTCACAAAGCCATTGTGATTTTTACCGATGGTGAGGACCAGGAAAGCAAACCGGTCGAAGCAGCGAAGACGGCCCACGAAGCGACGGGAGTTCGCATTTTCACCGTAGGGCTCGGCGACATTGCCCAGGGGTCGCGAATCCCGATTGGCGGCGAGAGCCGTAGTCAGTATCTGACGCACGACGGGCAGGCGGTGTGGTCGAAGCAGAACGGCGACGTCCTTCGTGAGATTGCCACAGCGACCGACGGCGCGTATATCCCGGCGGGCACGAAACAAGTGAATATGTCCGACGTATATCACAG
>CAZJWY010000021.1:0-39930 GCA_964549545.1 uncultured Planctomycetaceae bacterium | reverse complement strand
ACTACTGGAAAACCTAGTAAACTTAGCAGCGTAAAGTGCAAAACTCGAACTAAGCTCCCACTTTAGCGCCAAACGCCCCCTAGTTTTTGGCCGCGCACTATGCTAACCTCAGCCTTCTACAAGTATACATATGTATAATACTCTGTCCCCATCGCTTGCGGCTTAGCGCTCACAACAACCAATATCGCGACATTCCAACATGGATCGTAACGCCGAATCCTTCCCTCTCTGAATTTCAATATTCCGCCAATTTTGGAACACCGCATCATGTCCAACACGTTATTTCACTGTGTCCCGTCAGTATCAGCCGTTCCAATATCAACGGCTTATGGAATTAAAAATCGAGTTGAGCAACTGCGCAAAATCCCCAAGAAGAATTTTGCGCAGATAGGTCCAAGTAAGGTAGCCGCCAATAGGATCACATATCCGACATTGCCCACTCTACCGACCCCAAGTATCTTCAAATCTCAATCCTCATCCACAAGCTGCATGTCTCGGCGGTTCTCTCCCATGACTGAAAGCATAGCCGCCCCCGCGGTCACCCCTCTGCTCCGCATGTCGGGGATCACCAAGCGCTTCGGCGCCACCAGCGCCCTCCGCGGCGTGTCGCTCGAATTGCATTTTGGACAGATCCTGGCCCTGATCGGCGAGAACGGCGCCGGTAAAAGCACGCTCATGAAAATCCTCAGCGGTGCCCACTTGCCCGACCTAGGCACGATGCAACTTGCCGGCCAGCCCTACGCCCCCCGCGGTCCCCATGCCGCCCGTACCGCGGGCGTCGTCATGATCTACCAGGAACTCAACCTCGCCAACGACCTTTCGGTCGAAGGCAACATCATGCTCGGCCAGGAACGTGCGCGCCTGGGCCTCGTCGATCGCGCCGCTCAACGTCGCATCGTCTGCGAGACCCTCGCAAATCTTGGTCATCCCGACCTCCCGCCCGACATCCCCGTGAGCCGTCTATCGGTCGGCACCAAACAAGTCGTCGAAATCGCCCGTGCCCTCGTAAGTCGCGCCAAGGTGATCGTCTTTGATGAACCCACCAGTTCGCTCACCCACGCCGACGCCGACCGCTTGTTCGCGACAATCGCGAGGCTTCGCCAGCAGGGTCTCGGCGTCATCTACATCAGCCACTTCCTCGACGAGATTCGCCAGGTCTGCGACAGCTACTCCGTCCTTCGCGACGGCGAGACGGTCGCCAGTGGCCAACTCGCCCAAACCACCGAATCGCAACTGGTCTCGCTGATGGTCGGCCGCTCGATCGACGAACTCTATCCCACCGTGCCACATACGCCCAGCGAAGTCATCCTGAGCGTCGCCAGTCTCACGGGGATATCAAAGCCGCGAGATTGTACTTTCGATCTTCGCCGCGGCGAAATTCTCGGTCTCACCGGTCTTGTCGGTGCCGGCCGCACCGAAGTGCTGCGCTCCATCTTCGCGCTCGACGCGGTACGCTCGGGCCGGGTGCGGGTGAACACAAACTTCCCGTCTCCTACGCCCCAAGCACGCATTCGCGCCGGCCTCGCCTACGTCTCCGAAGATCGCGCCGGCGAAGGCCTCGCCCTTTCCCGCTCGATCGCCGACAATATCACCTACAGTCGGCTAAGCCCCTATAGCCGGCTGGGTTGGCTGAACCTCCGCAAGCGCCGCAATGCTGTCGCCGATTGGGCTCGCCGACTCGAAATCAAGGCGGCCTCGCAAGATCAGGCCGTCGAATCTCTCTCCGGCGGAAACCAACAAAAAGTCGCCCTCGCCCGTGCCCTGCACCAACGTGCCGACGTCCTCCTGCTCGACGAACCCACGCGCGGAATCGACGTCGGCACCAAGTCGACGATCTACAAACTCATCGGCGAGCTAGCCGCCGCGGGCCAGGCGGTGCTCTTCGTCAGTTCCTACTTCGAAGAGCTGCTGCGCACCTGCGACCGCATCGGCGTAATGTCTCGCGGCCGCCTCGTTGAAATTCGACCCGCCCACCAATGGACGAAGGAATCACTTTTAGCCCGAGCCGTCGGCGGTGAATAACGTATGAGCACGCTACGTTCGAAAACCTGGAGCCTACTGACCGGCCAGTTTGGGCCGCTATTCGCGCTTCTGCTCGTCTTCTGCTTCTTTGCTGCGAGCGATGCCCTTCAGCCGGGCGGCGGCCAGTTTCTCACGCTTCGAAACATTCAAACCATGTTGATCGCCTCGACCCCCGTCGTCGTCGCGGGGCTAGGCATGACGATCATCATCGTCGCCGGCGGCATTGATCTCTCTGCCGGTACCACCATTTCACTTTGTGCTACCGTCCTGGCCTGGGCGCTCGTAAGCAATTACAGCATCTGGCTCGCGCTTGCGGGATGCGTCCTCACTGGCTGCCTCGTCGGCATCGTGAACGGCGCCTTGATTAGTGCGCTCCGAGTGGCCCCATTCATTGTCACGCTCGGCACGATGACCGCCTGCCTCGGCACGGCCAAGCTGATTGCTCACGAAACCACCGTCCGTCCCCCTCTCGACCGCGTTCCGACCTGGATGAGCGGGCTCGCGCTCCCCAGCCCTCAGCCCGCTTGGTTGCTCGTGGCCCCGGGCGTCTGGCTGATGCTGGCGATGGCCTTGCTGGTCAGCCTTGTTTTGCGATTCACCGTCTTCGGCCGCTACGTCTTCGCCCTCGGCTCCAATGAACAGACGGCCCGTCTCTGCGGACTCAACATCCCTCTACTGAAAACGGCCGTGTACGGACTCGGCGGACTCTTCATGGGCCTCGCCGGCGTTTATCAGTTCGCCAAACTCAACGTCGGCAACCCGACCTCGGGCGTTGGATTGGACCTGAAAGTAATCGCCGCCGCTGTCATCGGCGGCGCGAGCCTAAGCGGTGGCCGCGGAACGATCCTCGGCACGCTCGCCGGCGCGCTCCTCATGCAAACCATCGCCACGGGCTGCACGCAACTCGAGATCCGCAACCCCTCGCAAGACATCATCCTCGGCGTCATCATCGTCGCGGCCGTCACCATCGACCAGATTCGCCAACGAAGACTGCGCACCGCCGTATGAATAGCGAAGCAACAAAAATCAGAAAGGAGAGCGCATTACAACCGTGCGATCACCCGTCAATTGGCGACCACCGGCGGTGGCGGCGGCAGAGCCATCTTCTGCTGCGCCCCCTGTTGCAACTCGCCGAGTCGCCACAAGCCTTTCAGCGTCGCTTGGAATGCCGGCTGGCTAGTCAGACTCGAATACTGCGGTTGACTGGAAAGCGCTTCGTAACGGCTGATCGCTTGCTCGATCTGCTGAATACTCGGCGAGTGATTGGGAATATATAACTCGGCGGGAAGAGCCAGGTACTGCTTCCACTGATCCTCGAGATTGGCCGCAAGCTCACGCGAAGCGGCGTCCAGTTGTTGCCGAGCAACCTCGAGTTCGTTCGGCGGTTGTGGAACCGGTCCGGCGGCCGGCGCCGCTGCCACGGCAACGACCGCGGGTCCTGGTGGGGCTGCCGGTGGAGCATTCTCGCTTGATAGCGTCGCTAACAACTGAACAAGCTGCGTTGCCGAGGCGGGAACTGTTCCCGGTGGTTGGTAGTACATCGCGTCCGTAGCCGTATCCATGGAAATCGAAGAACCATCAATCGAGGCGCCGACAAATGCACCACGTGCTCGTGAATACGATAGGATCTCCGCCCGAAGTGACAGGTCGGTTGCGGCGGCCGCTTGCCGTCCGACAGGCCCCGCGGCCGCGGAGGCATCCACGCCTACTTTGAACTTGCCCCGCATTAAGTTGGCCACGCTCTGCGGAGTTCGGAAAATGAGAATCAAATCGGTCGATTGCACGCCAATCTGGTACCCTAGGCTGCCGCCCGTGATCTGCACCATTCGCGGCGCCTGCCAGGCGCCATCAGGCCCTCGCACGATGAGTACGCCCCGGCCATGCTGCACTCCAACCACAAACGCGCCTCGAACCATATTCGGCACGATGATCACGCCTTGCGCTTCCGTCAAAAGCTTTTGCGGCAGCCCATTCGGCATGGCCGCCGACTGCGAAAGAACATTCGTTGCATCGACCACAATTTGGTTCGGAGCAAGCGGCGGAGCCAAGAGTTGCCCATCCACTTGGGTCGCGACGAAGAGTAATGCGAATGGCAGCAAAAATCGCACTGACATACGAAGCCTTTTGCGGAAGAAAAAGAACTCATGCGAGCATGTCCCAGTGCAAATAGATAGAAGAAATAACGATGTCAGTCCAGAGCGACTTAGATGAAGTGCGAGGACGACACGAAATGGGCACCTTGCGGGGTTTCCAGTAAAAATGCTCCGATTGGACCGCAAATGTCAAAGCGTAAGGCGATCGACTTTCCATTCGCCACGTTCATTGCCAATTAGGACGCGGACTAATTTCGCATTTGCTGACTGGAAGAGGTACTCGGTCCGTGGCTCATTTTGGATCACCACCGATTGACTTGAATTGAACTGAAGCGGTCCGGTCAGTATGGGCGTCGACTTAACCTTTCGAATGAACGATTCCCTGCCCTCGATGCTCTTAAACTCTGCTGTCGCGGTGTCCCATGCTTCCCCTGCTTTTTCATTGCGGATCGTGGTGAGAAATTTGTCCGCAACGGCTTGCCCAACCTCGACGTCTGGGGTTGTGGGCGACTTGATTGATTGACGAACGATGTAGAAACTAACCGCGCAAATAACCAAAAACGCAATTATCCCCGTCAGCCATGTTTTTGTGTTCGATTTACTCATTGATATATCCCGGTTACCTATGTGTGAGCCATGCATCAACAATTTATTTATTGCAGCGATTCCGTCTCGCCACCCGCCCGCGTACCAGCGGCACGCCATACAGGCAAGTCAACCGAATCTGTAACTACTCGAACCGAACCGTCCATCATGGCCACATTTACATGACCTGGGTGATAACTTCGAGCCGTCACGGCGGCGTAGGTTGGCAAGCTTGTCGATTCGCCGTCTCGCATCGACGTGAGATCGACGTTATACGTGGCGCCGCCATCCATGTATGGCACTTCAGTATTGGGAGTAAAGGTCGTCGTGAATCCTGTTTCATGAACGTCGCCTTCCACCCATTCCGTGTGTCCATTGAAATCAAAAGTTTCGCCAAAATAGGACGCTAGCTCCGCTGGAGAAGCCGGTGGCTTGATGCCCAATGTAGACGGGTTTCCGGAGTCCCACAGGTTCGGCTGATAGGCTTTGCATTCAGACATGGCTATTGTGCGACTAAGTCCATCTGAGATTTGGCTTGCCTTGAAAGAGCGGTTCGGCGCAAACGCGCCGTCGCCTACTTGGTCACTTACGGGGTCATAGATGAACCATGTTCCTTCGTTGAAGCAATAGTTCAGCGGATAGTAGGTGAGCGTTGGGGTGGTCCTTTCGCGAGCATTTTGCTCGGACGGGCAGATAAACACGTCGACCCGCATTTTTGCCACCTCGGGATTTGCCGTGAAAGGAACCGCTACATCCAGGTCAATCATTCGCGCGATGTTGCCTTCCTCCAGATAGGGCAGGAGTCGCGCCTGAGCGGAGAAAGGCTGGAACGTAGTAGTGCGCGGCAATTGATTGAACGGTGGAAATGCCTTTTTTGTCGACTCGTAGTTTTGCAAGGCCAATGCGGCTTGCTTCATATTGTTTATGCACTGGGTTCGTCGTGCCGCCTCGCGCGACGCTTGAATCGCGGGTAGCAGCAACGCGACCAAGACCCCGATGATCGCAATGACGACCAAGATTTCAACTAACGTAAATCCGCTTATGTAGCGTTTCGATTGCATGTGAAACTCCATTAATCAGGGGTACCTGCTATCGTCCGTCGACGTTCAGTAGCCTTGTATGCGATTTGAGAGACCTTAATGCAAAATAAATCGTGCCGCCGCCTAGAAGCAGGCTGACCCAGAATGTCTCGTAGACAATGCGACGATCGATGACCATGTGCTCGGTAAACTGCACCGCGGCATTGAGAAGAATAACGACCATCAACCCGGTGTACTCGCGTCTCAGGACGTTGCGGAACGAGTATGGCAGGGTGGGCGGACGCCAATTCAGATGCTTGGGGAAGAACGCTGGTGTGGTGGCGGCCCAGTCGGTGAATTGCTTGCCGAAAGTACGGCGCAGAAACGCTTCTTCGGTGAACATGATCCGCTCGTAGTACGCACAGAACGCCAAGCAATACATCAGCGGCAACCACCATATGAACGGGGCGCAACAAGCACCCAGGCCGATGAGGAAGTTGCCCAAGTAAAGCGGGTGACGCATTAAAGAATACATTCCGGTGGTGTTCAACTGCTCGGCGATCTGTCGGGAAGTGTTGCGACCCGAGGTTCTGGCTGGCGTGTAGCCAATCGTGATGCAGCGAATCAGCAATCCAGACAGCGATATGCCAAAGCAGAGCTTGGACCAGATGGAGTAATGGAAGTAGTTACTGAATGGCCATTCGTAGCCATAGAAGGCGATTGGCAGCAAGATCACAAACAGGAGTGGGAGGTAACTGCGCCAGCGAAAAAGCCATTCGCCCTGTTTTTCAAACTCGTCGGACAGTGACATAAGATCTGACCTATCGGATAAAGAGTGTTCGTAAAGTGAGCCTTCGCGAATCAGGTAAGAGATGGACAACGGCATCTCACGTGTTAATAAATGCGGAACAGCGTGGGCAGCATTTGAGTTTGGTGGAGCGCTTGCAACAGTTCGAACGCGCCGATCAGCAGGAGGAGGAAACCAATTCCGAAGAGTCCTTTTTTGAGAAACTTCGGTGAAATCGTGATCTCGTCTGGTTCGACAAAGGAGCGGTAGGATGGAAAGAAACGCGGCACTTCCGCGATGTAAGAGGCGTACTCGTTGCCGAATGCCTTGTGCAAACGCTGCTCTTCGTTGCGAATCTGGAAATAATAAAGGATGGCCATCACGACCACGACTAGTAGCGGGATGGTAAATGTCTCGGTGCAGAAGCCGAAGCCGATGCCGAGCAGCATGCTGAAGAAGTAGAGTGGATTTCGACAGAGCGAATAAGGACCGGTGGTAACGAGTCGCTTCAGCTTTTGGCCAGAGATGTAGGAAGTAGCCCAGGCTCGGCCAGCGGCTCCGATGCCCGCAATTCCTAAGCCCAGCATGAAGAGCGATTTCTCTACTAATGGGTACCCGTCGGACCAGTAGGCGCCGCCAATGCAAAATGCAGCGAGGACGCAAATCGCCAGAAACCTAGTCATGTAGAGTCTTGCTCGCGAATGCATGGGATTATCTCTCCTGTGGCAGAAGCTGTATCACTAAAGATTTAGTAGTTAGGTTCAAAAAAACACGAAGTTAGTCAGTGATTTCGTCTTGGGGTTCGCGCCATTGATGCGTGGCTGTCAGGCTCGTTGCCTCGCGCGAGATTTCGAATAGCTGGCTGCGGCGATCGAAATGTTCGTAGTCACGAAGGTTGCAGCCGAAGCAGTGTGCGGCCTGGGCGGTCCAGCGCGGCCAGGGCGACCAGGAAGACCGTGACGAAGCCAACGGATCCATTGGAATCCATATCAGGCTGATGAGCAGAGTCAGTCCAAACAAGACCGTGCCGGCGGCCCGTTTCCCTAGAGCCCAGGGCCTTGGTTTATCGCGCGAGCTTCTCGTAATCTCGACCAGGCGGCGGGCACGTATAATGATCTCGCTTGGCGTATGGCCGAAGGCCATCGTCGAGGCGTTTTGGGTTTGTTCACAGCGTTCGGCGATTTGCAGCAACGTACGTAAATAGGCGGCGCTGTTGGCGCCATTGCTGGCGGCTACTTCGTCGCAGGTAAATTCTCGCAGCAACGAGGCACGAGAAGCCGCGCTCCAGACTGCCGGGTGGAACCAGCAGATCACCTGGACCAGGTGCTGCCAAAACAACTGGAAGGGATGGTTGGTGGTTAGATGCTCGACCTCGTGCAGTAGAACGTGTCGCAGATCGTTCTGGCTTCCTGCCAGCAGAAACCGGGGCAACACAATTGTTGGCCGATGGAGTTGCCAGCAGAAGGGACCATGTATTCCATCGCTGATCAAGACAACAGGAAGTTGCTGTGAGTTGGCATCGATATTGGCTTGTCCGAGCAGCTTTTCCACGTCCTGAGCCGATAGCCGCTCACAGTTTTTCAGGGTGCGGCGCAGGTATTGCCCTCGAATAATCCAGCGCAGCATCGTGATAGACATGCCTATGCACCAGACAGCCAGGAGCAATCGGCCCACGAAATCCTGCGCGGTGGTGACAGTCAGTAGCGTACGGGGCTCGAGCTGCGACCAGGGTTGAATCAGATGGAGTCGTGGCAGTACCAAGGCCGTGCAGCAGAGGAACAGGATGCAAAGAAAGCAACTACTCCAAATAGCACATCGGTCCGATGTCTTGGCAAGCAAATGCTCGAGCCATTTGCATGCGGCAACGACCACAAGCACTTGCAGAGAATACGACGTTACCACTTCCAGCCACTGGGCAGTTGTCATTCGGACTGCTCCAGTGAGTTGATGGTTGCCCGAAGTTCGGCCAGGTCTTCGGGGGAAATCTGATGGGTTTTGATCAGGCTGAGCATCATCGACTTAACGGAACCATCGAAAAAGCGATTCGCCATTTCATTGACCGTATTCGTCGACACAGTCTCACAAGACACTAGCGGAGAGTAGCAATACGCGCGGCCGCGCTTTCTCCCCCGCGCGATGAAGCCTTTGTCTTCCAGGATCTTCATCGTGGTCATCACCGTTGTGTAGGCAAGCTCGCGAGGAATGGCATCGACAACGTCTTGAACGGTCACGGAATCGCGTGACCATACCACGTTCATGACTTCCGCTTCGCATGCTGTGAGGGTCAGGTTTTGCATGGGGCTTGTCACTCCAGTCGGTCGCTATTGCATTCGTCGCTTGGACAGTAATTGATATTCGGCTTGGTCGATGTCTTGTTCGATCAAGGTTACATGTCCATCGGCCCAGGCGAAATTCGATCCGCCCGAATGTCGACTTCCAAATTCACATTCATCGCAATGCGAGCAGTTTGGCGACGTGATTGCCGATCCGACCAGCCGACAGGCGGCATCTTCACCGCGGAAATCGACGCCAATCCAGGTCGACGGAACCATTGCCATCGGTCGCTCGCCGACGATGATGGTATGGCTCGATCCGCGCTGCAGATCGACGACACGGACAGTGCGATTGAAGACAATCGCGCCGTCGCCCGCGGGGGCGGGAAATGTTTCGTCGGCTTCGAGCGTTCCGAAGACTCCCTGGTAGTTGGCTACCGGCAAACGCACGAGTGGTTCGTTGAAACTGGGCGTTGTGCTGCTAGAGGCCGATGCGGAGCTTGCGTTGGACGACATTTTTCCTGGCGAAGCGGCTGGCTCCGGGTGAAGGTCGAAGCTTGGATCGGAGATGTCCGAGGGGCAACGCATGATGGTGAGGTCCGCGTTGCGAGCCGCTTCGTTCTGCGGGGCTCCAATAGGCAACTTGGTATTGATGCTCTTTGCCAGGTCGGATTCTTCCAGATAGGGCAGTAAGGCAACTGCCCAGCTATAGCCGGTGTACTTATCTGGCGTGGCTCGCCAGGCCTCGGGGAATCGCTTAACCGAGTCGTGGTATTGCTGGATCGCGATGCCGATTTCGCGGAGATTGTTCTTGCATTGCATGCACCGGGCCGTTTCTCGGGCTGCCATCAAGGCGGGAAGGAGCAACGCGACCAGCGTGCCGACGACTGCCACAACGACCAGCAACTCGAGGATAGTGAATCCTTGGCGCTCGCGGGCATGGTGTCGGGGGTTGTGCATCGGATATTCCGTTCGCGAATGGGCAGCTAAATCTCGATATCAGCTAAGATTTATTACGAATCTTTTAGGAGTTCGGCAAGTTCAA
Source organism: uncultured Planctomycetaceae bacterium (assembly GCA_964549545.1). Taxonomy (GTDB): domain Bacteria; phylum Planctomycetota; class Planctomycetia; order Pirellulales; family Lacipirellulaceae; genus JABDGM01. Next base: position 30,106 of record CAZJWY010000021.1, on the reverse strand, counting down.
TTTTGCTAGTAAGTTGGTTGGGCTGTTATCTCGAAAAGGGGAGAGTGACAGCAGTGGTAGCTGCCAATTGTATTTGCCGGACGCCAAAAGATCGCGCTAAGCCGCAAGCGGTTGGAGAATGGTTCTCTATTACGAAGCTTTTAAGAGTTCGGCAAAGGAGGCTGCAAAACTGCATCGATTGTTGTTTGGTGTGCGGATTCAAAAGCACGTGAATGTGGCGACAAGTGGCCGTCTGTGGCCACGAGTCTTTGGGCTTGCGCGTCCGCTCAAGCCAATTGCGTTGCCACGAGGTCGTCGGCCAGCGAGCGCGAGGGGCGGATTTTCAATTTCTCAAGATCGGCATGATAGGCTCGCACCGCCTCGGCCGGGGCAATCTCTCCATCGGCCAGACGACGCAGGTACGACACAAACGAAAGCTGGTGATCGGCCGTGTTGATCTTTCGGCCAAACAGTGCGGCATGCGCACCATACTTCTTGGCTTCCGCGAGCATCTGGAACGCGTCAAGCGTCGTTCCAGCCGATCCGCCCAGAATGCCGACGACGAGCGAAGAGTCGTAGCTAACCAGTTGCTCGAGCGACTCCGGGCCGAAGTAGGGAATTTTGAGAAAGATCGGCCGCGTGCTTCGGCCTGCCCCCGCAAGGCAGCGCACGATGCTGTCGTTCACGTAGCGCGGCACATCGGCAACCGGGTTCACGGGCGCATTGGGCACGAACACTTCGAGGAAGTGCCGAAAGCCTTTCTGCCGGGCTTCTTCGCGAAACGCGCGGTATGCCTCCAGGGCAACGCGATCGAGCGTTGCATCATTGTTGAATGTAATCGAATACAGGCCAAGATCGACCGGAACTCGGTTTATCCCGGACCCTGGTTTACTGCTGATGTCCATCACCTCATCCAGAATCGCCGAGCGGAACGGCAACGAAGGGTGGCTGCCATAGCTGGCCTGCCCGCCGGCGTTCCAAATATCGGTGGTGTCGTTGGCCCGAATCGCCGGCGTGATGGTACTCTTGTCGAAAAGTCGTTCTTTCGTCGCCAGCACGTCACTCGTGCTTGCGCTCATGAGCATGATGTCGACCAGCTTCTGGTCGACAATCTCGCGGATCAGCGTACGAAACTCTTCGATCGAGCGATACCGCTTGTGCTCGGGCGCGCTTTTGTCCTTAACGCCGGGGGCCGAGATGCCAAACGCCATGTCGGCGTCTTTGGCGTCGGCCAGAATGAAATCGTTACAAGATGGATTGACAACGATGCGGGCCAATTTCTCGTCCAGCGTCTTTTGCATTCGCGGTTTACTCCAATCAAGGCGGCCTAAAGAGAGAGAGGGGCTCGTGCGCCCAGGCGCACAAGTATAACGATTTCTGCCTCGAACGCCTACCGATGCTGATAACCGGTGATACCGTGATACCGTTTGCGATTAGCTTCGCAAGCCGAGTTGCCGTCCTACGGTCAAACGGTAATTAATCTAGAGAGTAGCGCGACCCAGAAGAAAGCGAGCCGGTAGGTTCATCCCGGCGGGCACAAACCTAAACGATACTTGCCGACGCCGGTTCTTGAATCGCCTGGCCAACGCACACACTGTCGCCACCCTTCGAAGACGCCGCTTGCAACGCGGCCTCGGCGCTGAGCATGATATCCATTACGCGAACAGCCACCGTGCAATGCGCGACGCCAATACTGGCCGTCAGGTCCCATAGATCGCGCCCCATGCGTACCTTGCACTGCCGCACCTGGGCACAGATACGCTCGGCAACCGCCAGCGCGTTGCTTTCGTCGGTGCCCGGCAGCAAGAAGGCGAAGAGTCCGTCTTCAAACTCGCAGCGTTCGTCCATGTCGCGGGTGGTGGCTTCCAGCAGCCGGCCGAGCACTTGCCGCAGGAACGCCTGCCCCTGCTCGCCGAAACGCTCGACCAGCGTATCCATTTGGTCTACTCGGAGCACCGCCACCGAAACACTGGAGCCGCCCCGTTTCCACTCGGCCAGTCGGCGGCTCAAGTTCGCGGCAAACAACGACCGGCCGGAGAGCTCAACTTCTGTTTCTGTCGGCGGCGCTGAGGTTGCCTTAGGTGCTTCGGCTGCTTGAGTTGCCGAATCGCGCCAGTAGCCGGCCAGCGAAAATGATTCCTCAGTCGTAGTAGCCGACTTCGCCTGGAAGACCGACGAAACTGGCACGCAGCTCTCGCCGTCGTGCCGAAAACATACATTACCGCCCGCCTGCTGGGCCGCAACCAAGGCCTGTTCAGTGCGGTCTGTCGTTACGGCTTGCAACTCTTCGGGACGCAGTTGTGCAATCCCAATACTCGCCGTGAGCTGCAAAGGCTTGGCGCCCTGGGTGAAATAAGTGTCCTGTAACTGCTTGCGGACACGCTCGGCCAGTGGCAGGGCATCGTGCAATGTAGTTTGATTCAGCAGGATGGCGAACGTGTCTCCACGGAATCGGGCGACCATGTCTTTTCCGCGGACCAGCTTCTTGATCTCCGCGGCGGCCTGCCGCAAGATCATGTCGCCGCCCTGATGGCCATACTCGCCGTTGATTGCGGCGAACGAATCCAAGTCGACCAAAATCAACGTCGCTTTGGGCGTTGCTCCTCGATAGCTGGCGGCCTGCTGTAGTTCCGCAACGAGAGCCCGGCGGTTTGGCAGCGAGGTCAGCAGGTCGGCATGCGTGAGGATCGCCTGCATTTCGACGTTTTCGGCCTGCGCGACGATCCGCTTTTCGGTTTTCGCAACTCGTTGCTCCACATCGGCTGTGGCATCGAGAATCTGGGTCACGGCGCTGGCCACTCCCTCAGCCGTACTATCGGCGGCGTTTTCCAAGCTGCCGCTGATTTTTTGTAGCCGTTGGCCGTGCCCCTTGATTTCGCTGTTTAATTCAGCGGCCAACACCTCCAGCGACGATAGCACCTGGCGATAGGTCTGCTCCTGCCGATCGAGCGACGCGAACGTGAACAAGAGACGGTCCGAGTTGGCCAGGCAATTTTGAATCTCTTGCCGCTTACGCTGGATCGTCTGCCGAATGTCGTCGCACTGGTGTTGAGCCAGGTCGGTGGATTCGATGATCGAGCCAGCGAGCTTCGTGATGATGGCCGGCTCGGTCGAGGATGTTTCGTCCAACTCCGACTTGATCGCGCGGATGCATTCGGCATGCTGCTCGATACAAGCGCGAACTGTTTCGGCGGCTGCCTGCAAGTTCTGCAACACTTGTGCGGCCATCTTGCGCTGCGGCGCTTGTGGTGCTGGTGCAGATTTTGTTTTAGGACGACCTCGCAACCACCACCCTGCGGCTCCGCCCACTAGAGCGGCCAACACGGGCGCACCGAATTGAATTAAGGCGACCGAAGACATAGTCTTCACCGCAACCAAGAGGGTAAGAAGAGGCAGGAGAAGCGACCACCCGTCCGCTCGTCTGCTCAAGCGGCAGGACACAGTTAAACCATAGCTTATTTTTTCAGGCGAAAAACGCTGGAAAAACAAGCTGTTTTCCATCGAGGTCACAACGATGCGATTTTCACCCCTGCTCTGCTTCGAGTTGCTTCTTCGCCTCGGCCAAGGCGACCGCCTCGTGTTCACTCACGCGAGGATATTCTAGGTTCAAATCTCGTAAGTGCGACGTAATGATGTCGGCCACACAGGCCCGCATGAACCACTTCTTGTCGGCCGGGATGATATACCACGGCGCTTCCTCCGTGCTTGTGGCGCTTAGCATGTCTTGATAAGCGGTTTGATATTCATCCCAATGTGCTCGCTCTTTGAGGTCGGCCAGCGAAAACTTCCAGTTCTTTTCCGGATCATCCAGCCGCTTGAGGAATCGCTGGCGTTGCTCCTCGCGAGAAACGTGCAAGAAGAACTTCAGTACGCGCGTGTTCTCGCGTGACAGCGCCTTTTCGAAGCCGTTGATGTTCTCGTACCGCGACTTCCACAACTGGCTCAAGTCCTTCTTGTGCCGATCCTGAGCCAGCAACTGACCGTCGAGAAACTGCGGGTGAACTCGAACAACCAACACCTCTTCGTAATACGACCGATTGAAAATCGCCATCGTCCCGGCGGCCGGCAGCACCTTCATCGGCCGCCACAGAAAGTGATGCAGCCGCTCTTCTTCCGTTGGCGCTTTGAAGCTGTAGACGTCCACTCCCTGCGGATTGACGCCCGACATGACATGCTCGACCGTGCTGTCCTTGCCGGCGGCGTCGAGCGCCTGAAAGATGATGATCAGCGCGTACTGCTTACTGGCCCAGAACACGTCCTGCATCTCGGCCAGTTCGGAAACGTCTTCGAGCAACGCGACCTTAGCCGCCGCTTTATCTTTGAAGCCGGCTGTGTAGCCGGTGTCATAGTCGGCCAAATTGATTTTTTTTCCTGGTGGAACCAGGAACGGCTTATGATCCAGGCGGTGACCTTTCGGCATGGTTACTTCTTCCCGATCTATTTGGTTGATTGGCTTGGCTTCGTTTTATTATGCTTCAACTCATCTCGAATCTGCATGAGAATCTCATAATACCGCCACGCCGCGGGTGAATCGGGCGCCTGATGATGATCGGGCTTCAGCACGAGGTCTCCAGTCGATAATAGCACCCGCTCGACGTTCGGGTTTTGCCGCACTTTCTCCCGCGTCGCTTCGACGATCAGTCGATGGTGTTCGCCCGGCTTGGCCGGCCGGTAAGGCATTTGTTTCCCCTCGAACGTGACCCAATCGATGCCCATTTTCTTCATGTTCTGGCTGGCCAGGTCGCCCGCCTTCTTCGCGTCGAAGGCGGTCAGTTGGGCCACTTCCTCCCGCTTGTATTTCCATTCGATCCCCGCGAATTTCGCCCGCGGATCGTCTGGCCCCTCCGGGTACTTCATCATCTGCCAGAATCCTTCCAGGCTGGCGTACTTTTTGCCGCGAAACGTGAACGGCGTGGCTGCGAAGTTCGACAGCAGGCCCAATTCGTTTCGTTTGGAAAGAATTACTTCGCCGGGTCCAGCCTCTTGCGGCAGGATTTCCCATTGCGGCGCGCCTTCCTTCGGCGCCGGCGCCCACCAATTCGCCGGGTAGCCTACATCACAAATCGCCGCTTTGGCCGGCGCCGTTGCAACCCCTTCTGCACAAACAATGCCGCCAGCTACCAGCAATACGAACACCGCGGAAATAAGATAAGGAACTCGCATGCTGAATAACGCACTCTAATTCGTTCCCAGGACAACCCACATCAAAATCGCCGACGCCGTGCCGTCCATCGTCGGCTCGTTAGTCGAGTAGTCATGGATATCGTCATGAAAAACCGCCTGCTCGTCTTGGAATGCCGCGAGTGGATCGGGCTCGCGAATCGTCACGCCGCGTAGGCTGCTAAAGATTGACCGCGCGACCGGTCCATCGACCAGTCCGCCACGCACCGGCCGCTTGAGCGGCGTGCCGAATAGATGCACGTCGCGGGGAAACTGCCCTCCAGCCGGAATCTCGGTGAACATCGAAAACCCCCACGGGTTGCACCCCATCAGCCAATCGCGGTGGCCGGCCGTGAACGCGCGGTACTTCGAATCGCCCGTCATCCGTTCGTACATTGCACATTGCGTTGCCAGCGCGACCGTCAGATTGTTCGAGCACCAGATGAACGGCACTCCGATGCCGTATGGATTCTCTTGGCTCGCCTTCACGCAGGCATCAATTTCATTGCGATAGTACCTCGCCAATTGTTCTTGATTCTTCGCGTCGACCAAATCGTATAACCGGAAATGCCCGATATTCATAAACGGATAGTATTGATAATGCCCAGCCTTGGCCTTCCCAAACCAACCCTCCGTGCCCGCCAACTCAGCATAACGCAAGGCGTCGGCTCGATACTTGGCGTCGCCAGTGGCTCGGAACAATTCGGCCGCCCCCCATTCCATATCGTCGGCCCAAGTCGTCTCGGCATACCGATAAGGTGCGCTGTAAGAGTTGCCCTGTTGCACTCCTTCTTTCGCTTTCCCCAGCGCGTAAACTTCCTTGCCAGCCACCAGGCACTTCTCTGCGTAGGGTCGCATCCGCGGGTCGTCCTTCCACACCTGATAGGCCAATCCCATCGCCGCCGCATATCGACCCGCCAAATTCGCTACGCCGTCCGATTCGCTCTTGTATTGCTTCAATCCCTGGGGCTTGCCGTCGGCCGAGTAAGCGGGCCGGTAGCTCCCTTTGCCCCAGCCATAGTCGACCGTTTCCTCTTGCGGCAGGCGAAAACCGGTCGAGTGATCGCGATCATCGGCCACCTGGTGATAAAGCTGATCGGGCGTCGGATGCAGCCGCAACATCCAATCGAGCCCCCACCGCGCCTCGTCAAGCAGATCCACAATCCCATTGGCACCGGCTTGCCCCAGCGAATTCACCAGATCCCCCAACGCCGCTTGCGGCTTAGCGCCTCCACCTTTCCCCAACTCATACGCAAGTAGCATCTGCGCCGTCGCATTACTCGACGTCAACAAGTACTTCAACTGGTCCCCCGCATCATGCCACCCGCCACGGGCGTCGACATAGCTCCCCGCCGGCAACGGTCCATCCACCGTCCGCCCATCGAACGAATGGCACACCGCATCGACAAATGGGTTGTACCCACACCGCTGCTGCCGCATGAATTCCAGAAGCTGATCAGGCAAATCGGCATACAAAGCCGCCCCCACGCGAAACTTCCCCGACTTCGCATCACCCAGCCGCATAAAGTACTCACCCGCCGCAGTGAGCTTGGAGAAGTCGAGCGATGCGTGGTGGTTGAACTCGCCCCACTTCTTTTCGTTGAGATGTGCTTGCCCTTCGAGCACCACCTTTTGCGTTGCCGCATTAACAACCTCAAACTTCGCCGGCAGCGCCGCCCGCCCCATCGCAACGGCAATCTTGGCATCCTGCGGCCGATACCCTAATTGATTGACGCGAATAAAAACATCCTCCGCCATCGTTTGTGCCGCGATCAGCGTGACGTAACCCACAAACGTAAAAGCCAACATTCTATTCACGATCAGCCTTCTCAAACTCTCTCTCCTCACAAGATAACCTTGAAATGCGAAGGGGGGTTAGTGACGATTAACGAAGATCAACGTTCTTCTTTCTCACATTCTTTTACAACTCTGCGCCTTAGCGCCTTAGCGTGAGACGTTCTTCCCTTACCGTTTTACCTGTCGCGCCGCCTCCAACTTCGCATCATCCAAATCTAACCGATACAAAATCTGATTGTATTCATACCGCGGCGTCGGCTCTGGACGATTGGCAAAGGTTTTCGACCGCGTCCCCTCGAACAGTAGAATCGGCGAGCTCGCCGGCGTGAACTCCGGATGAATCCGCGGATTGTAAAACGCGTAGTTGTCGTGAGACAAAACCTTCACGGCTGGTCCCCACGGCCCCAATGCCGACTCCGCTTCCGCGTACCAGATTTCGCCGAACCCCGAGGGAGCGCCGAACAACTGCATGAAGATCGTTACCCAACGCTTTCGGTACGCGTTCCAGGCAATCGATCCCGACGCCGGCTTCACCGGCTTTCCATCCGTCGCCGATACCAACGACTCCTGCGGATCGAGCTTTTCCCACGTCGTCGGGTCTTGCCACGCTTCAAACGTCGCCGGGCAGCGCAGATCAGGTAGCGGGTTGCCAAACACAGCCCACTTCTTGCCCTGCTCGTCCTCCATCATCGCCGGTTGCCCCTGCGGCATTGGCGGATGCTTGGGCGAAGCTTCCGATTTCGTCCATATCGTGCGCACGTGCTCGAAGTTTGCCGTCTCCGGATTCCACATGCACAGCCCACATTCGTAGCCTTCGAGCGGCGGCTTGATCTTCATGTACGTCGCTACTAGCCGCTCGGCGCCTGTTTTGTCCGGAAGCGTCGTGTACCCGCTGAGCCACGTCGGGCCGTCGCCCGGCATCTTCGCAACGTCCCGCGGCCGCCCCGCGGCGTTCGCGAAATAATCAAACTTCACCCGCAACGGCGGCTCGAACTTCGCGATCGGCCGAATCGCCGTCGTCGCGCTCGACATGTGGAAAATCCCCAGCGGATAGTTGGCAAAGTTCGTATCGCCCCAGGCCCAATACATCCGGCCATCGTACACGGCGTTCTGCACGCTATCGCAGCCGAGCACACCGCTCTCTTTCCAACCACGCTCGAGTCCCAGTTTTTGGCTCTCGCCAAATAGCCCGGCCCCGGTGAGCCTTCCCAGCCGTTTGGCAATGCTTGTGCGGTTCACCTCGATCGTGAGCGTCTTACCCGGTTGCGGCGTCAGCCGAATCCCACGTCGACCAAATCCATCGGTCGGCACTTCATAGCCATCCCCCGCAACCGCAAACCACGTCTCTTGCCCCAGAAGCTCCGGTAGATCAAACGCGATTCGGCCCGCGTTATCCGTGACGAACCGGACATTGTGAATCGTACGCAGCTCCACCATCGGCACCGGCCAGCCGGTCCCTTTCTCAACGACCTCAATACCACACGGAACGGGCCGCTCGCCTCCCTCCGCAAACGACACCAAAAGCGCAGCGATAAGCGCCCCACCAATGGCCAAACAGTGCCGTTCGATGTATTTCAACATCCGCTCACTCCAAATACTTTTCTCTGACCGCGATTATAAGTGGAAATTACACCAACCGCGAACCTGGCACGATTCGCCCGCGTCCTTGCGGCAACTTGTATAAGGGGCGTATCCTGTTGTCAGTCGATACCCATCATGAAATACTCCACGATTCTTTCCATTATGTGTGCGGCCGCATTTTCCATTGGTTCCTCGTCCGCCGGTGCGACCGAGCCGATTGTTGCTCCCTACGGCAGCTGGCGTTCCCCCATCACGCGGCAAATGCTCGTGCAAGGCACCGTCCGTTTCGGCGATGTGGCCGTCGATGGCGACACGTTGTATTGGGTCGAAGGCCGTCCCGAGGAACAGGGCCGCTACGCGATCGTCCGCCGCACGCCAGACGGCAAAATCGCCGACATCCTCTCTGCCCCTTTCAGCGCACGTACAACCGTTCATGAGTATGGCGGCGGTGCATTGCTGGCGGCGGGTGGAACCGTCTACTTCACCAACTATGCCGACCAGCGCCTCTGGCAAATCAAAGCAGGCGAGCCGCAACCCATCACGGCCGAATCGAAACTGCGGTTCGCCGATTTCATTCATGACGCCGCGCACAACCGGCTCATTTCCGTCTGCGAGGACCATTCGGCCGACGATCACGAACCCGCGAATCGCATCGTGGCGGTTGATTTAACAAATGGCAAAGTCTCGACGCTCATCGAAGGCGCCGACTTCTATTCGAACCCGCGCCTCAGCCCAGATGGCCGCCAACTCGCCTGGCTTTCCTGGAATCATCCCAACATGCCCTGGGACGATACCGAGCTGTTTGTCGCCACGTTGGCCACCGACGGCACGCTCGGCAAACCACGCAAAGTTGCCGGCGGCCCCGATGAATCTATTTTCCAACCAGACTGGTCTCCAGACGGCACGCTCTACTTTGTCTCCGACCGAACGAATTGGTGGAACCTGTACGCCGACCGCGATGGAAAAGTCGAAGCCGTCCTGCCAATGGAGGCCGAGTTCGGCGTTCCCCAATGGGTCTTCGGGACGACGACCTACGGCTTCCAGCCAGACGGTTCGATCGTCGCCCGCTATACAACTGGCGGCAAGTGGTTTCTCACGTCCATCCATCCCCATACCGGCAAGTACGAACAGATCGACTTGCCCTACTCGACCATTTCAAGCATCCACGTAGTAGGTCCGCCGAGCCGAGGCGGACCTAAAGAGGCGCCGCTCGGCTCACGGCACCTACTAGCCTACGCCATCGCCGGTTCGCCGACCGAACCCGAATCGTTAATAGAAATTGACCTCACAACCGGCCAGTCGCAAGTGATCCGCAAAAGCTCGCCCATAGAGCCCGATCCTGGTTACACTTCTGTTCCTGAAGCAATCGAGTTCCCGACCGACGGCGGCAAAACTGCCCACGCGTTCTATTACCCGCCTACCAATCGCGACTTCCGCGGCCCCGCGGGCGAAGCACCGCCCCTGCTTGTCCTGATTCACGGCGGGCCCACCAGCGCGACCGCCGCCCAGTTCCGCGTGACGACGCAATTCTGGACCTCCCGCGGCTTCGCCGTCTGCGATGTGAACTACGGCGGCAGCACCGGCTACGGTCGCGAGTATCGCAATCGCCTGCGCGATTCCTGGGGCGTGGTCGATGTCCACGACGCCGTCAATGCCGCTCGCTTCCTGGCCGACCAAGGCAAGGCCGACCCCAAGAAACTCATCATCCGTGGCGGCAGCGCCGGCGGCTACACCACGCTCGCCTGCCTGACGTTCAGCGACGCCTTTCGTTGCGGAGCCAGCCTCTACGGCATCAGCGATTTGGCTCTGATGGTCGAGGACACGCACAAGTTCGAGTCACGCTACCTCGACCGCCTCGTCGGCCTCTACCCGCAAGACGAAGCCCGGTACAAAGAACGCTCGCCGATCCATCACTTGGAACGCTTCAAACGCCCCGTGATCTTGTTGCAGGGGCTCGAAGACAAGGTCGTCCCGCCCAACCAGGCGGAGGTCATCCTCGACTCGCTAAAGAAACGGGGCGTACCCGTCGCCTACGTCCCCTTCCCCGGCGAGCAGCACGGCTTCCGCAAAGCAGAGAACATCATCCGTGCCCACGAGACCGAGTTGTACTTCTACTCGCGCATCCTGAGCTTTGAGCCTGCGGACAAGATCGAACCCATCGAAATCTTCAACCTGCCATAGCCCGTGGCACGGACTTTAGTCCGTGACTGATTTCTACAGACGGACTAAAGTCCGTCCCACATTCCAACCCCTACTCCGGCATCCACCCTTTCCGGTAACTCTTCTTCACCCGTGCTGTCGCATCCGCGTGATGCGTAAACTCGAGTGCCTTGCTGTCCCATAACAATTGCTCCTTCGGGAAATGAAGGGCAATCGCCCCCAGCAGCACAGCCTCGGTCAGCGGGACCGAGTAGTCGAAGTTGGAGTTCGTCTTACCGCCATCCAGGCACGCATGGGCCCAGTCGGTGTAGTGATTGAGGTCGGGTAATTGCGGCAGCTTGTAGTCCTGAAACTTCTCCGCCGGGAACAACGTCGCATCTGCCCAATGTGGCAAAATCAGCGTTCCCTTTTCGCCGACAAATGCCGATCCGGCCCCCGGCAACTTGTATTTCTCCGGCAGACCCAGCCCTTCTGGTGACGGCTTGTGCTCCAGCCCGTCGTACCACGTGACGGCCACCTCATTGCCCGCCGTTCGGCTTGTTCCTGGGAACGTGTACTTGATCCTCGACTTTCGCCCCCACGTTTCCTTATTCAGCGGCGGTGCCTCGGCTTCGAGCGACGTGGGAGACGTCAGCTCCAGCGCCATGAACACCGGATCAAGAATGTGGCAACCAAAATCGCCAAGCTGTCCCGTGCTGAAATCCTGCCAAGCTCGCCAAGTCCATGGATGATAGATTCCTTTCTTGAACGGCCGCTCCGGAGCGACTCCTAGCCACGCGTCCCAATTGAGGGTCGGCGGTATCGGATCGGTTTCCTTCGGCTGCGTTTCCACTATCAGCCAATCCATGCCGCCTGCCTGCCACGAGTGAACTTCCTTTACCTTGCCGATCGCCCCGTCATGAATCGCTTGCACCGCGTTGCGGTACGCGTGATGCGATTGAATCTGGTTTCCCATCTGCGTGACGACGCCGGCTTTCGTCGCGGCCTCGCGCATTTGCCGGGCCTCTTGCACCGAGTGGGCCAGCGGCTTTTGCACGAACACATGCTTGCCGAGCGCGATCGCCGCCAGCGCGATCGGCGCGTGCATGTGATCAGGCGTCGAAATGCTCACCGCATCGAACGTCGCCGCCTTGTCCATCAATCGGCGGAAGTCACCGTACTTCTCCGCCTTCGGAAACTTCTCCGCGGCCCAGCCCAGGTGGTCATGCGACGAGTCGACATCACACAGCGCCACCACCTCGACCCGCGGGCTCGCGCTGATGCTCAGCAGATCGTCCTGCCCTTTCCCGCCGTTCCCAATTGCCGCCAGCCTCAGCTTGCCATTGAGATCCCCCGCGCCACCAGCCGCTTGCAGCTTAGCGCCTACACCCGCCCCCATGGCCCAAAACGCGGCGCCAGCCGCCGATGTCCGCAAAAAATCACGACGATCAAGAAATGTCATTAGGTTGTCCTCCGCGACCTATCTAATCACACGAAACACGCCTTTGCAACCAACGAGCCGCTTCCCGCCCCCGTTTTACGCAACTAAAATCAATCCGTTCTTACCTTACCACCTTCGGTCCCCAATTCCCCCCCAGGTGCATCACCATGCCTACCCTTCCCTGCCGCTCGCGGCTTAGCGCGATTATCCTCCTAACCCTTCTCCAACTCACCCTCACCTGCCTCCCTGCCCACGCCCAAGAAAACAACCACCCTCCCAAAGGCTTCACCCCCCTATTTAACGGCAAAGATTACGACGACTGGACCGGCGCTCGCACCGAAGACCCGCGCAAAATCAAGGCTCTCTCCGCCGAAGAACGCGCCGCCCACGAAAAGAAAATAAAGGAAGAACTCCGCCAGCATTGGAAAGTCGAGCCAGGCGAACTTGTCAGCGATGGCCACGAGCCCTATCTCGCCACCACGCGCGACTATGGTGACTTCGAAATGTGGGTCGATTGGAAGATCGGCCCCAATGGCGACAGCGGCATCTACCTCCGCGGCGTTCCTCAAGTCCAGATCTGGGATCCGAACAATAAGGACGTGATTCCCCTCGGTGCCGACAAAGGCTCCGGCGGACTCTGGAACAACAAGAAGAATAAAAAAGACCCGCTCGTAAAAGCCGACAATCCCGTCGGCGATTGGAACCGCATGTATATCCGCATGATCGGTCCGTACGTTACCGTCATCCTCAACGACAAGAAAGTCGTCGACAACACGATCATCGAGAACTACTACGACCCGACTATCCCCATCTTCGCCCGTGGGCCGATCTACTTGCAGACCCACGGCTCCGAAACACGTTTCCGCAACGTCTTCATCCGCGAAATTCCGGCGAAAGAAGCAAATGAGGAGCTCTCCAAAATTGGTGCGAACGACGCCGAGTTCAAATCACTTTTCAACGGCAAAGACTTCGTCGGCTGGACCGGTGCCACCGATAAGTACGAAGTTGTCGACGGCGCGCTCGTCGCCAAAGAAGGCACGCACGGCAACATGTTCACCGACGACACCTACGACAACTTCACCGCCCGCCTCGAATTCAAGCTCCCAGCGGGCGGCAACAATGGCCTCGCTCTCCGCTCGCCCCTCACCGACAAGGAGGTTGCTTACGAAGGCATGGAATCGCAAATCCTCGATGACGCTGACCCGAAATACAAAAACCTCCATCCTTACCAGTCCCACGGTAGTCTCTATGGCCTCGCCCCCGCGCTACGTGGCTACCTTCGCCCCGTCGGCGAGTGGAACTATCAGGAACTCACGATCAATGGCGATGAAGTCAAAGTCGTTCTCAACGGCTACGAAATCTTGAACGCCAACATCGCCGAAGCTCGCCAGCAACCCATGGACGGCAAGGAGCACCCCGGCGCTTCCCGCGCCAGCGGCCACTTCGGCCTCCTCGGCCACCAAGACCCCGTCGCCTTCCAAAACATCCGCATCAAACGCCTGACCAAATAACTATGACTGAGGGCGTCCGGGAATTCCGGGTGGCACGCCCTGACGCTTTGGGAAGGGCGTGGTTCTCCAAACCGCACCACTCATGTCCTTCGAAGACTCAGGGCGTGCCCCCCGGTCGTTCAAATTCCCGGACGGCCTCAAACAACTGAAGCTGAATTCGAATTCGGCCCCAGCCCCCCCCAGCCCAATCCCCACAATGTCTACCGACTCCAACGAATCGCCCTCAACTCCCGAGCCCGCCCCTATCGACCCGGCGGTCCTCAAGTCTGCGTACAACGCTTTCAAGAAGCGCTGGAAACTCACCCGCCTCGACTACGAATCGCGCATCGGCAAAAGTCCACTCTCCGGCTCGAGCTCCGCGATCGTCGGCATCACCGCCCCCAAGGAATACCCCAAAGCCGTCTGGGAAGAGCTCGCCAAGCAAGGCCGCCTAAAACGCGCCGGCTCCGGCCTCTACTCCATGCCCTAACCCCTCCCCCGCCGCTCGCGGCTTAGCGCACTCCGCCCCCCCCTCTCACATCTCGATCCAAGAGGAATAACCACGGGGCACGGAGTACACCGAGAAGAAAAGTATTGGTCATTGCAAATTTGCAATGACAAATATCCTAATTCTTCTCCGTGTCTCCGTGGTAAATCTTCCCCCTCCTACAAAAACCGCAAGGTGGCCAAAAGTGGGTAATTGAACATTTGTTCATTTATGCTAAGCTCATCCCTGCACGATCAGCGATGGTCGCGATGGAAAGCAAGAGCCGCGCGTTCTGGCAGGCGCCTGAGTGACTGTGAGCAGCAGCCCCTAACCCGGTAGCCACTGTTTTTCACACTCGAAGAGTCCGGAACGAGCCCGCGGCAATAGCGATCCATCGCTTGGCAGGCCGTTTGCCGCTCGTGCGCCCCCGGACGTTCGGAAAATGACCGCCGGAGGGGATCCCCTTCTTTTTTTGCTAGAAATCCCGTGGGGCAGGCATTCTTGTCTGCCAAACAAAGCACACGAACTCAACATCCTCACAACCCTGCTTGCGGCTTAGCGCCCCCAGACTCAGAAGGACCACTATCGAGATACCGCCAGTTCTTAATAAACGAAATCAAATCGGCCATATCCTGCAGCGGAATATCTTTCTCCAGCCCCTCGGGCATGAAAGACACGCCGTTGTTGCGCAGGTCGTCGATCTCGTCGCGCCGCAGCGTTTCGGATTTCCCTTCCTGCTGCTTGAGCGTGACCGAGGTCGACGTTTCCGCCGCCAGGACCCCCGTATGCACGCGCCCATCAGCCGTCGTGGCCGTGTAGCTGTAGTAGTTCGAATCGATCGCTCGATTCGGTTGCAAAATATCCGTCAGTAATTGCTCCGGCTTGCGCTCGCGCGAGTCGGAAATATCTGGTGCAAATTGCACGCCCGTATCGCCGATCTTATGGCACACCGAGCAGCGATTCTTGAACACCAGCTTGCCCCGCGCCGGATCGGCGTTCAACTTCAACACCGGCTGATACTCGGCCAACACCTTTTCCCGATCCGCCGGAATCGACGCCGCCAGGATTTTCTTCGCCCGCGCCGCGATTCCGGCGTCTTTATGTTTCAGCAGCAGCTCGACATGAATCCGGTCAACCACCGAGGCCTTGAGTTGGCCCTTCTCGATTGCATCCAACAGCAATCCGGTTCGTTCTGGATTGGCAAACAACCCATCGATCACGGCCCGCTGCACGGCCGGCGTCTCGCCATAGAATTGCGCGAGCAATTCCTGCCAGGGTGCGGCGCCCGTTTGCTTGGCCAGCCCGGCAATTGCCCGCAGACGGACAGGCTGATTCGCATCCGACTTCGCCAACTGCCGGATGACATCCTCGTATTTGCTATCGATCGCCAAGAGATTAATCGCGGCACAGCGTACCGCTTCCTTCTGCTCCGGATTGGTCGCGTCGACAATCGCCGACTGGAACATGCCGTCGAGCGACTTCCGCGTTTCATCATCGAGCGTTTTGCGGATATCATCGAACGAAATTCTTTTTCGATGGGCTTCGTTAAGGAAGCCGATCAGTCCCGATCGGCCGAATTCTGTGCTCGCTACGAGCGCCGCGATCGCCTTCGATCGTTCGCTCGGCTCGATCGTCGACGCCGCCAGGCGCGCCAGCCGTTCGATAAACACCTCCGGCTTCTGGATGTTCTTCCTGAGCAGGTCGCCCTGAGTCAGCATCTCGGCCAGCACCGTGCCTCCCCGGCTGCCAGCCGCCACGAGCGTCGCATCGATTTCCCACTCGTCCACCTTATGTTTCGGCGCCTGCGGCAACGGCCTCGCGACAAGCAGCGCATTGAACCTGACCCTTGCATCGGGGCTGTCCGCCGCCAGTTGCCCAATCCGCTCGCGCAGCTTTGGCGATACCGCTACGTGCGAATCCGCTGCAATCACGGCTTGTTCAACGATTCGCGGATCACGGTCGTCACACAGCTTGAGCAGCAATTCCTCATCGCCGGCGCCCAAGCCTTCCAGCAATCGAATTGCCCGGATTCGACCTGCTTGCGAAGTCGAGTTCATAGCCAGATCTTTCAGTCGCTCCGCAATTGCCGGGTCTTGCCGCTCGAGCAGCAGCCGGGCCGCGGTCTCGCGTCGCCACGAGTTGGGACTCGCCAGTTCGGCCACAAGCGCCTCACTTGGCATCTGAGAAAACTTGGGCAGCCCTTTCCGTTGATGAGTCTCCGACGCCACTCGATAGATTCGCCCCTTGTCGATTCCCGCTCGCAGGTTCGGCCGGTTTCGCAATTCCTCCGGCATCCAGTGCGGGTGCTCGATGATCTGCCGATACATGTCGACCACGTACGCCGCCCCATCCGGCCCGACTTCCATATTCACCGGGCAGCTCCACTCGTCGCGCGACGCGTAGAACTCGCTTTCTTTGCTCGTCGGCTTCGAGGCGAACGTTGCCCCGTCTGGCTGCATCGCCTCGCGATGGACGACTCGCGCCGTCGGATCGCAGGTGAAAATGCTTCCGTAATACTCGGCCGGCAGCGCGTCGCCCCGATACACATTCACGCCGCAGGCCGCCGTGAACTGTCCTTCATGCAGGTTCGACGTTACCCAGGTCCGCCCGATCGAGTGCAGCCGCGAGTCTTTGCCCGCCGTCGCCACGTCATGCGCCACCTTGTTCACCACCACGGCCGGGTTCAGCTTAAGCTTCTGATCGTCCAGCACGACGTGGATGGCCGGATTTCGGTTCGTGCAAACAAACCGGTTGCCGTAGTCGTCCATGGTCAAACCAAATTGCCCGACTCCCGATACGCCTTCGAACGCCCGCGTGCGCGGATCGAAGCGGAAGTCGCGCCCACTGATCGAGATCGTCCCCGCATAAGGCCAACGCGCATCGCGCACTTTGCCGCCGAGCAGCCCGTTCGCCACGTAGATATGGTTGTCGAGTCCCAGCGTCGGATGATTGGCTCGCAGTTGCTGGTTGCCTTCCGCGAAGCCGGTGTACCAGGTTTCGATGTAGTCCGCCTTATCGTCGCCGCCTGTGTCTTTCATATAAGCGACCTGGCCGGCCATCGTTACGAAGACACCACCTTTCCACGGCTGCACACCCGTAGCAAACGACAACCCGTCGGCGAATACCGTGGCCGTTTCGAAGAAGCCATCGCCATCCTTGTCCGTCAAAATAGAAATTCGCGACTGCTGTGGGAAATCCTTGGTCGGTCCGGTCGGGTAGTCGCACATCTCGACGACCCACATCCGGCCGTCGTCGTCAAAACGAATCGCCACCGGACTCATCACGTTCGGTTCGCTCGCCACCAGCTCGACCTTCAATCCCGGATCGACAACGATCTGCTGAAGCGATTCCTGCGGCGACAGCGCCACGCTCGCCTTCTGCGGATTGGGATCGACCGCCGCCCGCAACTGCCCAGAGAGAACAGTGGCGAACGCCGCACCAGCGGTCACACGTGCGAGAAAACCCAAACTCATTTCAGCTCCTTCAACAAACCAACTGCTGCTTCGACCAGCTTCTCGCCCGTGCCGCGCTCGACGCGTGAGTTCATCACTTCGTAACTTCCTTCGAGGAACGCCTGCTTCGTGGGGATGTACGCCACCGATTCATTGGATAACTCGATGACCAGCGTTGTTTTGAAAGGCGAAGCGGCCTTGATCGCCAGCCCAAGGTTCACGAATATCTCCGACGGCAACATCACGATGGCCGTTTCGTCGTCCAGGCGATACGCCTGCACTTCGAGCGGAATTGTGTTGCCCCAAGTCTTCCGCAAAAGCGCCAGATCGGTCACTCGACAGGCATCCACGGCATCCGCAAACGGAAAGTCCTTCTCGGCCACTCGCGGCATGTTGGCCGTGGCCTTGGCAAGATCGGCCTCGGTGATCGCCTGCAACGTTGCCGGCACTTTCGTACTACGCACCGCGAGCGACGGCTGTTTGAGCGGCGCAAGCTCGCCCTTCTCGATCGCCTGGGTCACGGTGTCGCCCAGCATCGAACCGAGCTCCTCCGCCATCCGCTGCTCATTCACCGATTTGCTTACGTCGCGGTGGTTGATATCGCCACACGTGCCCGTGCCGAACAGCGTTGTGAACCCAGGCCCGAATGCTTTCTTCATCCGCTGATCGAGAAAATGAATATAGTCGGCCGAGTACAACGTGCCGCCGCCCGAGGTATCTGGATGCATCGCAAACGAAACGATCGCCGCCGAGGGGCTTTTCGCATTAACTTTGGTGAGCGTGAGAATTCCCACCTGTGGGTCGATCGGCCCCGCAGGCTCGACGATATCCGGGCTTTGCAGAGCCGGATTGAACCGTACCGACCCATCTTTCATGCGATAACGCCGATTAAACGAGAGCCGGTCCTCGCGCGCCATGCCGGCTTTCAGTTCAACCGGCACGATCGCCGCCTTCGCCTCGACGATCGCACCAGCGATCTTCTCGACGAGCGTGCGTTGATACTCGGTGCAATCGTACGGGTCTTTGCCGAATTTCGCGACAGCCTCGGCGTGCCAGAAGTCGTTGATCGACATGAAGAACTGTGGCCCGGTATGGGTATGCGTGCCGGTGATCGAGATATGCTCGACCGGGATGCCGGTCGCCTCGCTGGCCTTTTTCCGTGCCGGCAAAGTTTCCGTGGAGGGAATCCCGACTAGATCGCAAAACACAAACGCGGCCGACTCCTGGCCCTGTTGAAGCACGATCGCTCGGGCGTGCAAAGGATCCTTCACGCCGGTGCTGAGGCGCTCGTAGAAATAGCCGTGCATCCGGAACGGAATCGGCGGTGTGATGTCGACTACCGCCACGCCAGCCCGCAATTCATCGGCTGCTTGCGCCAAAGCGGGGCCGAAAAGAAATGCGACCAGAATGAGTACAACACAACGAGGATGGCTCATTCGAAATACCCGAGACTCATCGGCCACGAAAAACACGAAGGGGTGTGAACACTCCTCATTCCAATTCTTCTATTTCATCATAAACGAAATGTCTCGATTTCACTTTTTTCGTGTCTTTTTGTGTTTTTCGTGGCTACTACCTGGCTGTCTCTGGCAATGGCCCTTCATCAAGGGTTCCAGCCTTTTATTGCCAGAAACACCACACTCAAAAAAATACGGCGTACTTAGTACACCGTACTTACCACTTGTTGATTCGAAGGTCGACTTGCAAATCGAATTGGATAGAAACACGCCGGCACAAGGCCACATCAATGCATTTCCGCTTCGACCGTTCCGATTCCGCCGCGGAAGTAATTGAATTTCACGCGCGGATGATCCGCCAGCAGCGACATCGGCACGCTCGTATCTGGCACGCGTTTGCTGATCATCAGCGCTGTCAGCCGTATCCCGAAGGGGTTGTCATGATGCCCTGGATGCCAGATCGAAACACAATCGGCTTTCCATGTTTCATGGGGCCCGACGGTCGCCGCCCGGGTCGGCACTTGTGGCACGTAGCCGCCGCCTGAGGTACGGGCATTTTGAATCACCGTCATTGGGTGCAGATCGGTGATTCGGGTTTTGAGCTGCAAGTATTTTCCTGGCGGCGGCGGCGCGTCTTTCCATTCGCCTTCACGTTTTGGCGGGTCGTTGAACGCCCAATGCTTGACTTCGCCCTGCCCGCCTTGCATGAGCAGGCAACGAACTTCGTCGTAGCTTTTCGAGTACGCCTCGAGGTCCGTCGGAAAATGAATGTTCGCCTTCGGCATTTGCAGCTCAGGCCGAATGCGGTTGAAGCACAGCTCCATGTCGGCCTTGGCAAACGACAACGGATGATCGATCGAAACCGGCCGCTCGTTTTCGATCCATTCGTCCATGCCCCAGAAGTGGGCGTCGTGCAAGTCGAGGTCGAGCGCGTTCACCATCCGTGCGACGAGCGGCAGCTGCTCGGTGGGACCGATCGGCCCGCAAATGCCGGCCGGGTTGTCGGCCGTCGCCTGCTTCCAGGCGTTGATGTACTCGAGCGCTTCGGCGCAGAAGAACTCTTCGATCGTATCGTAGATCGTGACTTCGAAACCAGGCCGCGAAAGTTGCTGAAGATCACTCGGGCCAAGTCGCGCCGCATCCGCCAGAAGCGAGTTGTCGAGTGTCGTGTAGTCCCACCACCCCGGCGCGACTTTGCTGATCGGTCTGGCCATATTTGGGCAACCTGTGTTGCAATCAAGAGTGAATCCATGCAGAGACGCAGAGAACGCCGCTAATGCCCGAGCATTTCACGGCGCTCTCTGCGCCTCTGTATGTAGTATGTCGACTATCGTGTACTGCCAAACAGTTGCGACAGCAGATCTGTCTGCGGGAAAGGATGCCCCCGATGCTGCACAAATGCTTCTGCGTACTTCACTCCGATCGAGTCGCCACGTGCCGCACTGAAGCGTTTCATCGTCTCGACGTATTCGTCCATACCATGGTGTGCTCGCAACCAATCGCGCTGCGAGGCATGGCAAACGAGCATTTCGGTCTTGCGATCGAATTGCGAACTGACGTCGACGATGGTCGTGGGCGAAATAAGCTCGCCCGTGTACGGATCGTGCGAACCGATCGGATCGCAATAGTATAGCCAAGGTATTGCCGATCCGTCGACTAGGGGAAGCTCCGAAGCGTTCGGAATCGAATAGCTAAACGCCGCCGCCCGGGCCAGGGTATGCACCGTTTCATGGTCCAGCATGTAATCGTGCCGAGGATGCGTGAAAAGCAGCGTTGGAGCGACGCGGCGAAACAGGTCGGTCACCTTACGGATCGTTGGCTTATCGAACGCCAGGTTGACATCCGGTTCGTCGAGGCAATGATAGCTGGCCCCGATTTTGGCCGCCGCCGCGGCGCCCTCCTTGAAACGGATCGCCGCGATTTCGGCCTTCGGCAACGTGGCCGAGCCGCAGTCGCCGTTGGCGACCGTGGCAATATGAATTTCCCAACCGGCATCGGCCAGACGGATAAGCGTACCGCCGCATTGAAATTCGGCATCGTCGGGATGGGCTAAAAGCGACAGAGCGACCCGGCGCTGCGGTAGAGAACTCATGAATGCGTATCCAAAAAACTGTGCGCGCTACTCGGCATTGGCGATTCGCTGGGCTGCTCGCTCGAGCGACGCCTGCGAGCGCTTGCCCTTGGCCTTTTTCATCAAGTGTTGAGCGCCCCACAGCGGCGGCACATTTGATTTATTCCATTCGTCCCAAGCGGCTTGAAGTACTTTCGCCTTTTCAGGCTCCGATTTGATCAGGTCATTGCTCTCGCCGACATCGGTGGCGAGGTTGTAAAGCTTAGCTTTGGTGGCGGTACCTTTCATGCCGTCGACAACGGGATCGTAACGAACGAGCTTCCAGTCACCCTGGCGAATCGCCATTTGATCACCGAAGCGCCAGTACAACATTGAGTGGGGCTTCTCTTTGTTTTTATCCGTGAGATAGGGAAGCAAATCGACGCCATCGAGCTTCGCATCGGCATCGGCTTTCGCGCCGGCCGCCGCAAGCGCTGTCGGCAGGATATCGAGCTGAATTACTGGGTTATCGTACACTTTGTCCGCGGGCACGTGCCCAGGCCATTTCACCAAGAATGGCACGTGGATGCCCCCTTCGAGAGTAGTCCGCTTCGAGCCGCGAAACGGGGCGTTGCTCGACGCGTTCACCGTCGTTCCAGGCATGGTCGGGCCACCATTGTCGGCAATGAAAAACACCAGCGTGTTGTCTTCGAGGTTCTTATCGCGCAGCGTTTTCAGAACATCTCCGATCGCTTCATCCATGGCGACCATCATGGCCGCGTACGTGCGTCGTTTTTCGTCCTTGATGTCTTTGAGCCTTGCCAGTCGATCATCTGTGGCGTTCATCGGCGTGTGGACCGCGTTGAACGCCAGGTATAAGAAGAAGGGCTGGTCAGGCGTTTGGTGCTCGATGAAGTCGATTGCCTCACGCTTAAACGCATCGGTCAGATATTCTTCTTCGTGAATCGTTTCATTTTGCCGACGCAGAGGAGGTTTCGCATTAGAGAAGTAGCCATGCATGCCGCCGAGGAAGCCGAACGATGTTTCGAAGCCACGATTTTGTGGAACGTACGGCAGCTCGGCTCCGAGGTGCCACTTGCCAACCCAGCCGGTTTTGTAGCCAGCCGCTTTGAGTCGATCAGCCATTGTGGTTTCTGTAAGTGGCAGGCCCGGCGCCCAATCGGCTTGGGCCGCCGCATCGGTTTGCGGTTTTGCGTCTTTCCTGTCGTTGGCTGGTTTCGTGGCTGTTGGCTCTTCACCTTTTGGATTGAACTCGTGGCCGAAACGTGTCTGGT
Source organism: uncultured Planctomycetaceae bacterium (assembly GCA_964549545.1). Lineage (GTDB taxonomy): Bacteria > Planctomycetota > Planctomycetia > Pirellulales > Lacipirellulaceae > JABDGM01. Next base: position 7,778 of record CAZJWY010000021.1, on the reverse strand, counting down.
AGCGACCGGTGAGCAGTCCGGCCCGTGATGGCGAGCAATAAGGGCCCGATACGTAGCCGTTCGAACAGCGTGTGCCTGACGCGGCGAGTTTGTCGATGTTCGGCGTGGGGATGTCTTTGCAACCGTTGACGCCAATGTCGGCGTAGCCCATGTCGTCGCCGACGATCAGAAGAATGTTCGGCCGGCTGTTGGCCGCATGAACGGCGACTGATTGCACGTTGAGTGCAAAGAGGAATAACAACGCAAACTGGCTCGCCTGTCGGCTCATCGAAAGCCCTCGCCTGAAAGAAAGGTGTGTGATTCTAACGTAATGAACCACGGCCGCATGTCAAGGTTGCGGGCGGGATGGAGCATGAGTGCCATGCCCACGGCTTGGCGTGGGCATGCCGAAGTGTTATGGAAACATGGCCACTCCGAGCAGTGGCCATGGCACCCGAAATTATTCGCCGTGATAGCGAAGTGATACGAGAATGCACGGCCCGCCGGCGATCACGTTTGCTCCCGCTTCTTTGGCGGCCTCAACGGCGACATCGCTTTCGGCGCCGGGCTGCATCCAGATGTGCTGGATGCCTTTTTCGTTTGCTTCTTGCACGACGCGTTCGGTTACTGCTGGTGGTGTGATGATCGAAATGCCATCGAGCGTCCCGGGAATCGATGCTAAGTCCGGATACGCTTTCAAGCCTTCGACTTCATCCGCTTTCGGGTTCACGGGAACGACATCGTAGTTGTTCTGCTGATAAACGCGCAGCACTTTGTTGCCGTACTTGGTGCGGTCTTGCGAAGCGCCGACCACGGCGAAGCGTTTGCCGGCGAGAAACTTTTCGATTTGCTCGTGTGTTGTCATCGCGTGTTCTCCTTTGTCTTTACACCTACCATAAGAACCGGACGCTAGCGCGTGCCGGCTGATTGGATTAGCCGCGGGGCGCTAGTCCCCGGTTTTGAACGGTGGAGAGCTTGGCCTATTGCCGTTTCGGTTTTTAATTGGTGTTATAGAAGTTGCAAAAGACCTTCCAACGGAATGTCGATCAGGTTTGGGCGATGCTTCAATTCGTAGCGAAGTTCCTTCATCGCTCGCTCTAGCAAGTAAGCCGTGAGTAGCGTTTCGAGTTGCTCGACTTTGGGCGGCAAGAAGTTGCCTGATTGTGCTGTCTCGAGATAGCTACGCAAGAATGAGGCCTGTACCCAGTTGGACCAGAATCGCGCCCAATCGGTGATGGCTGGTTCGGCGTGTAGCACGATGTGGGCCGAGCCTTCGCCAATCGTTGCTTTGTAAGCGGCGTAGTGGAACGATCGCAATATTCCCGCGACATCGCGAAGCGGCGAGGTTTTAATACGGCGCTCGCTCACCGGTCGGCGCGAATCGCCTTCGAAATCGATGAATACAAAGTCCTTGCCCGTGTAGAGAACCTCGGCGAGGTGCAAGTCTCCATGGCAGCGAATTCGATCGGCTTGGAAGACATTGCTGGTTAACTTGCCAAACTCTTCCACGAGTGTGATTTGTTGAGCAAGCAAGCGATCCGCGCGCGCTTGAGCGCTTTCGCTCAAACGGCGACGCCGGCTACGAAGCAAGTCGAAGGTCGTACGCATTTGATTGCGCATCGATTGATACAGGCTGCGTTGATAGAGCCGACTGAAAGGCTCCGGCGTGAAGGCGGGGCCATCGGCGGTGGCTAAAGCCAGGTGAAGTTCGCCGAGGCGCTGGCCGAGCAGCTCCGCATGGTGCAAGTAACCGCCGATCATCTCCTGAGCGAGTGTCGGCAACTCTGAGTGAGCGAGATCAACCAGGCTTGCGGATTCATGTGGAGGCGATTTCGAGGCAGAGTCAGACTCTGGCGAGTCTGCCGGAGCAGATGCTTGCAAAGCTTGAACACGCTCGAAGTAGCGGGCAAGTTCATCGTGCGTCAGCGCCTTGGCGTCGCTGATGTGTGCGACATATTCGTGCAGCGCCGCGATCGAGATGTGTGTTCCCGCGTCGCCATGGTACTCGATTGCGCCGGCCAGCCGGGCGATGGAAGGCGGCGATTGGTGCGAAGTGAGCGCGCGGCCGACTTCAAGCTCGGGATTCGGTCCCGGCGAAACACGGCGAAACAGCTTCAATAGGAATCGATCGTCAAACGCGACCGACGTATTGTGATGAGAACCTGTCGGAGTGGCGTGTGAGCCACGATTGGTCCATCCTTCGGCAAGTGACGCGAAGGCGTTTGTGCGAACTCCGGTTAGCGCACCATGCTCACCGCGTAATTGCATCCCATCGGCGATCGTAGCGAGCAGATTTGGCCAAAGACGATCCGACCAGGTCGCTTCGCAAAGTGTTAAGTGTTTGCTGTCAAACGAAGTATCGATTCGCACGATACCAGAATGGGGATGCGTTTCAAGTTGCTTCGCTGCGGAGTCTTCGGCAAGCAGCGTCACCGGAACGACGTAAGTATCTGGTTCACCTTCGGAGTAAGCGACGCGAGCGAATACGAGTCGCAACGGCGGCTCGGCCGTGAATGTCTCCAGGTCGAACGTATCGATCAGATCGACGCGTTGCAGGATAGGTGCCTTCGCGGCAAACCAGCGTTGACGACGTAGATAGGATTCGAGAGCCGCACAAAAGAGTTTGTGGCCCGCGCCGGTGAAGAGTTCTGTCCAGCCGGCGCGTGCGTGGTATGTGGGAAGGTCGACCTGTGGGTACTCTGCGGGCGGTTCTTCATCGCAGTTAATGCAAAACCAATAGAAGCCGTGTGGGCCGAGCGAGAGAACGTATGGCTGTTCGCCGATCGTTGGGAACTTCGTCTGGCCGAAAAGTTCGACGGGCGTTTGACCGGCGAAGCGCGAGAGGTCCAACTCCACGTGCTGAGCCACACGGGCAAGATTGGCTACGACGAGAATCGTTTCGTTTTCCCATTGCCGAAGGAACGTGAAGACCTTGGAGTTCGTAGAAGAGAGTGCCTCGAACGTACCTCGGCCGAACGCGTTGTACTGCTTACGAACGTCGAGGATGCGCCGCGTCCACCAGAGCAGCGAGTGTGGATTCGCGTTCTGCACTTCAACATTGCGCATCTCATAGTGATATTCAGGATCGATAATCACAGGCAGGTAGAGGCTCTGCGGGTTTGCGCGGGAGAAACCCGCGTTGCGGTCGGCGGTCCATTGCATCGGCGTGCGCACGCCGTTGCGGTCGCCCAGGTAGTAGTTGTCGCCCATTTCGATTTCGTCGCCGTAGTACAAGATAGGCGTACCAGGGAGCGACAGCAGGAGCGCGTTCATGAGTTCGATCTTGCGACGATCGTTGCCCATGAGGGGAGCCAGGCGGCGGCGAATGCCCAGGTTGATGCGGGCCTTGGCGTCGACGGCGAACGTGCGATACATGTAGTCGCGCTCTTCGTCGGTGACCATCTCGAGCGTCAGTTCATCGTGGTTGCGCAGGAACGTGGCCCACTGGCAGCCGTCGGGTGGCGCGGGTGTTTGTTCAAGGATGTCGATAATAGGCGAGCGATCTTCGCGCTCGACGGCCATGAACAATCGCGGCATCACCGGAAAGTGAAAGTTCATGTGACACTCGTCGCCGTTGCCGAAGTAGGCGGCGGCATCTTCCGGCCATTGATTCGCCTCGGCGAGCAACATGCGATCGAAGTAGTTGTTGTCGATATGAGCACGCACCTCGCGCAGGAACGCGTGCGTCTCTGGGAGGTTCTCGCCGTTCGTGCCTTCGCGTTCGTAGAGATAAGGAATCGCGTCGAGCCGCATGCCGTCGATGCCCATGCCGAGCCAAAAGTCGACGACCCGCAGCATCGCCTCGCGAACGGCGGGGTGGTCGAAGTTAAGATCGGGCTGATGGCTGAAGAAGCGATGCCAGTAGTACGCTCCGGCGAGTGGGTCCCAGCACCAGTTCGATAGCTCGTAGTCCTGAAAAATGATGCGCACTTCAGGGTACTTGTTGGGAGTGTCGTTCCAAACATACCAGTTGCGCAAGTCGGAGCCGGCCGGGGCGCGGCGTGCGCGCTGAAACCAGGCATGTTGATCCGAGGTGTGGTTCATCACCATCTCGGAAACGATTTTCAAATCGCGCCGGTGGGCCTCATCGAGGAACTCTTTGAAATCGTCGAGCGTGCCATATTGCGGATTGACGTTCATGTAATCCGCGATGTCGTAGCCATCGTCTTTGAGCGGTGAGGGGAAAAATGGCTGCAACCAAATCGCCGTGACGCCGAGGTCTTGGATGTAGTCGAGCCGGCTGGTGAGGCCGCGGAAATCGCCGATACCGTCGTTGTTGCCATCGCGGAAGGCGCGCACGTGGACCTGGTAAAGGATGGCGTCTTTGTACCACGGTGTGCGGGTGGTTGGGGCGGCGTTCAATGTTGCGGCGGTTGCCATGTGGTGCTTTGTTATCCTGCGGTGATAGGTTTTGTGCGGTATGAAGCTGATTGTGAGGTTATGAATTGCGGCAGACAGGAATGTCTGCCCCACGTGCAAATGGGCAGTGGCAAACCGCGTGCCTTTGATCGTGTTGGTGGCCGCTGACTGCAAGCATAACGGCTCGTGGCGATTTGATGCAGGGCTGACCACGATGGAATCTTATCGATCAGCGAGTGTACTCGCTAACTCGCTTAGGCGATCGAGTAAGCGGATCAGTTCGGATTCCAAATGGGGAAATGCATCCTCCGGCGTCGCGCAGTCGAGATCGTGAACGTGCCAGTATTCAATGCGATCGCACCAGGTGGGAAACTTCATGGAAACGAGCGGCCGATGCTCGGCTTCCTTGACCGCGACGATCAAGTCGGCTGCAACCAGGTCGACTTCGGAAAGGGGGCGCGGAAATCGCTGATCTGGGTCGTACTTAACCCCCTGCTCTTTCAAGCGGGCAAGCGTATAACGCGAGATGGGACCGTAGTTGCAGCCATCGAGGAAGAGACCACGCGAATCGGCGGTCCAGTTGAGGCCGCGCTGGCGGGCTTGCCAGTTGAAATAAATCTCGGCGAATCGGCTACGATAATAGTTGCCGGTGCAGAGAAAGAGGATTCGCTTCGGTTGATGGGGCGTGTTGGTTGACATGTTTCGGAGTGAAAGACAAGGCATTTACCACGGAGACACGGAGGGCACGGAGAAGAAATTTTATCCGCAGATAAACGCAGATGGACGCAGATAATTCAAGGCATCGTTATTCGAGTCTTATCTGCGTCTATCCGCGTTCATCCGCGGTTCCTTAAATATTTCTCTGTGCCCTCCGTGTTTCCGTGGTTAATTCTTCATGTTTTATGTTGGGTAAGCGCTTGCAATAGTTGCCCGGCTCGAATTATTTTGTCGGAGGTTATACTTGGCTTGTTGTTTCTACAAAGGCCGGATTCAAGGCGCCTCGGCATGAAATGTCATTCTCAGATTGCGAGTTGTGTTATGCGATCCAGATCATTGTTTTGCAACCTCTGTTTTGCGTTGGGCGTGTTTGCCGAGAGTTTGCTTGCTGCCGGTGCGATGGCCGGTGATCCGTGGGTGGATTACAAAGGAGGCGGGGAGCCGGGGCATGGGAAGAAGGTCGTGCTCATTTCTGGCGATGAGGAGTATCGATCGGAAGAGGCGCTGCCGCAGCTTGGGAAGATTTTGGCGAAGCATCACGGCTTCGATTGTCGCGTGTTGTTCGCGATCGATCCGAAGACGGGACTGATCGCGCCGAACAATCGGCAGAATATTCCCGGGCTGGAGTCGATTAAGGATGCTGATCTCGTCGTGGTGTTCACGCGTTGGCGCGACTTGCCAGACGATCAACTCGCGATCATGGATGAGTACCTGAAAGCTGGCAAGCCGGTGATTGGGATTCGCACGGCCACCCATGCGTTCAAGCCGGAGAGCAAGGATTCGAAGTGGGCACACTATAGCGATGCGTACCAAGGCGATAAGAGTGAGTGGGCCGGCGGATTTGGTCGCTTGGTGCTCGGCGAGCATTGGATCAGTCACCACGGCAAGCACAAGCACGAGAGCACGCGCGGCATGATCGCGCCAGGCGCCGCCGAGGATCCGATCGTGCGTGGAATCCACGATGGTGATATTTGGGGATCGACCGATGTGTACGGAGTGCGCTTGCCGCTGCCGGGTGATTCGAAGCCGCTCGTACTCGGGCAAGTGACAGCACGCACAGGCGAGTATGATGAGTCGGACCCCAACTACGGGATGCGACCGGATGACGGCCCAGCGGTGAGCAGCAAGAATGATCCGATGATGCCGATCGCCTGGAAGAAAACATATGAAATTTCCGGCGGAAAGCCGGGACGCGCGTTTTGCTCGACGATCGGCGCCTCGGTCGATCTATCGAACGAAGCGGTGCGCCGTTTGCTCGTGAATGCCGTATACTGGGGGCTGGGAATGGAAGACAAGATTCCGGAAAATGGAACCAACGTCGCGATTGTCGGCGAGTATAAGCCGACGCAGTATGGGTTTCGCTCGGACGACTATTGGTTGAAGCGCCGGCTGTCGCCCGACGAATATCGGATGAAGGAATAATTGACGGAGTCGTTTACGTGAACGTCGCCTCGGCCAATGTCGATCCACATGCGGCCCATCTCCGTCAGGAGTTGTTCGAGGCAACTCACTATTACTCGGCCGATTACTTTTCAGCGCGCGAGCGTTTCCTCACGGCGAGCAATCGTCTCGGCCTGGCTCATCATTCGCTCCACATACATGCGCCAAGTCCAAACGATGAACCGCTGACAATCGACGTCACTGTGGCGGGCGATCCGAAGCCGAAGTCGGCGATTGTACTGACGAGCGGTGTGCATGGCGTCGAAGGTTTGTTTGGTTCGGCGGTGCAATCGGCGTTCTTGGAGCAACTAACTGCAAGCTGGTCGCCGCCGGCAAATGGGGCTGTTGTGTTGATCCACGCGATCAACCCGTTTGGGTTTGCCTGGCGACGACGATTCAACGAGGACAATATCGACTTGAATCGCAACTTTTTGTTGCCGGAAGAAGAATACAGCGGTTCACCGCCGCTGTCGGCGGCGTTTCGCAGTGCCATGAAGCCCGGTCGGCCGCGGACGCGATTCGGATTTTGGACCGCGCGCTTTGCACTGTTAGCAATGCGTCATGGCGTTCGCTCGTTTTGGGAGACGCTACCGGTCGGGCAGTACGACTATCCCGATTGGCTGTACTACGGCGGCGGTGCGCCCGCTCAGTCGTCGCAAGCGCTGCAATCCTTCTTGCCGACGGTGCTTGATGAGGCGGAAGAAGTTGTGCATCTCGATTTTCACACGGGGCTGGGCAGGTGGGCCGAGTGTGAGTTGCTTGTTTCCGAGTCGGAAGGGCTCGACAATTGTGCGTGGTGGCTGGAGCATTTCGATGGCAAGTTCGTACGCAAGCTCAAAAGCTTCACGCAGGCGTACGAGGTGCGCGGCGGTTTCGGCCCCTGGTTGCGAGCTTTGTTTCCCGATTGCAGATATCGATACTCGACCGCCGAGTTCGGCACTTACTCGCCGATGCGCGTGATAGGAGCATTGGCCGACGAACTGCGGTGGCACGGAGAGATTGGCACCGGGTCGGCGAACCACTCGTCGCGGCGGCGATTGGCAGAGACGTTTGTGCCGAAAAGTCGAAGCTGGCGAGCGAAGACGCTCCACACGGGGCTGTCGTTGGTGCAACGAGCGGCCGATGTCTTGTGGGGGGCAAAGTCGGAAGAGGTCTCACGCAGAGAGGAATAAGACTTATTGATGACTGCGCCGCCAATGATTCATTGGGTGCCATGGCCACTGCTTGGAGTGGCCATGTGTTAGCAACACTTCGGCATGCCCACGGCTTTGCGTGGGCATGCC
>CAZJWY010000020.1:0-40137 GCA_964549545.1 uncultured Planctomycetaceae bacterium | reverse complement strand
CTGTGCTAGCTCGATCAAAGTGTTATCTTGGGAGGTATTATGATTGGCACACTGAGTTGTTCTTCAAGTGGATCAAGCAGCATCTGCGGATCAAAGCCTTTCTCGGCAACTCCGAGAACGCGGTGAAGACCCAAGTCTGGATCGCCGTGAGCGTCTACGTGCTGGTCGCCCTCCTCAAGAAGGAACTCGGCAGCCCCTTGAGCCTCGCCGAAATCCTCCAAATCCTGAGTGTCAATACCATCGAGAAAACCCCGTTAAACCAGCTGCTTCTACCTTCGATCGACCAAAACCCCAACGGCCTGCAACGTAACCAGTTGCCGCTATTCGACTTCTAACCGGACAGTACTGATCTGGCATTTATTCAACGTCGCCTGGGAAAAGTATGCCAGGCCAACTCAGGAACTTTGCCTCGATCTTGCCGAAGGTGAAGTCGATGAGAAAACACTATTCCGTCGATTGAATTCGATCCAGCGAAGCCCAGAGATTGATGCGTCGAAGGCATTCTACTACTTCGGTAAAGCCTTTGAAGAAATTGGGCTATTGCAGGGCGAGTTAAGCCTAGCCCGGATATTTCATCGTTACTTTCTCGAGTCGCTATAGCGCGAGAGCCTTAGTTGGTTTATGACTTGAGGTTACCACACTATCAAGTCGACCAACCAAGGCTCATCGCAATGACACAGTGTAAACGCCAGAAGCTTGTCTTGTCACGCTTGGGTCGTCGCCGGGTCGAGGCGGATTTCAGCGGTGGGCGACTCACGAGCAACGCTGGGCTGCTGCTGGTGCGGGAGATCGACCGGAAGCTGGGCCTGCTGGATGCGATCCAAGAGGCGATCCCCGACCCTCGCCACCCGGCCGCGATCACGCACCAGCAGCGGGAGCTGTTGGCCCAGCGGATCTTTGCCCTGGCCGCTGGCTACGAAGACGGCAACGACCATGCCGTCCTGCGTTCGGACCCGGCCCTGCAACTGGCGGCCGGCCGCGAGCCGCACGCAGACCGGCCGTTGGCGAGTCCCGCGACGCTCTGCCGGCTGGAGAACCGCATCACCCGCGTTTCGATCGCGCGTTTGCACGAGGTGCTGGTCGAACAGTTCCTCTCCAGCTACGACACGCCTCCGCCAGAGGTCGTGCTGGACCTCGACGCCACCGACGACCCGACACACGGCCAGCAAGAGGGTCGCTTCTTCCATGGTTACTACCGCCATTACTGCTACCTGCCGCTGTATGTCTTCTCGGGCCAGCACCTCTTGTGTGCGTACTTGCGGCCCTCGAACATCGACGCCGCCAGGCATAGCCGGGCGATCACGAAGTTGCTGGTCCAGCGGATTCGCCAGCGGTGGCCTCACGCGAAGATCATTCTCCGCGGCGACAGCGGCTTTTGTCGTTGGCGACTCTTGCGCTGGTGCGACCGGCAGGGCGTGTTCTACGTCTTCGGCCTGGCCCGCAACGCGCGGCTGGAGAGAGAATTGAAGCCGACCATGGAAGTGGCCCAAGCTCTCTGCGAGGCGACCGGCCAGAAGCAGCGAGTGTTCACGGGGTTCTTGTACGCCGCCAAGACTTGGGACCGCCCCCGGCGGGTGATTGGCAAGGCCGAGTACAGTTCTCAAGGAGCCAATCCGCGATTCGTGGTCACGAACCTCTCCGATCCAGCGGCCACGCTCTACGACGATCGCTATTGTCCACGGGGCAACATGGAAAACCGCATCAAGGAACAACAGCTTTACCTATTCGCCGATCGCACCAGTTGCTCGAAGCTGCTCGCCAATCAGTTCCGCTTGCTCCTCTCGGGATTGGCTTACACGCTACTGGACGGTTTACGTCGCTTGGGCTGCGGAGAGTCGGCCGAAGGCCAATGGCAATCTGCGACGCTCCGCGAGCGGATCATCAAAGTGGCCGCTCGGGTCTGGGTCTCGGCCCGACGAATCTTTTTTCAGTTGCCAACCTCCAGCCCCGTCGAGCCTCTCTTCCGACGCCTGGTCGTCGCTCTCTGCGACAGCGGATATGCGGGAGCATAAAAAGGAAAGTTGCTCTAATCGGTTTGGTGTCTTTTTACAGCGAAATCTATTAAGTGCAGTGCGTCTTGCCGCGGCTCACGGGGCGAACAAGGTATCGTACAGAATTGACAATGTGTTGGTGTCGCGCGGCGCGTTGTCTCAGGGGCGTAGGTTCGAATTGTTTCTTTGATTGTTACGGCGATCTGTTTGACGGGGCCTTCACGAAAGGCGGGAACACTATTCGTCAAAGTTGAACGGCGCCGATCTCAGTAAGGTTTGACAGAAGCGTACCGTTTTGGGCACGTCACTAGCGGATCAAGCGGCTGCGGCCCGCGGATTACATTGTTGGCGGCGTGAGCAGCAAAAGTGCGTCATCGGCTGGCTTGTTGAAATACTCAACGTGCCTTACCTCGACGGGACGCCCTGGCGACAGACGGCCTCCCGATGCCAGTGACTGCCGCTAAAGGTTGCGACATTTGCGTCCCCGAGGTCGTTTCGTCTGTCGATGCTATGCCGATTGTCAACAGCCAGTTTCGATCTTTACGCACACCTGAACGGTGTCGCATTGGTGGACGGTTGGCCCAAGGACGTGACCGAACTGCGTGAGAAACGGCGTGCATGGTCAATGCATGTCGAGACGCGTTAAGTCATCCGCCTCTTGGTCCAGTTCGGCGGATCGCAGTTCCTCGACAAGTCGCATCCGCGTTTGTTGCAAAAATTTGCGCGGTCCTGGATCGCGAGGAATCGTTGCGTGAACCTGCTTTATCCAGTTGGAAGAACCTCGCAAGATGTCTTGCGCTGCATCGAGTCGCCCCTGATCTTTCAGAGTGCTCGCCATACTGCCGAAGGACCACTGCAAAGTACTCCAGAATTCGGGCGTCCACGGAAAGTCGGCGCAGAGCGATTCCATCGCCTTGGCGGCCTCGTTGAACAATGGAATCGATTCCTCGACGCGGTTTGACCTACAGTAACAATAGGCAAGGCTTGAATTGAGTGAGGCGCTCGCATCGCGAGCTTGAGAGGAGCGCGGCTGTTGTTGTAAGGCAATCTCAACGTGAGCGAGCCCTAGTTTAACAATCGCCTCGGCTTCGGCTCCATTCGTTGGTAGGAGTCGATTGAAGATTCCAATGCAAGCCCGGCACAGGCCGATCCGCGTATTCAATTCGTCGGGATGCTGAGCCAAGCAAGCTTCGCCATTCACAATCGCTTCCCGCCACAGTTGTTCTGCCTGCTCCAGGTTGCCGCGTTTGTACGCTCTGTCGCCTCGATAATGCAAGTATAATACATAAGCTTGGCGCCGTTCGGGCCATCGTTGATGCAGGTCGCGCAGATGTTCCAGTGCGCGTTGATAATGCGCTTCTACCGCTGGATCTTCCTTTCGAGCCGATTGCAGTGCTCCACTCGTTGGGTCCATGGTGTACGCAAGGTCCAACTCCATGATGGCGATGCGTTCCTGCAGGACTGGGTCTCGTTTATCCATTGCGGATAACAGATCGATTCCACGACGCAAGGAACGCTCAGCATCCTCCTTTTGCCCTAGCTCTCGCTGTAGTCCCGCCATGTTGTAGAGCACCTGCGCCAGCTCTGGCACGAGCGATCTATCGGCCTCATTGAGTTGCATTAAATCTTCATAGAACCGTTGCGCGCCCTTGAGCAGCGAGACCCGCAGCGGATGCGCAATCGGCACATTGTTGAACTTCTCGCTGGCCACGTCCGTCAGCATTTGGTTCACCGCGTCACGGGCCGTGGCCAGAGCGGCATCTTTTTGTTGCAGTGCGGCCGCCCGTGCGGCCGACTCGCGACGGATTTGTGCATTACTCACCGCCAGCACGCTAAGCGCGCCAATGACCAAGACCGTTAACGCCGCCGTCAGCCCCGCGGCCAGCGGATTGCGTCGGCCCCAGCGCACAAACCGCTCGCGCTGCGTCGAACGGCGCGCTATGATCGGCCGGTCGGTCAAAAAGCGGTCGAGATCGTCGGCCAAACTTTGAGCGGTGGCGTACCGGCGCGAGGCAGATTTTTCTAAGCATTTCAAGGCGATCGTTTCCAAATCGCGTGGAATGGCGACATCCAATTGCCGCAACGCAACTGGTTCTTGTTCCGCCACTTGGCGGAGCGTGTCGGCCATGCTGGCCGCTTGAAACGGTGGGCGGCCTGTGAGGATGGCATAGAGTGTGGCGCCTAACGAATACACATCCGCTGCCGGCCCACTGTCCTCCGCTCGGCCTGTTATTTGCTCCGGCGGCATATAGTTGGGCGTCCCCAACAATTGGCCCGTGTGGGTAAGCCGAGTTTCGTCGGTTTGCCGCCTGGCCAATCCGAAGTCGGTGACGCGAACCCGACTGTCTTGATCGATGAGGATATTTGCCGGCTTCAGATCACGATGAACGATGCCCCGTTTGTGTGCGTAATGAACCGCGAGTGCGACATCGCGGATGATCGCTGCAGCCTCGCGTGCCATCAGCGGTCCGAGAGACAGCCGTTCCGATAAGCTTTCTCCCTCGATGTAGCCCATCGAGAAGTAATGCTGTCCTTCGCAATTGCCGACCTGGAAAACGGGGACGATGTTGGTGTGATCGAGCGTGGCAACAGCCTGAGCTTCGGCATAAAAGCGTTCGACGTCGGCGTCGGAGGCCAGTTGACCAGTCAGGATCATCTTCAGCGCAACGATTCGACAAGGTGTAGTCTGCCGCGCTTTGTACACGATGCCCATGCCGCCGCGAGCGATTTCCTCCAAGAGTTCGAAATCTCCGAAAGCACGCGGCAACTCCAGCCGCGAGTACTTGCCGGCTGGTATCCTGGCAGTTGTGTGAGCAGATGCAGCGGTGATGGGGGCGCGGTGCGGCGATAATCGCTCGAGGGCCTGGTAATCAGCCAGGAACTCGCGTAGTGCATCTCCGGCATTCGCATGTCGCGTCAGGAATTCCTCCAGATCGGGCGGCGTGCCGCGTTCCACCGCCTCTAAATACTCGGCGACGGCGGCGTCTGCGAGGCAGCTTTGCGAGCCATCGGCCATGTCGTACATCATTCCCCCTCCGTTCCATAATCAATGCCGCCCTTCGCGCCCATGTTGATGCGTAATTGCCGTAGGCCGCGCTTGATTAGTCCCGCAGTTGCATCACGCGATCGCTCGAGTTGTTCGGCGATTTGCATCAGCGTCCAACCGGACCAGTAGTGTAACGTGATTGCTTCGCGTTGGGCTTCCGGCAAGCGTGCCAGCGCTGCAACCAACGACAACAATTGCTCTTCCTGCTCCATCCCAAGATCGGGTGGCATCTCGATGGCCAACCAGTCTTCTAACCATTGCGAGGAAAGTTCGATGGCTTTCTGCAAAGGTACTTCACGTCCCATGTCGCGTTTTTCGGCCGTCAACCGCCGGGCATGATCCGCTAGGTTATTGGCGAGAATCGTTCGCAGCCACGCCAGTCGTTCTTCGGCTGGAACGCGCACCCCCCGAACCATTTCTCGGTGTGCTTCAAACAGCGTTTCCTGTACCACACCGGAAAGATCCTCTTTGCCGCGGAAACGAGACCCAAACTGATGCGAGGCCAACAGTCGCAAATAGTCGCGGTACTGCTCCAGCGCGTGTTCATGGGGTATTGTGACTTCACGTGTCATGGCGCAACCAGATTGAGTAATCAAATCTGAGTTTACTCGTACCCGGTATGGGGTCTAGGAGCCGCTAGCGACATGTGGCCAATGTTTGTCTAGTGTCAAGCGACACCTACCAAGGCCACCGAGAGCGCCAAGTCTCGTTTTGCCGGTTCAAACGCTGAAGTTGGAGAGTGTTCTCCTCTCAAGTATAAAACGAACTCGAATTTCTTTTCTCCACATTTTTTCGGCATTATTGGCAACACTGAGACGTGCCAGGAGCAAAACTGAGTAGTTTGCGCGCCCCATTAGCACGGCGAATTCGCTAGAGAGACTAGAAGTTACGCTTCGCTTTTCCATCTTGCGACGACCTCCGACCAAAGGCCTTGAGCCCGGTCACGGAGGCGGAAGCAAAAAATGACGTGCCCGTCCAACTTGCTGGGCGTTTGCGGTATGAATTCGGAGGCCCAATGTTTCGTATTATCCCCGGCTGGACGAAGCATCGTGGGAAGTCTACGCGCCGACGGCTGAGAAAAACGGTCAAGCTGGATCGTCATTCACGGCGACCCCTCTTCGAAGAACTGGAAGACCGGCGGCTGTTGGCCGTCAACTTCACCAATCTTGCCAGTTCGCTGGATAGCCAGCTAACTGGTATGCAAACCCAGCTCACTTCGACGCTCAACAATTATCAAACGGGGCCGTTATCCAGCATTCCGCTCGTCGGTAAATCGTTGGGCAGCGCCGCGCAAATCGTCAGCTCGTTCAGCACTCAGTTGAAGAGCGGGCTAGCCGGATTGGGCACACTGTCCAATCCGACGGACAGCCAGATTCAGAACGCTCTGGCTGGCGTACCGTTGCTGGTCAATGGAGCGGATGGCGTGATTGTCACGCGCCCGAACGGTCCAGCCAGCGAAACATTCGCTGTGCAAATGCGATTGCAGCGCGCGGCGACACCAGCCGGCGGGTCGTTCAGCTTCAACACCGGTCTGCCTAGTTTGCCGCTGAGCGTGGCGACGAGCGGCACGATCGATGTTTCGGTCGGCTTCGCCTTCGAGCTGGCGTTTACTTACAATTCCACGAACCAACAAGTGACGCTGGATTCGAACAAGAACCTCTCCGGGTTGGCGGCACCGGACGGCAATCACCCGATCGTCGATCCGCTCCATCCGCTGGCGATCTTCGTATCGGCCAGCCCGTCGGCCGGTTTTAGCGCCAGCGCAACGTTGGGATTTGTGAAGGGCACGGCGACGCCGATCGCCGGCCAGGCCAACGCCCTGAATCTTACGGTGATGGCCAATAACCTCACCGGCGCGCCCACGATCAAGCTGGACGGCGTGGCAGACGCCAACCTGCGGCTAACAGGCGGCTTTACCGGCACGAATGACGACTTCCCGGCCATCGACGCCGATTTCCATTTGCACTGGAGCTTCAGCAGCAATAATCCCACGGCTAACCCGCCCCAGGTGACGGTCGACAACGTTGCTTTGAATCTGGGCCAGTTCCTTGGCAACGTGTTGAAGCCGGTGTTCGAAGTTATCCAGACCACCACTGCGCCGATGAAGCCATTGGAGGAGCTTTTCCGATATCCGCTGCCAGTCCTCTCGGATCTGAGTCACCTCATCGGAAGGGGCAATGTCACCTTGCTCGACATCGCGGACATCGTGGCGCCCTATACCGAGTATGGTCCTCTGTTCGACCTGATCCGCAGCATGAGCGATCTGGTTTATTCGATCAATCAGATCGATTTGAGCACCTCGCTGAAAATGCCGCTCGGCGGCTTCGATCTGAATAACTACGACTTGCGCGGCGTCCCTTCAGCGGGCGATGTCCATGATCTCAATCTCAAGAATCTGACCGACTTTGCGATCGCCAATGTGCAAGCGACGAACCTGCCAGTGCCGAGTGAGGCCACTCAGTTCTTGCAAAAACTCGTGGCCACGATGAGCAACGGCTACGAAATCCACTTTCCGATCCTCGACGATCCCAAGGCGGCCGTTTTCGGCATGCTGCTGGGAAGAGACTCCGACCTGTTTACGTTCACGGCCGATTACACCTTCAATTCGCAGGGCTCGGAGTTGCCCAGTTTTTCGGTCTACGGCATGGGAGTGAAGTTCGGCGGCGACGTTCACATGCAGGCCCATTTCAAGTTCGCCTACGACACCTTTGGCCTGCGGCAATTGCTCAATCATCTGGCGGATGGCAATACGGCGGACGTTTCCGGCGATATTATCGCTGGCTTTTATATCGCCGACGATTCGCATTTCACTCTTAAGGGCGATCTGTTCGCCGGGGTTGGCGCGCGTGTCGCCATCTTCAGTGCGGACGTTGGCGGCTTCGTCAAGACCGACAACGAGGGGAACGACCCAGTCAGCATCACGATCAACGACCCGAATCACGATGGTAAGTTGCGCTTTGCGGAGTTTTCGAACGGTGGGTTGCGGACCAGCGGCCGATTCGTCGCGGCGATTGGGATTGAGGTCGGCGTGGGATTCGTGGAACCCTTCTTCGGCGAATTCATCGGCTGGAAAAAACGATTCGACATCGCCAGCACAGTGATCGTCGACCTAAATATGCCCGACCCTAACGCGCCGCCTGTTCCCACCGGCCCAATCCTCGCCTCGCAGCCTGACGAGAATGGCACTGTGGTGCTGTACGTAGGCGCCAGCGCGCATCTCCGCCAGGAAGTCGATCAAATCAACGGCGATGAAAAGATCGTCATTCGCAATATCGAGACGACCGACGCAGGCGAGACGATCGAGATCGCGATGCTACGAAAGCTCCCCATTCTCGATATAGAATACTGGGCAACCCAAAAGATTACTGGCGTACGAGCGATCACCGGCTATGGTGACCTGGGCGACCTGGTCATTGACGTGCTGCCGGGCGTGAATGTGAACGTGGAGTTTTGGGGCGGAGAGGGAAAGACGGAGTTCCTCTACAACGGCGCTGGCAGCGCATCTCTCCATGCGGGACAGGGTGACGCCTATTTGATCGGTGGTCAGGGCGGCAATATTTTATTCGGCGGGCCGGGGAATGACACCATTGTGCTCGGTCCAGGCGGAAACTTCGTCTCCGGCGGCATGGGAGATAACTCCTTTATCATCAGCACGCCGCTCACCGATGGCGGGGTGATCTTCGGCGGGAGTGACGAAGGGCACAATACGTTCGTCGTCTTAGCGGGCGAAGGCACGCAATGGATCAGCGCCATGCCGGGCGTGAACGGCTCCATCGACCTGCATTACCAGATCGTCGATGCTCCGCCGTCGCCAGGTCTGGGGCTGCGCCAGTTTTCCACACTCGTCATCAGCGCTCAGGATCGATCTACAGACATCACGATCGGCGACCTCAGTTCCGCCGGCGTGTCGCAGGTGATCGTTAGCATTCCCACCACCGGCGATGGTGGGCGAAACATCACGCTGGACACGAAGGCCAACAGCGGAACGAGCCAGATCATTGTCGACCCGTTCCTACATACGCACCTCAATCCAGATTTCGACCCAGCGATCCCAGAGGGTCCAGCGAATCCTCTCATGATCCAAAACAACGAGCTTCAAGTGGTCAACGTCACGACGGGCGTGACCACCTACTTGTTTGGCATGAAAGACGCCGATCTGACCACCATTCGCCAGCATGGCGGATCGGCTCAAATCGGGCAACTCTCGAAGAACGAAGGCGCCCTCGCCTTCGATTTCTCCACACGACCGGCGGGAGTGGTCCAAACTGTGTCGATGACCACGCCGGCGCTTGCGGCCGGCAATCTCATCACTTCGCACGCCAACGCGGCCAACGATTTCGTGCTGGATGTGATCAATTATCCAACCTTGGTTTTTCACGGTTTGAGGACCGTGGATAGTATCACGGCGAATGTCGCAGCACCCACGCAAGCGGCCGGCATCAATTACGTCGTTCTGGATGCGTCCAGCTTGGTAGGCACTTTGAACGTGGATGCGTTGGGCGGCTCATCGGTACACGACGTAGTGACGATTTCCAAACTCGCCTCCGGCGGAACTGTCGCGGTACACGGCGGTAGCACTTCGACGACGGCATACTTTGGCACGGGTCGGTTGGCCGACATCCGCGGCAATGTGTCGATCAACAACACCGTCCTAACGATCGACAATCATTTGGCCCAGGGAACCATTTTCAACTCTGCGGCGCCAGGCGGCAGCATTTTTGCTATGACGGGAACGACGTTCTCCGGCTGGATCATTCCCGCTTTCGCCGGCAATCCGGCGCTTACTTATAGCGGACTGCATGGCGCTTTGACGGTGAACACCGGGGCGGACGATCAGTTTACGTTGGATGGAACACCTGCGTCCATCACCAGTGCCGTGTTCAACAATGCCACAGCCAGCCGCAACGCGGTGTACATGGCCGCTTGGACGAAGCCACTGACGCTAAACGGCGATTTTTCGCTCTATCTCGGCGAGCGCCGGCTCAATGGCGGGGCCGTGCAACGCGTCCAACATCTGACGGGCTTGGCGAACGTGCCAATCACGCTCAACTTCAGCACCGCAATCAACGGCGGTACGGACATTGCCTTTGACGGCGACCTCGATCCAGCAGGCGCCAGCTACACGATCGACGGCATCGGCAACATGCACGTCGTCAATCAAACGCTCGGGCTCAGCGTGACGATCAATGGTTATCGGGATCAAGATTCAATTCATTTGCGTCTTCCAGGCGGCAGCGTGGATGTTAATCTGACCGAAACTGGCCGCGGCACGATCTACGTTGATGGCACGGCGCGATCCAGTGGCATCAATCCAACGGCTGCTAACAACATTGCCGCGACGCTGCGCGCGGGCACGCAGACGCTCGATCCGAACGCCTCGACGGACAGCGTGTTGCATGCGTTTGATACGCTGTACGTGGTGGGCGCGCAAGTGCAGGACGATCTGAGTTTGAACTTACCCACGGTCGCCAACACAACAAATACCTTTACGGCCGACGCCTCCCAGCTTGTCGGCACGCTGCACATCAACGCGCTCGACCCGCTCCCTGGCGTCGTAAGCCCATTTGGCTTGACGACTATCGTGCTCGCAGCCGTTAATCCGCTTCTGGCGGTATTCGTCGTCGGTAACAATCCATTTCCTGGCAGTAGCACGTATCAGGTGGACCAGACAACGCTTGCTTTTGGCGCCGGCCAGTTGGCCCGCATCCGGGGCAACGTGACGACGAGCAAAGTAGCGCTGAAAATCGACGATTCGTCCGCGGCCCAACCCAGCGATTTGCTGCTCACCGACACCACGTTCCGCAACTGGATCATCCCCGGCAGCAGCCTGAGGCCAACGCTCACCTACAGCAATCTCTACAGCACGCTGACCGCGTACGCCGGCGCGGGAGATCGCTTGGACCTGAACCGCACGCCGGCCGGCGTCACCGATCTCGTGATGCACAACGTCACCACGACGCTCGACCAGGTCTACACCGCCAACTGGACCGTGCCCGTGGCGCTCAACGGCCACTTTTCCTTCTATGCCGGTCGGCGACTGGTCATCGACGATCTCAACCAAGAACAAATGGCCACCGTCGAGCGCGTGAGGCGACTCACGGACGTGGCTGTACCCGTGACGCTTAATTTCAGCGGCATGGCGGTAAGCGAAGTGGTGCTCGACGGCGACCTCGAACCCGCCGGAGCGCAATACACGATCGACGGCGCCGGCAATTTGCGTGTGGTCAATCAAACGGTCGGGTTGAGCGTCACGATCAACGGCTACCGCGATCAGGATGAACTCCACCTCCGTTTGCCGGGCGCGACGGTAGCCGCCGATCTTCGGAAAACGGGGTCGGGAACGATTTTGCTCGATGGCAACGAGCGGCTCGATGGCACCAATCCGACCGCGCCCAATGACTTCTCCGTCCTCGTTAGGGCCGGCCAAATCTCGCTCGACGCGGTGGACACCAATGATTCGCTGCTGTACGCGGCCAACAAGGTGTACGTACTGGCCTCGATGCCGCAGGACAGTCTGAGCGTTACTGCGCCGACCACGTTCAAGTTGGCGCCCACGGTGCAAGGCCAATCGCCGATCAGCTATGGATACTTTTTCGGCTTTTATTTCGCAGTAACTCCGCCCGCGGGTTTTTTCCAAGTGATTTCCAAAGATTTCGGGACGACCAGCGGACACGTTGAGACACCGATCCTAACGACCAGCCCACTCCAAAACGGCGAGTTCGATTACTACGACACGACGTTGCAGTACGTATCAGACCATTCGCCGCCCCTCAGCGGCGTTGCTCAGATCCGCGTGTTCCCCTTGAATTCGAATCCCGTCACGACCGATAACGAGGTCAACCTCGACGCCTCGCAACTGCGCGGCACTCTGCATTTTCAGGTCGCCGAGCCAGATTATGCTTGGGCTTTGCAACTAAAGCAGGCGATGGAATCGTGGGTGGCAGGGGTGGTCACCACGTTTGGCCAAACCACGGTTGTGATGGCGAAAGCTAATCCACAGCTCTCTACGACCATTACCGGCACCACTGCGCCGAGTGTAGCGAACTACAACAACTCCAACACCTCGAATGGCAGCGTGGTCCCTGTCGGCGCCAGAGTCATTCAATATCCCGGAACGATAGTCACGATCGGTGCGGGAGTGCTGACCGATATTCGGGGGCACGTGTCAGTCGACAAAGTCTGGCTAAAAGAAATCGACGACCGCCAAGGCACGCAGCCGAATGTCCTGACCCTCACGTCCACTTCGCTGGCGTGGATGGGAGCTTCGGCATCGCTCACGATGCAGCAGTTGTTTGGCGACCTGACGATCACGGGCAGCCCCTTCGATCGCTTCGCCGTCGAGGGCACCCCGAACACCGCCTCGAAGACCACAATCCGGAATTTTGCCACCAGCCAGCCGCCGGTCGGCGTGTATGTGATGGCCAAAACGGTCATGCCGCTGGAGGTAACAGGCAATTTCGATTTATACGTCGGACAGCGACTGAATGCGGACGGGAGCGTCACCGCCGTGGGACAAGTCAGCGGCGTGTTCGATAAACAGGATCAATACCACGCCACCACGCTGCCGAGCATTTCGAAATTGTATCGCAATCTGATGCCCGTAGATTTTACGAGCGCGGCTTTGCTTCCAACGCCCATTCGATATCTGGACGGCAATTACACGACCGTCCTCGCTTCGAGCCAACAAAGGCAGTTGCCCGTGTTTTACACCTATACAGGAGCCGGCCAGGGCAAGCTGGTATTCGATGCTTCGGGCGAGCAGATCACCGGACTGGCCAGCGACTTTTTCTACAACCCAGGTCAATACTATCACGGCATTTCAACCAACAACTTGTATCCAGGCATGGCCGACCTGCGGTTCTTCCAAGGGAGCGTCATTTACGGGCCGAACGCGGAGGTGTTCGTCAACGGGCCAAAGTTGGGTACGAACTCGAACCTTCGCAATCCGGCTCCTTCGCTGCTCATCGACAATCCCTTTGCCACGGCAGTCCATTACATCGCGAATCCAAATAACACGATCGCCAACGTGGTCGAAGAAGTGATTATTGGAAATGTGAACGGGCCAGTTTACGTGGAAGGCAATGGTGGCGCGACCCGCGTCGAGCTTAACCCTTTATTTTCGCTGCCGATTGCATTTTCGCTTGTCAACGCGCCTTTCGAAGCATTCATGATTTTTCCGGGATGGGGCCGCGGGCACACGGGCGATTTCAGCTTGATGGACACGGTGCATGCCGATGTCACCGTCGCGAACGCTTCATTCCGTGTGATCGCCGATATTCCGCTGCCCAATGGTTCGACTCCCGTGGCCAGCCGGCCCAACGTCACGCTGACTGGCACAGAGCTACTCGGCATCGCCGGCAGCACGATCCATTTCTCGAACTTGGTGAACTCCATCTCTCTCTTGGATTCGTCCAACCAAAGGGGACTGGATATCGCACGTTCGTTTGCCAATTACATGCCGGGCTTGAGTGTTCAATTACCCGCCCATGCTGCTGTCTCGACCACTGTCGCCGACACGCCAGCTGGAACCACCTCCGTAATTAGCACGCGGCTTTCGGCAAGTGAAACAGCGATGACCGATGGCCCCATCACCGTGGAGGGCACAACCGGTCCACTGGTATTGGGGCAATTGTTCGGCCCAGTAGCGTTTCGAGCCGATGGAGTCGACTTTCGTTTGTATCCGCTCTTAGCAAGTCAGCCCATTGGCAGCTTGCAGTGGGGCGATGGCCTATCTGTGCCGCAAGTTATCATCGGCGACGAAGGCAGCCTGCAGAACATCCATGGCCCGATCCTGCTGAGTGGCGATTCGCATAACAACTCGCCGATCGTGACGCGCATCGATGGCCGAGCCGATTCCAGCCGCTCGAACGTTAGCTTCACCCAGCCGACGTACAGCCAGCCTCCGTCTTCCATTGTGTCCACGGTTGTGAATTCCGGACTCGGCAATTTCTATACGCAGGTCGATGGCCTGGCTTCCGCGCCAATTTACTTTGGCGACTTTTTCAAGCGGCCCCATGCGCTAGAGATTTATGGTAGCGCCGGCAGTTCTTATAACATTACCGGCAGTACGACCGCGGGCGCTCCGCCGACGATGAAGCTCTATGCCGGCGCCAATAGCAGCGCTGTCTATGACAGTGGCTTAGCTGGGCCGCTGAGCATTATTGGCGCTACGTCGGTGCAACTGGTCTTGGGCCGAGGACTCACGGATGGGTCGATTCCCGACTACAGCGGCGTGACGCAAATCTATGTTGAGCAGGATCCATCCCACCTGCAGCCGATCGACCTGCGCCTCGACTATCGTAGCGCGGCCACGCCGACGCCCGATACTACGTTGCTACTGAATAATGCTGGCGTCGATGTGATGTCGCTCTCACTGGACAGTCCAGCATCTGGAATCTCGGGGGCGACGCTCTGGTGGACGGTGCGCTATCCCGGCGCAGAGACACATTTGGATGTCAATTATGCTAGGCCCGGCGGCTCTTTCGGTCCGATTATCGTCAGCGATACCGGCGCCGGTGGTACCGTCATCAACAACGGAAATCAAACGGTCGACGTTTTTGGCACCACCGGCCCGTTGCGCATCAACGCCAGCGGCAGCACGTCTTCGGCATTGGTACGGCTCGGCCAATCGAACAACATGCAGGCGATTATCGGCGAAGTGGAGATTCGCTCCAACGCCGCCGCACCGCTCGGATTTACGACCCTGACTCTGAACAACTCGGCCGACACGGCTCACCGCGATATCCACCTAACAACCGACGTTGACGGCAACACACGTATTACCGGCATGGCGCCCGGGCTGGTCAAGCTCGTCGGCGAGCGGTTCACGCCGACGCTGACAGGTGGCACGGGTAGTAGCACGTGGTATATCGACAGCGCGATCTTCCCGCAGTCGTCACAGCAATTGACGATCGTCGGCGGCGCCACCGCTGATCTATTGGTCGGCCCCGATCTGCCTAATACTTGGACTATGGATGCCACGAATTCCGTGCTTCTTCGCGCGAATGTCCGCGCGAACAACATCCGCAACCTCCTCGGTGGCGCGGATACGGATTTGTTCCGTTCGATGAATTCTTCCGGAACGATCGCCGGGGATCTGGACGGCGGCGGCGGGTTCAATACTCTCGAATACGTCACAATTCCCAACCCATTTGTGACTGACCTTGTTGGCGGCAGTGCTCCGCGCATCGGTGGTGCAGTCCGAAAGATCCATGCCGTAATTCCGGAGCAATTGAGCTTCGTCGCGCCTAGCATTCTATCCCATCAAGTTGGCGCAAACGTCAGCGTCCAACTCAACGCCAACAGCACAGTCGGCGGAACCCTAACTTATGGCGCTAGTGGTTTACCCGCTGGGCTCTCGATCAATCTCGCGACCGGACTGATCAGCGGAAGCGTCGCGGCTGGCGCCGAGCTGCACGGCCCTTATCAAGTGACAGTGACTGTTACCAACGGAGCGAATTCCCGATTGCGGAGCATCGACTGGAACGTTAGTGCGCTGCTTCCGGGTGATTTCAACCAAGATCTAATGGTGAACGCTGCCGACTATATCGTATGGCGAAAACTAAGCGGCTCCCAAGACGCTTACAGCGTTTGGCGTGCGAGTTTTGGCAACGTAATGTCACCGCCCGGCAGTGGCAGCGCAGAGATTGCAGTCGCTGAGTCGGAAGAAGTGACTCTGAAAACTTCAGCTCCTCCATCGTCGACAGCCGACATTGCCGATTCCACCGGGCGAATGGGAGGCCCGATGCCGACCAAGGCGCAATCCTATGGTGCGGACAGCTCGGAGATGGTCCTAAAGCAGGACCACATTCGGACGCTCCGAACGCGCCGACCTGCAGTAGACTGGCTTTTCCACATCGAAGCGTCCCCCGTACATCGAATTGCCAGCTCAATGAGCATTTTTGCGCAGGGAACAGTGTTGAAGGAACACGCAATCACAGCCGCGCGCACCTCGCTTAAAGATGATGCCCTTGCAGAATGGGTTATCTCACGATTTGACGACCGAGTGGTCAAAGAGAGTGGTCTGAAAATGTCAAAACGCGACGAAACAGCCACCGATGTGGATGAGGGTTTCCTGACTGCCATTGATGAGTGTTTTGCGAGGCCACTTTTTTCCTTAGATCCAAGCGAGGGAAAATAGTCTTAAGAGAACTTCAATCACTACTCCTCTTGCTTATTCTGGGCCGCACTTTGCTGAACCATCCTGTGCCTCGTGTCCAGAACCCGCTGGCAATGTCAGTATTCATCGCGTGAAGACTGCGATAGCCCACGACTTTCGGACAGTGGCGGGGACCGGATAATGGTTCCTGTAGGAGGTCCGAAGGATGAGCGAGTCAGAGCTGGAAGCGCCCCGTCGTTGGCGGCGTTTTAGTGAGGAGTTCAAGCGGGATGCGGTGCGGTTGGTAGTCGAGGAAGGCTACACCTTCAAGGCGGCTGCGGCGGCTGTGGGCGTGGGCGACCAGAGCCTGCGGGCCTGGCACGCGAAGTACGCGCCGACTCCGACGCCATGTGGCGAGCACGCGACGGTCGAGGAGCTGCGCGAGGAAGTCGTCCGGCTCCGCAAGCAGCTGCGACGGGCCGAGCTGGAGCGTGAGATCTTAAAAAAAGCGACGGCGTATTTCGCGAAGGAGTCGCTGTGAAACACGCCTGGATTCATCGGCATCGCGACTCGTTTCCAGTAGCTCTATTGTGCGAAGTGCTCGATGTGTCGAAGTCGGGATACTATGCATCGATCGATCGGGAGCCGAGCCCGCGTGCGCGCCGGCACGAGCGGATCAAGGCGGCCGTGGCCCAAGTGCATGCCGAGTCGCACGGCATTTACGGCAGCCTGAAGATCACGCAAGTCCTCGGGCAACAGGACGATTTGGAATCGGCGTGCCGTAACACGGTGGCGGCCGCGATGCGCGAACTAGGCCTTAAAAGCCGAGTCCGTAAAGCATTTACTCCGACCACCACCCAGGTCGATCCGACGAAGTCGCCGGCTCCCAACACCTTGAAGCGTGACTTCACGGCCCCGGCGCCCAATCGCAAGTGGGCCACCGACATCACCTACTTGGCGACGACCGAGGGCTGGGTTTACCTGGCGGTGGTACTCGACCTGTTCAGTCGGAAAGTGGTCGGCTGGGCACTTCAGCCTTCGTTGGCGACTGAGTTAGTCAGCGCGGCGCTGCGATCAGCGATCGAATCTCGCCGACCCGCCGGCAAAGAACTGCTGCACCACAGCGACCGTGGCTCGCAGTACACCAGTGAAGCTTACCAGCAGACCTTGAGGACGCTTGGCATCGAGTGCTCGATGAGCCGCAGCGGCGAGTGCTACGACAACGCAGTCATGGAGCGGTTCTTCTGGTCACTCAAGCATGAGTGGACGGGGCACGAGCACTTCGAGAACCTGGCGGCAGCCCGCCTCAGCGTGTTCAAGTACATCGAAACCTTTTACAATACCGAGCGACTGCACCAGACGCTCGGCTACAAATCCCCAGACAAGTTCGAAGCCGAATACGCCCCGGTTGTTGCGGCGTAAATTAATGCTCCGCCACTGTCCGAAAGTCGTGGGCTATCGCACTCTCAGAACACTCAATGACACCGTGATCGCTTCATCGACATCAACTAACCTAACTGTGGAGCACATTTTTACAAACGCACTTCCAGCCGGTCAGTACAAGATTGTTGTTGAAAGAGGGTTTGATGCTGCCAATGAAGCAGGAACATTTGCACTTGCTTGGTGGTACGGCCCTCATCCGCAACTCGACGGCGATTACAACAAGGATGGCAAAGTCGATGCGGAAGACTATATCGTATGGCGGAAAGAGCCTGTAACCTTCGGTGAGTCCAATGGTTTCGACATTTGGCGTGGCAACTTCGGTGCTGTGGCAGGAAGCGGTAATGGGACGGTTTTCTCGGCAATACCAGAGCCGTCTTCTCTGTCTTTGCTCTTGATGGTAATAGCATTTTGCCAAGTGAGAGTACGGCGATCAAACGCTTGACTTAGTGCTTAATCCTCGTTCCCAGGTGCCGGAGCGAGCATCGGTTCGTCGCCCTCTATCGGGTAGTCATATGCCTACCGACTCGCTCCTCCATCAGTCCGGTATCCGATTAAGCCATTTCTCTTGGGCTTCACAAGTTCAGCAAGCCAATGCGCCACGCGAGCAATAAAACCACACGTTGTATGCCTCGGTCAATGTACAATCAACAGCAGATACGATACGCGATTGATCGAGTGTACCTGGATGCAGCGAATCAGTAGAATCGACATAAGTTCTTTACGCCCCGGTAGCTCAGTTGGATAGAGCATGGGATTTCTAATCCCAGGGTCGCAGGTTCGAGTCCTGCCCGGGGTATTACCTCGCGTCGACGGAGATCAGCCGTTCCGCGTCAACACCCAACACTTATGAATCCGCTCGTTCCGGAAATCCTCCGGAATCGTCTGCCGCGTGATTTCACGTACCGAGTAGCTGGCCAAAGCGCCTTCATCCAACCTGAACCGTCGGAAATTAGTGCTGAAGAAAACAACTCCCCCCGGCGCCATGTGCTCGGCAAGCTGCATCAATAGCCCCACGTGATCGCGTTGCACGTCCCAATCGTTCTCCACCCCCTTCGTATTGGAAAACGTCGGCGGGTCGACGACCGCCAGGTCCCACTGCTCGCTCGGCCGCAGGCCGTCCATGAACTCGCGAATATCGCGCCGAATGATGTTGTGGGCCACGCCCTCGAAGCCGTTGAGCTTCAAGTTCTCGCGTGCCCAGTCCGTGTACGTCGGCGACTTGTCGACCGTCGTCGTGCTCTCGGCCCCGCCGGCAGCCGCGTACACGCTGAACGTGCCGGTGTAAGCGAACAAATTCAAAAACCGCTTGCCCGCCGCCCGCTCGCGCACCATCTGCCGCGTGTTGCGATGATCCAAAAAGAGCCCCGTATCCAGATAATCCGATAGATTCACGATGAACCGCAGGCCGTTTTCGCTCACCACGAATGTCGCGCCCCGATCATCGACCCGCTCGTACTGATCATCGCCGCGCTGCCGATCGCGAAACTTCATGAACACCCGTTCGCGCGGCACCTCCAGCACCTTCGCCGCGGTGCGCGCCATCAGGTCGAGCCAGTCGGCATGTTGCGCCGGCGAGCGATCATGCGGCCGGGCAAACTCGGCAATGTGCAAAGCGTCTTCATAACGATCAACTATAAGCGGCACGTCCGGCACATCGCGCTCATACAATCGATAACACGTGATGCCTCTCTTCGGCCAACGCCGAAAATGCCGCGCCCGGTTTCGCAGCCGATTCGCAAACTCCTCGGCCTGCCGCGCCGCGCTCGCCTGCAATCCGCCGAACGCCGGCACATCGCCCGCTGGCGCCACACTACTCCCTCTCCCTTTGGGAGAGGGCTGGGGTGAGGGCGTTTGGTCAACAACCGCTACCCCTTCATCCTGCTCTCTCTGTTCTCTCTCGGAAGAACGGTCCCCCGCCTCGCGCGGCGGCCGCGGCCCATGAAATTGATAATACGTGCATTCCAGCGGCCCGTTGTAAAGCTTTCGCCGTCGCGTCGCCCGCTGGCCCACAAGCTGCTCCACATCCGGCCGCGACGACAAAATATAGTGCGACCACGTCGGCAATCGCCTCAGCACCAGCGGAAACGATCGATACAGCTCCACAATCTCGCGATCGTCTCCCATCCGCTCGCCGTACGGTGGATTCGTCACGATGCACCCATATTCGGCCTTCGCCCGCAGCTCACTGAACGGCCGCTGCTGCCAATGGATGTCGTCTGCCACGCCCGCCTGCTGCGCATGGTACCGCGCGAGGCTCAACGTCTCGCTGTCGATATCATAGGCCAGCAAGCGCTCTGGGAGCGCCGGCAGAATGGCATCTCGTGCCGCCTCCCGCTCGCGCTTCCACAAATCGACATCAAACGTCGGCCACATCTCGCACGCAAACTCACGCCGCAGCCCCGGCGCGATGCTCCGCCCCATCAGCGCCGCTTCGATCGGAATCGTCCCCGTCCCGCAAAAGGGATCGGCCAGCACGCGCCCCGGCTGCCAAAATGTAAGCCGCACCATCGCCGCCGCCAGCGTCTCGCGCAACTGCGCCTCACCCACCAGCGGCCGATAGCCACGCTTGTGCAATCCGACGCCGGTCGTATCGAGCGTCAGCATCGCCACATCGTCGCGCAAGCTGATCTCGATCGAGTAGAGTGGCCCTGTCTCGGGGAGCGTCGCCGTGCGATGCGCCTTCTTCAACCGCTCGACAATCGCCCGCTTCACGCTTCGCTGCAGCGCCGGCACGCTCGTAAGCTGCGACCGGTGCGACCGCCCTCGCACCGGAAACTCGGCATCGCGCGGCAACCACTCCTCCCAGGGCAAGGCCATCGTCCCTTCGAACAGCGCGTCGAAATCCGCCGCCGGAAACGAGCCGATGCGAATCAAAATCCGCTCAGCCACCCGCAGCCACAAGCTCGCCCGGCAAATCGCCGCCGCATCGCCGCGAAAGAGCAACCGGCCTGGCGTCGTCGTGCGCGCTTCGTAACCCAGCGCCGCCAACTCTCGCTTCACGATCGCCTCGGTGCCCGAAGCCGCTGTGGCAATCAATTCGTAAGGCAGCGATTGATCTGCATCGATATCATTGCCCACGTTCACGACAAAAATCTTTCCAATAGAAATGTACGAGAAGCAACCGTGCTTTATTGGACATAGCCCGGCCGTTTCGGCCGGTCGTTATCCCAATTAAATCCGCCACGATAAATTCGACGCACGCAACCGACCCAAGATGGGTCGGCTATATATTCATATTCAACAAAGCAGAACCACCTCGAACCAGATCATTCCACGCTCGCCGTTGCTGCTCCATTCGGCATGATCAGCACCTTTCCGTCCGTCATGTTCTCGACGTATTGCAGCAGTCCCTCCACCACTTCGTCCAGCCCAAGCCGCCGCTGCACCGTGGTTCCAATCCGTCCCTCCACAATCAACCGCTGCACTCGCCCGGCCGCTCTCAACGTGCCAATCACACCCGTTTGATCAAGCCAATTGCCAAGGAAGAAACCGGTGACGGTTTTCCCATGAAATACCAACTCGATCGGATCAAGATTGCCGCACGCCTCTTGCGACAACGCGCCGTAAACATACGCCGTCGAGCCGGCCGGCATCACGTTGAGCACCGTTCCGGTCATCTCGCCGGCGATCGCCTCGAACGCGGCCGTCGCCTTCAACTTCGCGCACAGCAGCTTCAGCTCATTCGCAAACTCTTCACTCGTCGAGTTGAGCACGTGCTTCGCTCCTAGTGATCGCACGATCTCTGCCTGTTCTTCGCGCCTCACGATATTGATCAGCGGAAAACCCATGTCTTCCGCCATTGCAATCATCATTCGGCCTAGTTGGCTAGCGCCGACCGTGTGAACTCCGGCAGCATGCCCCGCTTTTCTGGCCGAATCGAGCATCGCATACGCCGTCATCGGATTGATGATCAGGCTGGCCCCCTGCTCTGTCGGAACCCTGGCTTTCAGCGCAATGCAATTGTTCGCGTTCGCCACAACATACTCGGCCCACGTCCCGTCACGATCGCTCCGCACAGCACATGCCACGCGCTTTCCCACGAGCCAACGCCCCAGCAATCCGCCGCCGCTCGCCACCACCGTTCCCGCCCCTTCCCATCCCGGCACCGTTGGCAACGTTTTCAGCGTCCCGTACTTCCCCTGCAACAACAGCAAGTCCGACGGATTGCACGGCGCCGCCGCGATCTTTACGAGCACTTGCCCACGCCGCAGCTTCGGCACCGGCCGCTCCACCACTTTGAGCCCACGAATCGCGTCGGCCGCGTCGTCGCGATATTCGCTCAGCACCACGGCTCGCATTTTTTCAACAATTTTCTCAGACATGACTTCAAGATACCGCTTACTCACCTCCCGCGAGAGGCCCTCTACTCGCCGAATCCATAGCCGGAGCTTATGCTACTAGCTCCCTCCCTGCCCCTCCTACCCGACAGGCGTCCCATGCAATTCATCCGCGCACTCATTTCTATTACATTTGTTACTCTGCTCGCCATTGGTGCTCACGCCGAGCAAACCGTCGTTTGGATCGGAATGTCGGAACCCACAAACGGCCAGCAGGAAGGCATTTATCGAGCGGTCTTGGATAACAAAACGGGATCACTTACTCGGCCAACGCTCGCTGCTGAAATCGGCACGCCCGAGTTTCTCGCCTTGCATCCCAATGGCAAACAACTCTATGCCGCGGTACGACTACCCAACGGAAAAAGCGGCGTCGCGGCCTACGAAATCTCCGACGATAAACAATCGCTCGAGCTCTTGAATACCATGCCCACCGGTGGCGGCGGCGCCTGCCATCTCGTCGTCGACCGATCTGGAAAATGCCTCTTCACGGCTCAATACGGCGATGGCACGATCGCAGCCTTCCCGCTCGCCGCCGATGGAAAAATCAAACCCCACTCCGCACTTATCCGCCACACCGGCACAGGCCCAGACAAAAGCCGGCAAGAAGGTCCTCACCCCCACTTCGTCGGCACCGATCCGGACAACCACTATCTGTTCGTTCCCGACCTCGGCTCCGATAAAGTCGTGATCTACAAACTCGACCCCGGACAGTGTAGTCTCACACCACACGGCACCGGCCAATGCCCGCCCGGCAGCGGACCTCGCCACCTCGTATTTCACCCGAGCGGCCGGTTCGCCTACGTCGTCAATGAACTGACACTCACCGTCACCGCCTTCCGCTTCGATCCGGCCGCCGGCACGCTCGAAGAAATCCAAACGATCGAGGGCCTGCCCGAACAGGATCGAAAGCTGCCGAGCACCGCCGCCGAAATCTATATCCACCCCACTGGAAAATATCTCTACACCTCCAATCGCAACGACGACACAATCACCACGTTCCAGGTCGATCCCCAGAGCGGCAAGCTGGCATTCGTCGAGCGCGAGCCCATCCGCGGCAGTCACCCCCGCTCGTTCAACCTCGACCCCAGTGGCAACTGGCTGCTCGCCGCCGGCCGCGACACCAACTCAATCGCCCTCTTCAAGATCGACCAGCGCACCGGCCGCCTCGTGTTCAACGACAACGTCGTCCAGGCGCCGTCACCAATCTGCATCGAAATGCAACCGATGCAGTAAACAAGGCATTCACCACGGAGGCACGGAGGACACGGAGAAATCGAAAACTTTCCACCGTATCCTACAAACGAACTCCATTTAGCGTCGGCCGCCAGGCCGAATCGATACTCTAGCTCCGCCCCGCGCTCACGCCAGCAGCCCTTGTAGCACATTCCCATGCACATCGGTCAACCGGCGATTGAGCCCGTTGTGGTAGTACGTCAACTGCGTGTGGTCGAAACCCAGGATGTGGAGCACCGTGGCATAAAAATCCCACACCGTCACCGGATCGGCGGCGGCCCGCCGGCCTAGCTCGTCCGTGGCGCCGATGGTTTCGCCAGAGCGAACTCCCGCCCCCATCATCCAGCAGGTGAAGCCGTCCGGATTATGGTCGCGGCCCAAGACACCGGCCTGGTGCGTCGGCATCCGGCCGAACTCGGTCGTCCACAGCACGAGCGTTTCATCCAATAGGCCGCGCTGCTTAAGATCGGTCAGCAGCGCTGCTGTCGGCTGGTCGAAAATCGGCGCATGCCGATCGTAGTCGGCCTGGAGCGTCTTATGCGCATCCCAGTTCAACAACCCATCGACGCCCGACGCTCGCGACGCGCAGTAAAGATTCACATACCGCACGCCTTCTTCGAGCAGTCGCCGCGCAAGCAAGCAGTTCTTTGCGTACGCCGCCTTGAGTGGGTTGGCGTCATCGACGCCATACAGCCGGCGGGTGAATTGCGATTCGGTATCCAGATTCGCCACCGCGGGAGCCGAAAGCTGCATCCGCGCAGCAAGCTGATAGGCGTTCATCCGAGCCTGCAACTCCGATAAGCCTGGATGCTGAGCCAGGTGCTCTTCGTCGAGCAATCGCAGGAAGTCGCGCGTCGCCACGTCTTCCTCCTGCGACAGGCCCTCCGGCGCCCGCAGATTGCGGATCGGCTGCTGGGCCGCCAGTTCCACCGCTTGAAACTGTGCCGGCAAAAATCCGTTGCTCCAGTTCGCCTTGCCGTTCGGCGGTTCACCACGAATATCGGGAATCGCCACGTAGGCCGGCAGGTTCTCGTTGTCGCTGCCCAGAGCGTAAGAAACCCAAGAGCCCACGCTGGGAAAACCCTCGAAAATCGTCCCCGTGTTCATGAACACGCAGCCCGGCCCGTGCGTGTTGGTCTTCGACTGCATCGAATGAATGAACGCGATGTCGTCCACGTGCCGCGCCATGTTGGGCAGTAGCGTGCTGATCATCTTGCCATTTTGGCCCGCCGGCGCGAACGGCCAGGGGCTCTTCATCAAATTGCCGTTCTTGCCCTGGAACGTCACCAGATTTTCTTCGCCCGGCATCGGCTGGCCATGCAGCTTTTCTAGCATCGGCTTGTGTTCCCACAAGTCGATATGCGAAGCGCCGCCGGGGCAGAAAATCTGGAGCACACGCTTCGCTCGCGGAGCAAACTGCGCCGGCCCAGGGCGAACCGCGCCACCGATCACGCTCGACTCGACCGCCGCTCCGAGGGCCATGTCCGACCCCAGCAGGCTCGCCAGCCCGATGCCCGCCAACCCCGAGAACGAGCTCGACAAAAAGCCGCGCCGCGACAGAATCTGCTCTCGCGCGAAATCGGCAAAGTCGTGTCGGTTACTCATAGCGAATGCCAATCGTCAGTTCACGTAAATCAACTCGTTCGAATTCAGAATCGCCCGGCAGAATGCCCGCATCCCGTGCTTCTCCACCAGCTTGGCCGCAGCCGCCTGCTCCGTCGATGAAGGATCGCGTCCTAACACTAGTTGAAACCCAAGCTTGATCTGCTTATTAGGGTCCGCTGCGTCGGTCGATGATGCAACTCGCTTCGCCAGCGCATCGGCCATCGTGATCGTGAAACTGTGATTCATCAGCGTCAGCGCTTGCGATGGCGTCGTCGTCGGCACCCGTTTGGAAATCGAGAACGCGCAGTCGGCCACGTCGAAGTCCGACAATAAATCCACTCGCTGTGCCCGCGCGTTCTGGTGATAAACCGATCTGCGATAAGTCTCCGGGCCGGGAGTAACGAGCGGCAAATAAACCCCCACGTTGTCGCGAGAGTACTGGTACAACCGGAAGCCAGGCCCGCCCATCTTTTCATCGAGCTTGCCGGAAACATACAGCACCGTGTCGCGAATCTCTTCCGCGCTCAATCGTCGCGGCGGGAAGCGCCACAGCAGGCGGGCATCACCGTCAATTTGTGCGGCATCCTCGCGAAACTCGCCCGACTGCTGGTACGCCTGCGACATCACGATGAGCTTGTGCATCGGCTTCAAGCGCCAGCCGCCCGCCACGAGCTGCGACGCCAGCCAGTCGAGCAACTCCGGGTGCGAAGGGCGCTCTCCCATGTAACCGAAATCGTTCGGCGTGGCGACGATCCCCGTGCCAAAGTGAAACTGCCACAGCCGATTCGCGAGCACCCGCGGCGTCAGCGGATTGTCGGCCGCCGTCAGCCACCTCGCAAACGCCGCCCGCCGTTCGCGCTCCGGCGCGTCGGCCGCGAGCGCGTATCCCGTGGTCGCCTTCGCCAACGTGCTGAAGCTCGCCGGCACGACCGCCTCGCCCTTTCGCTGCGCATCGCCTCGCTCGAAAATACGCTGCTTCTCCTTCGGTTCTTCGAAGTGGGCAATGCCCGGCAATGGCTCGCCGGTCGCGGGCGGCACTGCGCCCGGAGGCTTCGACAGCTCGTGATGCACGCCCGCGAAAGTGGCATACAGGCTGTAATAATCGCGCTGTGCGATCGGATCGAACTTGTGATCATGACACCGCGCGCAGCCAACCGTTAAACCGAGAAACGCTTCGCCCGTGGCGCGGATCATTTCGTCAATCGTATCGGCCCGAATCTGCGCGGCTTGCACCGCGTCGTTGTTCACGACCAGGTCAAATGGCCCACAAGCCAAATAAGTCAACGCCACCTGCACCGCTGGATCGCCCGGCGAAACAACGTCGCCCGCTAGTTGTTCCATCACCAGTCGATCGAACGGCTTGTCTTCGTTGAACGAACGAATGATGTAATCACGATACGGCCAGACATTGTCGACCAATATGTTGACCTCGTACCCGGTGCTCTCGCCAAACCGGGCCACATCGAGCCAATGCCGTCCCCACTGCTCGCCGTAGCGCGACGACGCCAGCAACCGATCGACCAATTTCTCGTATGCGTTTGGCGATTGGTCCTGCACAAACGCCGCCGTTTCCTCCAGCGTTGGTGGTAAGCCCGTCAGATCATACGACAATCGCCGAACGAGCGTCCGTCGATCGGCTGGTGGGCTGGGCTTCAGCCCGGCTGACGTCAACCGCGCATACACAAATCGATCGATAGGATTGGCGGCCCACTCCGATGGAATTCCCACAACGTCCGGTACTTGAATAGCGATCGGCCGGAGCGACCACCAGTTTTGATCGGCCTTTGATCGCTCTTTCACTACAACGCCTTCAGGCCAGTGCGCCCCCTCACGAATCCAGTCGCGAAGGGTGGAGACTTCCTTTTCGGATAGCCGCTTCCCTTCCTTCGGCATCAGCGGCTTTTCATCCGACGTGGCGGAAACGACCTCTGCCAAATAACTCGCGTCCGGATCGCCAGCCACCACATACGAATTGCTAACAAGGTCGGCCGAGGTAGCTAAAGAAAGATCGCCTTTCTTGTTCGTCGGTTGATGGCAGCGAATGCAGTGCTGCTCCAAGATTGGCGCCACGTCGCGGCCAAATTCGATCGCCGGGTTCGCCCATGCCGCGCCGTCCGGCTGCAGCAAAAACGATGCGGCAAGCACGCAAACGGCGTCAAAGGCTAAGTGTCGATACTTCATCGCAGACCCGGTGTGGCTCATTCCATGATAACATACCGCCCCTTCTCCACTTCCACTCCTGGCAGCCGATACGCCTGTGGGCAG
Source organism: uncultured Planctomycetaceae bacterium (assembly GCA_964549545.1). GTDB lineage: Bacteria > Planctomycetota > Planctomycetia > Pirellulales > Lacipirellulaceae > JABDGM01. The sequence continues at coordinate 13,119 of CAZJWY010000020.1, read as the reverse complement.
ACAGCCCGTCACGATTGTATAATGCAGCCTTTCGTCGGTTGGCATATCGGTTGAAAATCTCGAACGGGCGGTCTCTCATGTCCTTATATCAGAACATAAATTTGTTTCGATTTTTCGTTAAACATTTAACCGTGATCGGTTTTGCAGTTGCGGCGCTCGTCGCCACGGCAGCCCAGGCAGGTGAGCCCACGCCGTTTCACATTCAGGCCCATCGCGGGGCAGGTGATGCGCTGCCGGAAAACACGCTCGAGTCGTTTGAGTGGTCGTGGCAGCACGGCCTCACTCCGGAAGCCGACCTGCGGATGACCAAAGATGGCGTCATCGTTTGCTTCCACGACGCCAACTTCAAACGCGTGCCGTACAAGATCGACGACGAGCTTAAAAAGAGCAGCGTCGAAAAGTCGACGCTCGCCGAGTTGCAGAAGCTCGACGTCGGCTCGTTTCGCGGACCACACTTTGCCGGCGAGCGCATCCCGACTTTGGAAAGCGTCTTCACGAAGATGGAAGGCCACCCCGATCGGCTTCTTTACCTCGACATCAAATCGATCGACCTCAAGCAGCTCGAAGCTCATGTTCGCAAGCACAAGCTGGAGCAACAGGTTATTTTCACGTCGGAGAATCACAAGCTGCTTCGCGCCTGGAAGAAGCTGGTCCCCGAATCGAAGACTTTGCTGTGGAACCGTGGCACTGAGCAAGAGCTCGAAAAGAAGCTCAGCGATCTCCGCCGGTCCAAGTACGCGGGAATCACGCACCTGCAAATTCATGTCAAGGTCGGCGACCTCAACAGCAACGAGCCTTTCATGCCGAGCAGCGGCTTCCTGCGAAACCTGGGCAAAGAGTTGCAGTTCAACGACATCGTCTTCCAAACCTTCTCGGCCGAGTGCAAAGACGAGCAGGCGTTCGAGAAGCTCCTCGCGCTGGGCGTGCAATCGTTCGCCACCGATTATCCCGAAGTGACGCTGAATGCCGTGCGACACTTCCGCGAGACGTCTCCTAGGTAACGCCAATCGTGTATAATGCGTTGCCTTACTCGTCCGCATTTTCTTCTCTCGACAAGTCACCATTCCTTGGCACAGTCCTCCTCTACATCGATGAACGACGATGAAGCCCGACTTCAGTCGGCACTGCAACAAGCCCGCGATACACGGTGTCTCGAAATCAACCCCGGCACCCGGCATCAAGTCGCTAAACTTTTTCACGAACTGTTCGGCGACTCGCCGTGCATGATAATCGCCGATGAGCACACCTTCGCCGCGGCGGGTCGCGATGCACACGAGGCCATGAAGAAGGCCGGCAACCACTGCCACGAGCCCCTCGTCTTCGGCGCCGACGGCCTCTATGCCGAGCATACCTACGAAGTTCGTATCGAAGAGGCGCTCGCCCCGACCAAGGCGATTCCCATCGCTGTCGGGTCGGGAACGATCAACGACCTTACCAAGCTGGCTGCCCATCGCTGCGGCCGGCAATATATGTCGCTGGCGACCGCGGCCTCGATGGATGGTTACACGGCCTTCGGCGCTTCGATCACCTTCGAAGGCTCGAAGCAAACGTTCGACTGCCCCGCGCCGATCGGCGTAGCGGCCGACCTGGAAACGATTGCAGCGGCGCCCGACGGCCTCAATGCATCCGGCTACGCCGATCTCGTGGCGAAGTGCCCGGCCGGGGCCGATTGGATTCTGGCCGATGGTCTCGGCATCGATCCGATCGACGCCGACAACTGGGACATGGTGCAAACGCGCTTGCGCGACTGGCTGGCCGACCCGGCCGGCGTGGCGCGGCGCGATCCCGAAGTGCTCCGCCGGCTCACGGGAGCCCTGATGATCACCGGATTCGCGATGCAGGCCGCCTGTTCGAGCCGCCCCGTGTCGGGCGCCGATCATCAGTTCAGCCACCTGTGGGACATGGAGCATCACACGCATGAGGGCAACACTCCTTCCCATGGATTCAAGGTCGGCATCGGCTCGCTCGCATCGCTGTCGCTGTACGAGGCGGTGTTCAATCTGGATCTCGACAAGTTGGACATCGATCGAGCCGTTCGCAACTGGCCAACTTGGGACTCGGTGAAAGAAGAAATCGGCGAGCTGTTTCCCGCGGCCGAGCTTCGTCGCAAGGCACTGCTGGAGAGTGGCGAAAAATACGTCGAGCGCGACGCGCTGCGTACACACCTGGAGCTGCTCCAGCAGCAGTGGCCGACGATTCGTGAGCGGTTGTCGCGGCAACTCATTCCCGCCACGGAAGTGGCCGAGATGCTGGCCGCCGCCGGCTGCCCGACGAGGCCCGAGCAAATTGGCATCTCGCGCGAGCGGCTGCGATTGAGCTTCCGCAAGGCGCTCCACATTCGCCGCCGGTACACAATCCTTGATCTCGTGTGGCGGACCAACCTGTGGGATCGCGCGCTCGATCGCGTCTTCCAAGCCAACGGACTCTTTGCATGAGCACCGATTCGGCAACGACCACTTACTGGCAGCGCCGAATCCTCACGTCCACGATTATCGGCTATGCGCTTTACTACTTCGTGCGCAAGAACCTCAGCGTCGCCATGCCGGCGATGCAAGCCGAGGGAATCGACAAGGTTCAGTTGGGCTTGTTTCTCACGGCGCATGGCATCGTGTACGGCGTGTCGAAGTTTGCCAACGGCATCGTGGGCGACCGGGCCAACGCACGGTGGTTCATGTCGGCGGGCCTCGCGATTTGCGCCATTCTCAATCTGTGGTTCGGCTTGAGCACAGCCGTCATCACGCTCGGCCTGCTGTGGACGCTCAACGGCTGGTTTCAAGGGATGGGCTATCCGCCCTGTGCGCGGTTGATCACGCATTGGTTCTCGCCGCGGGAGCTCGCGACGAAGATGGGGCTTTGGAACATTTCGCACTCGATCGGCGCCGGCGCCGTCGTCGTGTTGTGTGGGTATCTGGTGGAGCACAACTGGCGGCTTTGTTTCCTTGTGCCCGGCGGAATCGCTCTCACGGGAGCCATGTGGCTGGCTTTCTGGTTGCGCGACACGCCCGAGTCGCTCGGCATGCCTCCGGTCGAAGGCACGGCCGACCTGCGGCACGAAACGGAACCGCTCACTAGCTCGTTGCGACGGTTGGTCTTTGCGAATCCTCATATCTGGTTGCTTTCGTTTGCTAACTTTTTCGTTTACTCGGTTCGATACGGCTTGCTTGATTGGGGGCCGACGTTTCTCAAGGAAGCCCGTGGGATCGATCTCAAGAGTGCCTCGTGGTTTGTCGCTGGATATGAATTGTTCGGCCTGATGGGGATGGTGTTCGGCGGCTGGGTGACAGATCGATATTTTTCCGGGCGAGCGGCGCGGGTGAGCCTCGTGTACATGATTCTGTGTACATTCACCCTCCTCTTGTTCTGGCTGCTGCCAAACCAGTCTCGCTGGACGAGCGCCTCGCTATTGTGCATGTCTGGTTTTTTCATCTATGGGCCGCAAAGCTTGATCGGGGCGGCCGCCGCGAACCTGGCGACCAAGCGAGCGGCCGCGGCTGCGGTCGGATTGACGGGGTTTTTCGGGTATTTGAGCACCGCGGTATCAGGTGTTGGCATCGGCGCGCTGGTGAAACACAATGGTTGGGATGCCGGATTTCTGATGTTCCTGGTTTGTGGCCTGATCGGCACGCTGCTGTTCGCAGCCTGCTGGAACGCCAAAGCACACGGGTATGAAGAACCGGCGGAAAGCACCGCTTAACTTTCGAGGTCATCGCACCATGCGACGGACAATACTTCTGTTGGTGTTCTTGCTGCAAACGATCACAACGATGGCGAACGAGATGGTTCTCGTCGAAGCCGAGTCGCTTAAAGAGACCGGCGGCTGGTTGGTCGACCAGCAGTTCATGGACCTGATGGGTTCGCCCTACCTGCTCGCACACGGCTTGGGCGAACCAGTGCCGGACGCTGCAGGCGAGGTCACTTTCCCAGCGGCAGGCGAGTATCGCGTCTGGGTGCGCACTCGCGACTGGGTCGCGCCGTGGAACGCGCCCGGTGCGCCAGGCCGGTTTCAACTGCTTGTGAACGGAAAGCCGCTGGCGGCGACGTTCGGCACCGAAGGGGCAAAGTGGCACTGGCAGGATGGCGGCACGATTCAAGTCGGTTCGCAAGCAACGGTCGCGCTGCACGACCTCACCGGCTTCGAAGGCCGATGCGATGCGATTCTGTTCTGCCGCGATGCGAAGTTCATTCCGCCGGATGATGGGCCGGCGCTCGAAGCGCTGCGGGCAAAGTTGCTTCATTGGTCGCGAGAGCCGAAGGATGGTGGTAAGTATGACCTGGTGGTCGTTGGCGGCGGCATCGCTGGCACATCGGCCGCGGTTTCCGCGGCGCGACTGGGGCTTTCGGTCGCCTTGATCCAAGACAGACCGGTGCTCGGCGGCAACGGCAGCTCGGAGGTGCGCGTCTGGCCGGAAGGGAAAACGAACCTGCCGCCCTACCCTCACGTAGGCGACGTGGTGAGCGAATTGGTCCGCGACCGCACGGCCACCGACGGCAACGCCAAGACAGGTGACATCTACGACGACCAGCGCAAGCTTCAAGTCGCTGGCGGCGAGAAGAATCTTCAACTGCTGCTGGAGCAACGTGTAAACAAAGCCGAGGCGGTAGACCATTCGGTTCGATCGGTCGTCGCTCAGCACACTCGCACGGGCGAGCGGACGAAGATCGAAGGGAAACTGTTTCTCGATGCCACGGGCGACGGCGCGCTCGGAGCGCTCGTCGGCGCGGACTTCGAGATGACCGAGACGGGCCACATGGGCGTGAGCAACTTGTGGAATGTGGGCGACTCGACGAAGAACGAGTTTCAGATCCAGTGCGAGTGCAAAGACACCGACGCGCTGTCGATGGCGTTTGTGCAGTCGAATCGGCCGGCTCCGTTTCCGAAGTGTCCGTGGGCCGTCGATCTGAGCAAGCAGCCCTTCCCTGGCCGCAAGGGATTCGACAAGCAGTTCAAGGACAAAGATCCGACCTATCGCCTCGGCAACTGGTTCTGGGAAACCGGCTTCGACAAGGACCCGATCCAGGATGTCGAATGGATGAGGGACCAGAATCTGCGGGCGATGTACGGGGCTTGGGATGCGCTCAAGAACGTCGATGGGGAGCACCCGAACCATCGGCTCAAGTGGGCCGCGTATATTGCCGGCAAGCGCGAGTCGCGGCGGCTGTTGGGCGACGTGATTCTGGCGGGCGACGACTTCCGCAAGAACCGCAAGTTCGACGATGGGTGCTTTCCCTGCACGTGGAGCATCGATTTGCACATGCCCCACAAGGATTTCGTTGGTTCGAGCGAAGGAGAAGAATTCGTCTCGACGGCAACCGTGAGCGACAAGCACTACAAGTACAAAGGGCCGTATTGGGCGCCCTATCGCTCGTTGTACAGCCGGAACATCAACAACCTGTTCATGGCGGGGCGCGACATCAGCGTGAACCACGAAGCGCTCGGCGCGGTGCGCGTGATGCGCACGTGCGGCACGATGGGAGAGATCGTCGGCATGGCGGCGTCGATCTGCATGAAGAACGATTGCTTGCCGCGAGGTGTGTATACGGATCATCTTGATGAACTCAAGGCGCTGATGAATCGCGGTGTTGGGAAAAGTGATGATGGGGTGGCAGCGGCGCAGTAGGTCAGGCTTTAGCCTGACATTCTGTGGTATGCCCGTCAGGCTAAAAGCCTGACCTACTTTTCGCGGGCGAGCGTGACATTGGGTTCTGGGCCCCAGGTGAAGACGTGGACACCGTAGGGCGGGAAGCGTTCGGTCAGTTCGCCTTTCGTAGATGGCTTTACTGTGCGGCTTTCGAAGGGGGCGGTGAGTTCGCTGGCACTTCGTGGTAAATGCAGCGTGGTTTGGGCGAACTTCGGGGTCGTGTTGATGGCGATGATTACGCCCCACTTGTTGTCGCGAGACGAGCGTTGGCGGACTTGAATATCCGGGTTGCTTGTTGTCAGCATCGTGTCTTGTCCTGGCGCTACGAGTCGCGGGACGAGCGCTTGGATCTCCTTGTTGAGCGTGGCGAGTGATTGCCAGGTGCGCGGCTGCTGGGGCCAATAGGAGAAGTAGAGAAGACCGGTCGTACGATGGACGAGCGCCTGGTAGGCCATGAAACGAAGCTCATGCGGCAGCGGCACGGCCCACACGCCCTGATCCGCTTCGGGACCGCCGAAGGTTTGGATGAATGTCCATTGCGGCCAGCCTGGGCCGTGAATGCGGCGGGCTTCGTCGATCATGATGCTGACGCCCATGATGTTCTTGTCACGGTCTTTGGTGATCGGGTAGATGTCGGTCATCGTGAAGTCGCAGGCGTCTTTGAACGTAGTGAGCGCTACGTGCGACGTGTGGCAGAGTCCGATCGGATGATTCGGGTCGAGCTTCTTGAGATCGAGGTAGCGCTGGCGCTCGCCTTCGGGCGTGACGCCGCGGTTTTCGGGTTCGTCGGTCAGGTACCAAGCGAGGAGCGCCGGGTGATCTTTCGCGGCTTTGATCCAGGGCTCGGTGGTTTGGCAGATGGCCATGAGGCCGTGGTCATGGAGCAAGTCGAGCTGGTCGGGGTTGAAACCGTGAACCACGGTGTTGCAGTGCATTTCGCGCAGCTCGGCCAGCACAGTGGGGTCGATGTTGTAGGTAAAGACACCGATCGGGAAGAACGGCTTGCCGTCGACCAGGGCGATGCCTTCGTCGTTGAACGTGACGCGCGAGGCAGGCGAAGCGGCCAGGGAAGTTGGCGATGCGGCGACTGCGAGGATGAGGGTAATAGCCCAGACAAGCAGGAACGCCACCTCTTGGAAGAGATTTTTGGCATTCTCCGCAGACTTGATTTTTAATTCCATTATTCGCCTATATTGGACTTCGCGGTTTGCGAGAACTACGGAAGAACGTGTGTTGTTATTCATCTGGGTGTTCCATTATTCGGTTCTTTTTGGAAATTCACGTGCCAAGTCTGTCCTAAAGCGACTCAATGACTGACTCAGTGAAATGGAGACGCAACAGCATCGCGTCGATCATCTTGCCTTAAGAATCGCCAATAGATGGCCGGCAAGCGGGAGGGAAGCGCAGCATAGCAAATTGAGATTTAATTGCTAGAGTCGATTTTCGGCCAGTTGCAAATTCGAAAATGTAATAGATAATCCGCTCGAAACGCATAATTCCTCCTACGCGGCCGTCGAGCTGCTCTGCAGCTCGATGGCGACGCTCGAGACGCCTGATGATCCCGCCATTTGACGATTTTGGATTCCTGCCGCCTGGAATTCACACAGCGACACTTACTGAAGTCGCGGCCAGGTTCGGGCGAGAGCCTGAATTACGGCGCACGCAGGATGGAATCGGTCCGGTGGATGGTGAACCTGGCTCACCGTGCCGGCGTCCAGCGCATCGTTTTGAACGGCAGCTTTGTCACGGATATAATGGAGCCAAACGACGTGGACTGCGTGCTACTGGTTGGCCGTGGGTTTCCAGCAGACTCGTTGGCTGAGGCGGAGTTGGTCGCTGGTCTGCCTTTCCTCGAAATCAAATTGTAGCGCAGTCCGAATTTGATGAATACGTGAACGTCACCTTCGGTACAGATCGGATGGGAGTTCCGAAGGGTACGATCGAGATCATTCCATGAGCCTGAAAAACGATACAGAGCTGGCGAACACACGAAATAAACTTCAGCGGCTGGAATTGCGCTACGATACGAGCGAGGATGCACATGTGCGCGACCTGACGATGAGGTCGCTGAAGGCGACGGTCAACCAATTCAAAGAAGAGATTGCGCGCTACGAGGCGCACCAGCATGCGGGACGGTGAATAAAGAAGGGCCCCGCCCCGTTTCATTCGATCTTGCGTCCAGGAGATCGTAGATAGCCGGCGGGTATCTAGGATCGCAAACATCAAGGTCTTGCATAGTACGACGCCGGGTGCCACTGCTAACTCGACCCTCGTGATTGGAAGTTGTGAGTAGGGTTCAAGCTGCAAGGTAGAGGCGCAAGACAACACTGCTGGGCAAGCCAGCAGTGGCACCCGGCGCTCGCGGCGTGAATTAGCTTGACCACGTGGGGGGGGTGTTCGCTATGCTATGGCAGAGAGGGATAAAATAAGGCAATCGATTCCGCTTCCTTTTGTCCGCTTGTTTTTTTGGAGGTGTCTCGTGAATCGATATTGGGTTTGTAGTTTGTTGGCTGCGCTCTTTCTCTGCGCGGGCGTCTCTTTCGCCGATACGTTTGGGAGTGGGGCGAATTCTTTTGAGATCGAGTTCGTGACGATCGGCAATCCGGGGAATCCACCGCCTTTGACTCTTACTCCGGTTGGCGCAGTGCCGTACTCGTACCGCATCGGCAAATACGAAATCTCTGAGCAGATGATTGATAAGGCGAATGCCGAATCGGCGCTGGCCGGCAGTCCGCTCAATATTACCAAGGATACGCGCGAGCCAGACTATCCGGCGACTAGCATCACATGGTACGAAGCAGCCCAGTTCGTGAATTGGCTCAACACGAGCACAGGGAGCATGGCGGCGTACAAGTTCGACAGTAGCGGCAACTTTCAATTGTGGACGCCGAGCGACGCGGGCTACGATCCGAATAATCTTTACCGCAACAGCCTGGCGAAATACTTCCTTCCGAGTGTGCATGAATGGCACAAAGCGGCGTACTACAACCCCTCGACAGACACCTACTACACCTATCCGACCGGAAGTAACAGCGTTCCCGACGGGATTGATTTCCCAGGTGATCCGGTCTTTGATGCCGTGTTCTATGACGGCGGATTGAATTCGGAACCGAATGTGATCAATGACGTTGGGTTGCCCAGTCCATACGGAACGCACGGTCAAGGAGGAAATGTGGACGAGTGGAATGAAACTGCATTCGACTGGATCAACAACGCAACGAGCGAGTCACGTGTTAGAGCGGGCGGTAGCTGGGTAGATGGGTTCACGCCCCTACTAGCTTCAAACCTAAATGGCGTTGCGCCTTTCGTTGAACGACCATACAGTGGTTTTCGCATCGCGTCGGTCGTACCGGAACCACACGCGTTCGTACTAGTGTCTATTGGAACTATCGCTTTTGTTGCGGCGAAACCACGGTGCCGCAGCGCGCATTAATTCATAACGGCAAATCAAGCCAGTGAGTGGTTCGCCATAAGCGAGCCCAATTGCAACCGCCCACTAGAAAGGAGTCGTGCCATAATCGAGTGGCTTCAACGTTGCATTCACGCCTTCGTCAATATCAAATTCGCGCCACGAAAATATGCAAGGCAGCATCGCAGGACTGTCTTTACGCGTGGCTTGTCCTTTGAGGCACTTGAAACTCGCCGTGTGCTTTCGGTAATCACTGTTAACACAGCAGTTGACGAAGACGACGGTGTTAACGTGGACGGCATCTCGTTGCGTGATGCCATTAATGCTGCTGTTGCGAACGACACGATAAACTTTAATCCGGCATCCGCTGGGCTAAACGGTGGGATAATTGCTCTACAGCACGGTGAAATACCATTCGGCAAGTCCCTCACCATCGACGCGAGCATGCTGACGAGCGGCCTGACGATCGACGCCAACGACCCGACGCCGAACACGCTCGAAGACCCCGGCGATTGGCACGATGGAATTCGCATTTTCAACATCACTGATCCGAGTGGATTAACGTCGGTCTCGATCATCGGTCCTGCCGTTGGCTTGACCCTCACGGGTGGCGATCCGGACGGCGACGGCGGGGCGATTCTGGCAGCCGGGAATCTATCGCTCATCAACTGTGTGATTACGAACAACACGGCGAAGGCCGGCGGGGATTTTTGCACAAGGCAGCACCTATGCGAACCTGAATGTCCAGTCGAGCCGGATCACAGGCAACGACTCTCTGACGATCGGCGGGGGGATCCATGCGCTCGCGGCGTGAATTAGCTTGACCACGTGGGGGGTATCCGTTATGCTATGGCAGAGAGGGATAAAATAAGGCAATCGATTCCGCTTCCGCTTTTTAGGATTGGAGGTGTGTTGTGAATCGATTTTTGGTTGGTAGTTTGTTGGCTGCGCTCTTTCTCTGCGCGGGCGTCTCTTTCGCCGATACGTTTGGGAGTGGCGCGAATTCTTTTGATATTGAATTCGTGACGATCGGCAATCCGGGGAATCCGGCCGATACCACTGGGTCACCCAGTCCGGCTGGGTCAGTACCTTACGAGTACCGGATCGGCAAATACGAAATCCCGGAGCAGATGATCGACAAGGCGAACGCGATTGGTGCGCTTGGAATTACGAAGTTTAGCCGCGGCCCAGATCTTCCGGTTACCGACGTTACGTGGCACGAAGCAGCTCGATTCGTGAACTGGCTCAACATAAGCACCGGCAGCGTACCGGCGTATAAGTACGACGACAGCGGCGATTTTCAATTGTGGACGCCGAGCGATGCAGGCTACGATCCCAACAACCTCTATCGCAACAAGTTGGCGACCTATTTCCTGCCAAGCGTCCACGAGTGGTACAAGGCGGCGTATTACGATCCGGCAACTGGCGCCTACTACGATTTTCCGACGGGAAGCAATATCCCTCCGACGCCTGTAGCAAGTGGCACGACTCCGGGCACAGCCGTGTATCAACAGGGAACATCCGCGGGCCCCGCGGAGATTATGAGCGCGGGCGGCCTGAGTCCTTATGGAACAATGGCCCAAGGTGGAAATGTCACGGAATGGATGGAGACGGCGACCAACTTGGCCAATAACGCTTTACCCATCAACCGCATCGTGCGGGGTGGGGCCTGGTATGACTCGTCTTTTGAGCTTCAAGCCGACTTCCAAGATAGCTTACCGGCGATGGGCAACCCCGTGACTTCGTTGGGCAACCTCGGTTTCCGCGTCGCGTCGATCACCCCTGAGCCATGTGGGACGTTACTATTCGGTATCGGAGTTTTCGGAACTTACGGAGTCTTGGGTCGCGCTTGGTCTGCACGGAGGTATCGCAATGCGAAGTCTTTACGTGCGTTGGAAACAATGCTGGCGTGAGCTTGCACTTTGCTGAGTCGAATCCGATTTGCGTTTACTTGCTGGTTTTCTCTTGCTTAGCGAAGAGGGAGCGGTTACACTACTGCAGACGGGGATGAAGAAGGCAATCGATTCCGCTTCCGGCTTTTAGGATTGGAGGTGTGTTGTGAATCGATTTTCGGTTGGTAGTTTGTTGGCTGCGCTCTTTTTCTGCGCTGGCGTCTCTTTCGCCGACACGTTTGGGAGTGGGGCGAATTCTTTTGAGATCGAGTTCGTGACGATCGGCAATCCGGGGAATCCACCGACTTGGACTCTTGTTCCGGTTGGCGCGGTGCCGTACGAGTACCGCATCGGCAAGTACGAAATCTCCGAACAGATGATCGACAAGGCCAACGCCGAATCGGCGCTCGCCGGTAGTCCACTTAACATCACCAAGGATACACGCGGCCCAGATTATCCAGCGACGAGCATCACGTGGTACGAAGCGGCCAAGTTCGTGAACTGGCTCAACACGAGTACAGGCAGCGTGCCGGCGTACAAGTTCGACGATAGCGGCGATTTTCAATTGTGGACGCCGAGTGACGCAGGCTACGATGCGAGCAATCTTTATCGCAATAGCTTAGCGAAGTACTTCTTGCCGAGCATCCACGAATGGCACAAAGCGGCTTACTACAACCCTTCTACCGGAACATATTTCACCTATCCGACCGGCAGCAATAGCACCCCTGACGGAGTTAATTTTCCAGAGGATCCGAATTTTGATGCCGTGTTCTACGATGGTGGCCTGAATCCCAATCCTAACGTCATTAACAATGTAGGGCTCTTGAGCCCGTATGGTACCGCAGGCCAAGGGGGGAACGTAATAGAATGGCTCGAAACAGCGGGAGATTGGCGAAACATGTCCCCAGGTGAAGGTCGTCTAATCCAAGGGGGAGGATGGGGAAGCACTTCGAGCGCAATGCTTAATACAAATACCGGTGGAGGATTGGGACCGATATACGAAAGCAATAGTATCGGCTTTCGTGTCGCTACGATTGTTCCGGAACCTATCACTGTTTCTCTCCTGGTTTTCGGAGTTGTTGGGCTGATCGGAATGGGCTCGCGGAATACGCGTTATAAATTATAGGAGATGCGATAATGCGATCTTTCCCAAACGGTTGGAACTCTATGCGAGCGAGGCTCGGACATTTGATGGTCAATCGTTGTAGGAGGTCGCGCGCAGATTCCCTCGGGCGTAGGCCACGAATGGAGCAACTCGAGGACCGCAACATGCTCTCGACTACGTGGATGGTTAATACGCCGCTCGACGTAGTGGATCTTGGCGACAATGTGCTTTCCTTGCGAGAAGCTATTCAGGTTGAAGCTATTTCGGGCGATAGAATTGAGTTTGATTCGGTTGCTATGAATGGTGAGACAATTGCGCTCCTCCTAGGAGAGATTCAATTCAATAGCTCTCTTACGATCGACGCGAGCATGCTGACGAACGGCCTCACGATCGATGCTGGAGGCAATGGCCTCGCGGCAGGGTACACCAGCCGCATCTTCAATATCACGGACCTGACAAGTGGCACCGCGCCGCCGGAAGTAGCGCTCATCGGGTTGACGCTTACCGGGGGCGACGTGGCGAGCGCGGGAGGCGCGATTCGCTCCGAAGGGCTGCTCACCTTGCAGGATTGCACCGTGACCGATAACGCCGCCGCCGGTGGAGCTGGGATTGCCGCGACCACCAACTACGCAACACTCGACATCCAGTCGAGCCATATCACCGGCAACCAGTCGTCGACGCGCGGCGGGGGAATCGCTTTCTACGGCACCACGTTGACGCTCGCCAATACCGAGATCGCGGACAACGCCGCGAATGGTGTCTTCTCCTATTATTACACCTCCAACGGAGGCGGCGGAATCTGGGCTAATACAGCCACGGGGTCAGTGGAACTACAAAGCTGTACGATCAGTGGGAACTCCGCTGCTGCCAATGGCGGCGGCATCTTCCTTCTCGGCCTCAATGCCGAACTCTCGGTTTTGCAGAATAGCGTGGTCAGCGGCAACACGGCGAACGCCGGCGGCGGGATTTCCGCAGAGGGCGCTTATGCACATCTTGATGTTCAATCGAGCCGGATCACCGGCAACGACTCTCTGACGATCGGCGGGGGGATCTATACGCTCGCGGCGTGAATTA
>CAZJWY010000019.1:14994-41959 GCA_964549545.1 uncultured Planctomycetaceae bacterium | reverse complement strand
CTTCGCCGGTCTTGGTCTGCCGGGCCTGTGCGGTTTCATCGGCGAAGTGTTCGTCGTACTCAGCGTCTGGAACTTTAGCCAGGCATTGGCCGTAATCTCGGCCGCCGTCGTGATCCTGACCGCAGCCTACATCCTCTGGGCGCTGCAACGAGTCTACCTCGGCCCCGAGTACAAAGGCCCCCATCCAGAAGCGCTCACGCCGATGACAACCCGCGAGTTCCTCATCGCCGCCCCGCTCCTGGCGCTGGCGATTTTCTTCGGCGTCTACCCACAGGCGCTACTCAACTACATGCAGCCATCGGTGAATAAAACTGTCGTTGAACTTACGGACTGGAAAAAGACAAACGATAAGAACGCCGCACCAGCCCAGACACCTCAAACTGCCGAAATCGTTCATCCGCAACCCCAATCTTAACGAACAAGATTTGCCACAGAGACACGGAGATCACCGAGAAAACAGGAGATTGAAAAATGCAAATTGCAAAATGAAAAATGAAAAATGCAAATTGCTGATATCTAGACTCCGCAATTTACAATTTGCAATTTGCAATCGTTTGTTTCTTCTCCGTGCCCTCTGTGTCTCCGTGGTTAATTCCTAATTCGAATCAACGAAATACGCCGTGACCTTTCAATCGCTAGTCAACAACCTGTCGATAGACACGCTCGAGATCAGCCTGCCGCTGTTCCGGCCTGAACTGATTATCTGCGCCACGATCGTCGCCATGTTGCTGGTCCGCGTGTTCAGTTTTGGTTACAAGTTCGATCCGTTCTGGATCGCGCTCATCGGTTCGTTTGTTGCGTTCTATTACGCATTGCCCGCCGGCGGCTTCGGCTCGATCGGGGCGATCGGCCAGGCACACCGACAAGAGCTTTTTAGCGGAATGTTGGTCTACGATTCGATGACCGTCTTCTTCCGAATGTTCCTGCTCGCCTTCGCCTGCTGGTTCATTATTCTCGTGCGCATCACGGGCCTCACCGACAAGCAAGACGGCCAAGACTTCTACACGCTGCTCCTCGGCTCGACGCTCGGCATGTGCCTCATGGCATCGGCCAACCATTTGATGATCGTGTTCCTCAGCGTCGAAATGGCGAGCGTTCCCTCGTACGTGCTCGCGGGCATCCTCAAAGGACGCCGCCGTTCGAGCGAAGCGGCGCTCAAGTACGCTGTCTATGGCGCGGGCGCCGCGGGCGTGATGCTCTACGGCATTAGCCTCCTGGCCGGACTCACGGGCTCGGCCCACCTCCCGACGATCACTTCGAAATTGATCTCCATGGACCTCCCCGGCCTCATCGCTCGCGGCGAAGGGGGTGGCGTCCTCATGGTCCTCGCTCTCGCTGGACTCATGATCGCGGTCGGCCTCGCGTTCAAGCTTTCCGCCGTGCCATTTCACTTCTGGTGCCCAGATGTTTTCGAAGGCGCCCCCGCCGAAGTGAATGCGTTCCTTTCGGTCGCCTCCAAAGCCGCCGCGATGGCCTTGCTCGTCCGCGTCGCCATCGGCGTCAGTACATTGGGTTCCCCAGCTTCAACAACGGCTGAAACGCCCGCAGCACATTCAGTACCCGCCAAGCTAGTCGCTTTCCAAGAACCGGCCGCGAAGTCGGCCACGCCGGTTCTCGATCAAGCGGCCAATCCCGTCGCCCTCTACCCCGTTCGGCAGTTCATCGTTCTGCTACTGTCGATCATGGCCGCGGTCACCTGCACTTTCGGCAACCTAGCCGCCTATGGCCAGACGAACATCAAGCGAATGCTCGCCTACTCGACCATCGCGCATGCCGGCTACATGATCATGGCCGTGGCCGCCGCGGTTCACATGGCGGGCAGCAACCCGATCGGAGCCCGCGAAGCGGTAGCCGCGCTGATGTTCTACCTCGTGGCGTACGTCTTCATGAATCTCGGAGCGTTCGCGATCGTCGCCTTCCTGCGCAACGCATTGGTCACCGAGGAAATCGCCGACTACGCCGGCCTGATCCGCAGCGCACCGATAACCGGCTTCCTATTCACCTGCATTCTCGTGAGCCTGATCGGCCTCCCGCCGATGATCGGCTTCATCGGCAAGTTCGCCATTTTCACTTCGCTGGTCACCGCCGGCGGCTTCTGGATGATCGGCCTGCTTGTGGTCGCGGGCATCAATACAGCCATTTCATTGGTGTACTACTTGCGAGTCGCAAAGGTCATCTGCATCGACGCTCCCGCCAAAGATCGCGAGCCCGTCTCCTTGGGGCTTGTCCCAGGAGTGTACCTGCTGGTGGTCGCGCTTCCTGTGATCATTTACGGTTTGCTTCCCTCGCGCATTCTCGAACTGGCCCGCGCCGCCAGCGAACAATTGTTGATGTAAATGATGTAAAAGGTCTTACTGCCTTCGTTTTTGAAACCTGTCCATGCCTTCAACCGATACGATCAACGTTCTCAACCGCGTGCTGGAGCTCCTGGAGCGCTCATTCCCGCAGTACTTGCTGTATGCTCGCCCCTACGTGCCACCCGGGCGCGAGGGCGTCATGAAAACGATCGAGCAAATCGTCGCCGGGCAAGACGCGCTCGCCGAACGGGTCAGCCAGCACATTTTCGAATCGGCCGGCCTGCCGGACCACGGCGACTTCCCCATCGAGTTCACCGATACCCACGACCTGGGCATCGACTTCCTCTTGCAAGAAGCCATCGACTGCGGCAAGCAAGATATCATCGACCTCGAAAAGTGCGCCGACGCCCTCCGCCTCGCCCCCTCGGCTCAGTTTTTGGCATCCGAAGCTTTAGGCCTGGCGAAGGGTCATTTGGAGCTGCTCGAAAAACAAGCCAGCGATACCCGCACGTCGAGCCAAGCCGCAACGCCGTAGCCGTCGTGTCTCGGCGTCGCCTACTTCTCACCGCAACGCCCGATGCAACTCTTCGACACCCACGCCCACCTAGACCAGGCCGAGTTCGATCCCGACCGCGCCGAAGTCATCGAACGAGCGCGCAGTGCCAGCGTCGAGAATATCATCGCCATCGGCATCTCGGCCGACACCAGCGCGGCCTGCATCAAACTAGCCGCCCAGTTCCCGGGCATCCACGCCGCCGTCGGCCTGCAACCCAACTATCTCGCCGAAGCCAAGGCCGAAGACTGGGACCGCATCGTAGCGATGCTCGATAAGCCCGGCGTCGTCGCGATCGGCGAGACCGGCCTCGATCGCTACTGGGATTTCACACCCTTCGAAGCGCAACAAGACTACTTCGACCGCCACCTCCGCCTATCGCAACAAAGCGGCCTGCCGTTCATCGTCCACATGCGCGATTGCGACGAAGACATCCTCACCATGCTCCGCGAAGCCCACGAGCGCGGCCCATTGAATGGCGTCATGCACTCCTTCACCGGCAGCCAGGCGATGGCCGACGAATGCCTGGCGATGGGTCTCTATATCAGCTTCGCCGGCATGGTCACGTTCAAGAAATCGGAAGAGCTGCGCGCCGTCGCCGCCACGGTGCCCACCGATCGCATCCTCATCGAGACCGACTCCCCCTACCTCTCGCCCGAGCCCGTGCGAAAAATCAAACGCAACGAGCCGGCCCACCTCCTCCACACCGCCACCTGCCTGGCAGCGGTCCGCGGCCAAACGCCAGAGGCGTTCGCCGCTCAAACAACGGCAAACGCCCAGCGCTTATTCCTCAAGTAGGTCAGGCTTCAGCCTGACACTCAAACACGCGGCAGCTTACCACTGAATCGGCCGAGCCGTTTGCGCATTCGATTGCACCTGCCCCCGGCTCACTGGCCGTGCCGCCGTTCGCATCGGCTGCGATTGAACCGGCCGCTTGGTCTGCGCGACCATCGATTGGCTCACTGTATTGCCACGAACCGGAGCAGCCGCGTAATTGTTCGTTCGATAAGGGCCGCTCTGCGCCCCCACGCAACCGCCATCACAAGGGCAACTTGGGCCGCAACCCGATCCGGCCCCCGGGCCAATCCACTGCCCCTGGCAATTACATGGATCCTGGCAACGCGGCGGGTCGTTGTGCCATTCGCTCCAGTAGGTTTCACCATTGCAACCCGAGCACGGGTTGCAGGCACAGACCACGCCCAAAACGTGCCCCAATCCGGTGCAGAAGCCGCAATTCTTCAAACAACACTTCCGCGGCTGACACGGCGCGCAGCACGCCCCACAGCCCGTTCCACAGGTCGGCTCGCAGCAACCTCCACAATCGCAGCCGCAAGCAGGCTCGCAGCATCCGCCGCAACCGCTCTGGCAACAATCGCCGCATGGGCCCGTGCACTTGCAAATCGGCACATAGGTTTTGCAGCAACTCTGAAACTTCTGCCCCGCGTACTGGCGGCCATTCGCGAAGCAACCGCTACCACAGCCGCAGGCCGGTTCGCAGCCGCAGCCAACTTCGCAACCGCAAGGCTGGTCGCAGCCGCAGGCCGGTTCACAGCAGCCACCACACCCGCTGCTGCAGCAACCGGTTCTACAACCACAGTTGTGCCCACCGTTACAATCAAATCCAAACAAGCCAAAAATATTGGCGTGCGTCGTCGCCGGAGTAAACGAAATCGCGGCCAGCGCGGCAGCGACAAAAAGCAGATGGCGCATCGAAAGCCCCCTCGTGTATGTAGGCGATTTCAGCCAGGCGGAAACCGCAATCGCGTCTTCGTCAGACGCCACTACGCGCGCAAGAACAAACGAGGAGAATCCCTCCACGGCCCAAGATAAGCCCTTCCCCCCGGAACTGCCCTCGCGCTAAGCGCAGCAATTTTCAATCGGGCCGTGTGGTCATTGGTATCATCGTCGGAGAGGCTCCCGATCGATAAGCAAAACCGCTACAATCATCAGGGTCACTCAGCAACCACGTTCCGCTAACAGTAGTCAAAGGCTTCCACGAATTCGCACTGAGAGGGGTAGCACGCCCTGACGCTTTGGGAAAGGCGTGGTCCCCTGAGCCCATACCGCCCACGCCCTTCGAAGACTCAGGGCGTGCCACCCAGAATTGGCGGCCACCTTTGTTTATCTGCTAGCAGTGCTGGGCACCGGATCGGCGTCGGCCGTATACACGCGGCTCGTCACCGGCTTCGGCGGACAGTTGTTCGCGCTGTAGCGGCAACTCGTGCAAGAATGATCGTTCATCCAATCAGCCACAAAGCAATTGCGATCGATCCACGAAAACAGATGCTTGGGCGGACCATCACACCAGCAACTGCAACCACTAAAGGGCAGTAGCAATACTATCACCAGCGTTTTCAGACTACCTTTCATCGCCAGCAAATGCCCAAAACCAACCCATTCGTCCGAAGAGATTCGCCCGGTTCTCATCGACGAATCCAGCCGGCCCTAGTGAGAAAATCACCACCCTGCCAGCACTAACAACGGACCACGAACCACAGACAACGGACAAACCAACCATGGAAACCGCCGCCAAAAAGTTCTTCACTAATATCCTCGAAACCCCCAGCCCCAGCGGCTATGAGCAGCCCGTGCAAGAAATCGTGCGCAAGTACGCCGCGGATTTCGCCGACGAAATCAGCACCGATCTGCATGGCAACGTCATCGCCGTTTGCAATCCCGGCGCGCCGCTTCGCGTCATGTACGCCGGCCACGCCGATCAAATCGGCCTCATCGTCTCTCATATCAACGAAAACGGCTACATCTACACCAACACGATCGGCGGCTGGGATCCACAGCAACTCATCGGCCAGCGCATGACGATCCACTCCGCCAGCGGCCCAATCCCTGCTGTGATTGCTCGTAAGGCGATCCACCTGCTCGACGAGGATGAACGCAAGAAGGTCGTGAAGACCAAAGAGCTGTGGCTCGACATCGGCGCCAAGGATCGTGATGAAGCCTCCAAGTACGTCGCCATCGGCGACCCGGTCACGCTCGAGCTCGGCTACCAGGAAATGCGCAACAACCTGGCCAACGCGCCCGGCATGGACGACAAAACCGGCCTCTGGGTGTGCTTCGAAGCGCTCCGCCGAGCGAAGAAGAAAGGAGGCCTCAACGTCGCCCTCTATGCCGTGGCCACCGTCCAAGAAGAGATCGGTCTCCGCGGCGCGGTCACCAGCGCCTATGGCGTCCATCCCCATGTCGGCATCGCCGTCGATGTCACCCACGCTACCGACTGCCCCACGATCGACAAAACCCAGGAAGGCGACATCAAGCTCGGCGGCGGCCCGGTCGTCTACCGCGGCCCCAACATGAACCCGCACGTCGTCGATCGTCTCCGCGCCGCCGGCGAAACCGCGAAGATACCGCTTCAATGGGGCGCCAGCGGTCGCGGCACCGGCACCGACGCCAACGCCATCCAGCTTGCGCGCGGCGGCGTGGCGGCCGGCCTCGTCAGCATTCCCAACCGTTACATGCACAGCGCCGTCGAAATGATCTCGCTGGACGACATCGACCAGTCCGCCAACCTGCTGGCCCAGTTCGCCCTCGCAATCGAAAAAGAGGCCGATTTCACGCCAAAATTATAACCTCTTTCCCCCTCTCCCCTTGGGAGAGGGCCGGGGTGAGGGTGCCTTAGAGACAGTTCTCCAATCACCCTTAAGCCCCGACAAAAACGCGACATCTTTCCGCCTCTAGGTATAATAGCGGCAGGGACACCCTGCGCACCGGAACCAGCAAAAAGAGGCATGCCATGAAATACGCGCTCGCGTTCGTAGCGGCCATTGCGCTCATTCCAGCATTGCGCGCCCAGGCCATCACGATCGATACGGTCACCGTTGGCAACCCTGGCAACCCCGCCCGTATTCAAGGCGGCGTCTTTGGCAGCGTCTCGACCACGTATAAAATCGCCACGACCGAAGTCACGAACGCTCAGTACGTGATGTTTCTCAACGCCGTCGCCGCCAGCGACCCGTACGGCCTCTACAATACCAACATGTCGTTCTACACCCGCGGCGGCATCCTCCGTTCCGGCGTCTCCGGCAGTTACACGTATAGCGTAAAATCCGATGTGCCGGATGGAGGCCCCTTTGAAACGAACTACAGCTACGGCGACAAGCCGGTCAACTTCGTCTCCTGGTACGATGCCGCCCGCTTCGCCAATTGGGTGAACAACGGCGCTACCTCAGGCGCCTCGACCGAGACCGGCGCGTACACCATGTCAGTGGGCGCGAGCGTTACACGCAACTCGAACGCGACATGGTTCCTGCCGACGGAAAACCAATGGTACAAAGCTGCGTACTACGATGGCTCGACTTCTTCCTACTACGACTACGCCACTCGCTCGAACACCGCCCCCGACAACAACCTACCCGAAGACGATACATCGAATTCCGCGAACTATTACGCCGGCGCTTTCACTCAGAACGAAAGCTATCCCCTCACCACCGTCGGTGGCTACGCCTTCTCCAAAAGCGCCTATGGCACCTTCGACCAAAGTGGCAATGTTTGGGAATGGACTGAAACCTACAACAGCACCAACTCCACGCGAGTGCGTCGCGGCGGCGCTTTTGATTCCAATGCGGCAACGATCAGCTCCGCGACCCGCCTGAACAGCGATCCGGCCTCCGAAAGCGAAAGCGTGGGCTTCCGTTTGGCAACGATCGTCGCGCCAGCCGGCGTACCGGGCGACTACAACGCGAACAACGTGGTCGACGCCGCCGATTATGTCCTCTGGCGTCGATACCTGGGCCAGTCGGTTACCCTCCCTAACGATTCCACGTCCGGCACTGTCACCGCCGCCGACTACGACGTCTGGCGATCCCACTTCGGCCAAACACCAACCGGAAGCGGCGCCGGCGACCTCTTGCAAGCAGCCGTCCCAGAACCAGCCACCGCCTCTCTCATCACTCTCCTCGCCGCCGCCCTCCTCTGCGGCCCCGCGTCCCGCCGCCGATAACCCTGCTCCCTTTGAGACTTTCATAGACATTGAACAACCACCCGCGAGCCGGGACGTCCTCGCCCCCGTTCAACCGTTCATGATCAATGAAAGCATCAATAAGCAACCGCAGATGAACGCGGTTGCTTTGTAAAAAGGGTTAACGGAGTAGAATGGCGCCCCAGAGTAATTAACTCCCAACGAACTAATCACCCAAGATTTCTCCCCTTACGCAGAATACTACTTTGCTAGCGCCAACCATCCCGCTTTCGGCCTTCCCTTCTTTCCGCCGAAACACCATTCCACCATACTGGAGCTGGAAACGGATCGGTTGTGGTTATTCCGCATCGCCAATTTTTCGGGAACTCTACAATATGACCGTAGAACAGCTCATATTCGTCGGGCTTAATGGATACGCCGTAGCACTCAATCGCGATACGGGCGAAATCGTCTGGTCCAACGACCAGATGAAAAGCGGCTTCGTCACAATGCTGCTGGACTTCGACCGGCTCATCGTCTCCACCAATGGCTATATCTATTGCCTCGATCCGCTCACCGGAAACATTTTGTGGCACAACCCGATGCGCGGATACGGCGCCGGCGCCCCCACCTCCCTCGTTTCCGTTCGGGGCCAAACGTCGCAAACCGTGATCGAACAGGCCGCGGCCGCCGCCGCAGCCGCAACCGCTTCCCATGGGGCGACAACTTGACGCCAATCGGTCACTAGAACAAATTTCCTTTTTATATGCCCATCGCAATAGCCGGACGGCCACGCCGTCCGGGACCGGCGAGCGTGGCTCACCGGCTATTGCGTACGGAACTCCGAAAGCTGCCCTAGCCCCTGGAAATCCGCTACGAGTTTCGGGATAATGGCTTCTGACCTGTAGCGAAAGCTCGGCCTGTTCTCGCCCCCTTCTGACCCGGAGCTTTTATGCCCGAATCCATGAAAGCTCGTGCCGCCTCGCTCAGTCCGCGACAACGCCAGATCGTCCGACTGACCAGCCTCGGATGCACCAGCCACGAGATCGCCACCATCCTCGGCATGTCGCGCTGGACCGTCGAGAACCATCAATTCCAGGCCAAGGAACGGCTGGGCGTCAGCAAAGCGGCCGTGCTGACCCGTATTGCGATCAAATACAAGATCAGCCCACTCGACGATGAGCTCAGCCGCGCGGAAGAGCGCAAGCTAGGCCGCAAGACTGCCAAACGGTAAAAACCGAATGTCGCAACCATACGATGCCTTGCTAATCGTATCGTTTGGCGGCCCCGATGCGCCGGAAGATGTTCTGCCGTTTCTGGAAAACGTCCTGCGTGGTCGCAACGTGCCCCGCGAGCGCATGCTCGAAGTCGCCGAGCACTACTACGAATTTGGCGGTCGCAGCCCCATCAATGACCAGAATCGAGCGCTAATCGCCGCGCTCGAAACCGAGTTGGCAACTCACGGCCCTCACTTGCCGATCTATTGGGGCAACCGCAATTGGCATCCCCTCTTGTCCGATACCCTTCGCCAAATGGCCGCCGAGGGGGTGCGCCATGCCTTGGCGTTCATGACCAGCGCTTACAGTTCGTACTCCAGTTGCCGCCAATATCGAGAGAACGTCGCCGCAGCACAAGCCGACGTCGCCTCCCATGCGCCGCAGGTCGACAAGCTCCGCGTGTTCTTCAATCACCCCGGTTTCATTGAACCGATGATTGAAAACGTCCGCGCTGCTCTTGAGCAAATACCAACAGACCGCCGCGACGCGGCCGAATTGATTTTCACGGCCCACAGCATCCCGCAATCCATGGCCGACAACTGCCGCTACAAAGAGCAGCTACGCGAAGCAAGCCGCCTGGTAGCCGAAGGAGTCAGCCGCACCAATTGGTCGCTCGTCTACCAAAGCCGCAGCGGCCCCCCCCAGCAACCGTGGCTCGAGCCAGATGTCGGCGATTTCATTCAGTCACGGCATAAGCACTCGCCGCTCCGCGATGTGGTCATCGTCCCGATTGGCTTTATCTCCGACCACTTGGAAATACTGTTCGACCTCGACACCGAAGTACGCCGCATATGCGAAACGCTAGGCATCCACATGGTCCGCGCGGCCACCGTCGGCACCCATCCCCGATTCGTCCGCATGATTCGCGAACTTGTTGAAGAACGACTCTCTCCCTCGCCCACACGCCTCGCGCTCGGCAACCTTGGTCCTAGTCACGACATTTGCCCAGTCGATTGCTGCCAATACGTGCCGCCGCTTAGGCCAGATTCTCGTTCGTAGGCCTGCAAGACTATCGAACGTCGCCAGACTGCTTTGCTGGTCGACGTGCGGTGCCGAGCTCCGCGTCGTTATGCAAGGTAAGCGGTGCCCGAAGCGCAGCTAATGAGTCGTTCGATTCACTGTAAAATTGTTCGTATGCTTTTGCCGGAAATCGCCCCGCAAGCAGACAAACCCGGTACTCAATCGTCACGGTCCCATCGGCTTCGGAGGCATGCGACGACCACACTCGATACTTCGAACTACCCGAACTGCTAAATTGCTCCATATCGGAAAATGAATACCCCGGCGGCAATTGGATCGTAAGCGTTGATTCAATCACGCGCGGCATCGCAACCGCGAAGGGTGTTCTCCGCGAATCCACCGGCGCAGCGAGTGCATATTGGGTTTCCCAAGCGCACGGCAAGCTGCCAACCAGCGTCTTACCCCCCGCCGAGGAGTTGGTCATTCGAAAACTGTTGGGCACAGAGTATTCCAAATGAATTCGTAGCGGCTCGCCAACAGCCTCCAGATTCACAGGCTCGACGCTTTTGACTCGAATGGGCCCATTGTCTGACAGCAAGCTTTGAATCGCCTCGCGACGCGCCGCCGAGTCACTATGCCGAAAAAATCCTCGTATTCCTGGCGCAAGATACGCATTCAGCGTCACATCCTCCGACACGCGGCTTTCCACCGAGCCCGATTTGCTGATCTCCAGCGTTACGTTTCGCTTGCTTATGAGCCGCCCAGCATCGGCCGGGTATTTCGGCGTTCGCACGAGATGAGGGGTCGCTGGATCAAGCACCAATATCGAGCGATCGTCTAATCCCCACGGTACATCCAAAAGAGGATCAGCGCTCTTCGAGGTAGCATCGATGACCAGCCCTCCCATTGAGTTTCTCTGCTCTCCGAATTGATCATCCGGAACAAAGACAACCGCGTGATCAAATTGATCGAGCGAAGGCATATCTGCCACAATATCGCCAGACGACCGCACTACAGCCAGATAGGCCGTGATATCAACAGCCGTTAGTAGCTGCTGCGTCAACAACGCGTGGTCTTTACAATCTCCATACTTAAGAGCCACGGTCTTGGCGGCCGAGTTCGGAATCATCGCTCGCTGGCCAAATTCAATCGCGTGATAGGTGTAACCTTGCTGTACATGCTGAGCAATGGCAGCCAACTTCTCTCGCTTCGTTTTGCAATCACGAGTGAGCTCACCCGCCAGCCTCTTGGTAGCGTCGTCCAGCACCAGCTTGTCTTCAATCAGCTTCAAATAGCTGCATCCCTCATCCGCCCAGGTGGTTTTGGTCGCCGCGACCCATACGACCGGGGCAAAGGTCTCGACAGACGGCTGCTGCGGTTCGTATCGAATCGGTGCGACATCGCTCTCAACCGCGTAGAATAGACCAGTCGACGTCACCACTTGAACTCCTGCCGTCGCCTTGCACTTCAACTCTTTGGTATCGCCAGTCAAAAAATACGCGCTCACGCGCGCCGGCGATTCGCACGACAATGAAACTTCCTGGAATGGCAACTCTTTGGCTATGGCCAATGACTCGCGCGTGACGATCGCCTCCAGCGTGTACCCCGGTTTCAGCCCTGGTACTGGAATCCTCGCTGTCCGAGAATTGGACGCTTGGCCAGATGCATCGTCGCTGACGAAGTAGCTGTCGACAGCCCCCTCGGCAACTCGCTTTCCGTTTTCATCCGTCACGACCAGTCGATTCACATACAGCCGTTCTGCCACCGGGTTCAGCTTGTAGGTCAGCATCCCATACCGCGCAACGCCACCGGCTGTATAAACCTTGATGCGCTGCGTTGTTGTCGTACGAATCGGCTGGCCCTGTCGATAGTTCACTCCGACCACACTCAGCAGTTCCTCGGCATCGGCGCCCTGTGCCATCGTGGCCGCTTTCTGATCCGCTTGATCAATCGCCTTCCGGACCGCCGTTGGCGTAGCGACAGGATCGATCGACTTCTTAAGGCACGAGTTCTCCCCTTCGCCAAGATGGCTCGAAACGATCTTCAAGGCCTCACTGATTCGCTCACTGCTCGGATACAAATCGCGCGCCCGTTCGATGACGCGTTTCGCTTCCACCATGCGGCCTTGCTGGGTAAGCACTCGGCCATGCGCCAACAGCAGGGGTTCGTCTTGATGGCCAGATTCGATTAGCTTTTGCGTCAACTCGATAGCCGCATCGAATTGTTCGGCTTGTTCGTAGGCCGCGGCCAAATCGACGGCGACCCCAATGTCATCGGGGTGTTCCGCTCGCAATTTCTCGAACATTTTGATCGCTTGGTCGTGGTCTCCCTTCAGCGTGTATAACCCCGCATGCAAACGAAGAACTTGAATCGCCGGCCGCTTTTCTATCACCTTGGCAACCCGCACGATCGCTTCGTCATACGCCTTGCTGGCAATCGCCACATCAACATAGGCCGTAACCAAGCCGTCATCCACATAACCGTCGTCGATCAATTCTCCATAGGCTCTTCGCGATCCGGACACATCGCCTTTTTTAGCTAGCATCCGAGCCTTCAACACTCGAAGCCGAACGTTATTGCCATAAGTCGACTTATGTTTATCCAGAAAGCGCAATGCCTCGTCATTACGATCGAGCTTGGCCAGCACTTCCAGATAATTGCAAACGCAAGTCTCGTCGGTGGGCGAAAACTTGATCGAGCTCTCGAAAAAGTCGAGAGAGCCAACAAGGTCGCCGTTTTTGTAATAGCCAAATCCAATCGCGTTCAGCAAGTTTGCGCAGCACGCTCGTTGCGATGGCGTCAAATTCGCCGTGTTGATCGTCATGTGGGGACGCACGCCGAACTCGTCGATCGCCTTCCGCACCCGCTTGGCTTCGCCTTTATATTCCGACAGAGACCAGCCAAAGACTGCATAGGCACAACGTTCGTCGGCGATGAGCCGCATCCGCCCCTCCACTTTCTTGCCGTCGAACATTCGGCTCGTTTCAATCTCGCGGCATTGCAGATCTCCAAATTGATACGGTGTGCTCCGCACGATCTCCGTGCCGCCGCTCTCCACATCGGCTCCGACCACCGTTTTGGCCAGGATGTCCATATCAGGAACGCGGTTTGGCATGGGCACCGCCAGCACAATCAACCCCGTGCCATTCTGCGATTCCAGGCAAATCTCCGCCGCCGGTATTTGTGACGCCGCCATACGCATCTTGACCCATCCCGCCCCCGTCAGATCGATGTCGTAACCAAAAGCCTTCGATTTGTATTTCGTGAAGATCTCGCTTGGTGCTGTGTGAGCAACGCGTTGGGGATCAATTTGACGTAATCCGCGACAGAAATCACGCCTGGTTTCATTAACTTCTTGGGCATTATACGGGTTGCCTACGACTGCCAGTTCGTAGCAATAGCCATTGCGCGATCCCACCCACACCAGCCAATACTTAGGGCCATCCACCGAAATCATCGAAGCCTCAAATGACCGCCCACGAACCCCGGCAACAGTCTCTTCCTTTTCGTTGGCAAACACCGCTTGAGGCGACAATTTCAACAGCCTCGCCTTCGACAATTTGGCCAATAGTTGCGGCTCCGGATTCAACTCCACACCAACCGACTCGGCGGCAAGCATCAAGAGCATGTTTGGGTTCAACCGTGCCATGCACACGCACAAATTGGGGGATTTGCCCCCCGTGTCAACACGCTCCCAAGGAGTCCCGGGTACCAGAACCTCCAAGTTCATCCTCTCAAAACGGCTGCTGCCAAGAGTCGCGGGTGGAGGAAAGAAGCGCGGCTCTCTAGGTTGCAACTGCTGCCAGGCTTCTCGCTTCATTGTCGACTCAACAGGTGTGCCGGCGTCCGTGATGACGGCATTAGGGTCCTTACCCTTACATGGGACGGAAAGCTCAATCGTCGCCACCACGCCGACGCTGGCAATCAACACGTTGCGAAGAAGCTGCGAATAGACGCAAGATATATCCATAGCCGCAATTTCCAACTCTGCCGTCTAGTCAACGGCACAAGAATAGATAACCCTATTGGGGGCGTATAATCTGTCCATCGGCTATTCAGAGCCGGCATTGAGGCCAATTGAACCGATTGCGCGGCTAAACCGCGGCACAAACCATGAAATGAACGCATTGAGAAAAACAGCTAACCGTGGCAAGCCATAACGACGCCACGCACGCCTCGATTAATCTAAAATGTTTGGTAGGAGCTCTGGTCATGCTATCAACGCAACAGTCGCGCCGTCCGTTGGGTCGCTCACCATTTGAAGTTTCACCTGTCGCCCTCGGTTGCTGGCCAATTGCTGGCGTCACGACGCTCGGAGTGAACGACGCTGATAGCATTGCCACCATTCAGAAGTGCTTCGACGTCGGCATCAACCACCTCGATACGGCCCACGTCTACGGCCCCAACGGCGAAAGTGAGAATCTCATCCGCCGCGCGCTAGCGAGCCCAAGCCGCCGCGATGAAATGGTCATCGCCACTAAATGCGGCATCCATTACGAAAACGGCGCAATGGTCACCGACAATCGCCCGGAACGATTGCAATTGGAGTGCGAAGAATCGCTCCGCCGCCTGGGCACCGATCACGTCGAGTTGATGTACCTTCACGCCTACGATGAAAAAACACCGCTGGCGGATTCCGCCGCGGCGCTGCGCAAAATGATGGAACAGGGAAAAGCTCGCTCGGTCGGCGTCTCCAATCTAACCGTCGAGCAAATGGAGGAGTTCAACGCCATCTGCCCCATCACCGCCACGCAGTTGCCTTACAATATGCTACAGCGCGGCATAGAGCAGCAGACCATTCCCTGGTGCCAAAAACACAATGTCGCGGTCATGATCTACTGGCCGCTCATGAAGGGCTTGCTCGCCGGCAAGCTTGCTCGTGAAAAAACACTCGACGAGCGAGACAGTCGCCGCAACTATCCGATGTATCAGGGAGACGAGCTTCAGAAAAATCAGGACTTCATCGATCAGTTGCGAGCGGTCGCCGAATCGGCCCACCACACGGTCGCCGAGCTCGTGGTGAATTGGACGATCAACCAACCCGGCATTACCTCCGCCCTCTGCGGCGCCAAGCGTCCTGCCCAAATCGAGGAAACCGCCGGCGCCATGGGCTGGCAACTAACCCCAGATCAACTCGCCACGATCAACGCCGCCATTGCCGCCCGCGGCCCAACCGCCAGCAAGCGAGCCTTTACCTAAAGCCTTGTAGCCGAGCTCGCCAGAGTCCAAACGCATTCATAGAAGCCGAATTCTTGCGAAGTCCGTTACCATTTTTGCGACTTTTCGTGCTTTTTGTGGCTACGTAATCCTCTCATGCTCTCGCCCGCTCCGCGAACACCAACGTATATCCATCCGGATCGCGAATCGCGAACTCGCGCATACCGAAGTCGGTGTTCTCCGGTCCCCAGGCAAACGGAACGCGATCTTGCAACATCTCCACCAAGCGATCGATGCTATCGGGAAAAATGTAAAAGGCCCCGGTGAATGCCGGTGTCTCGGCAATGCCGCGAGCCGATTCCGAAATCAGCACCAACGCCACGTCATCGCGCCGCACTTCGGTCCGAACCGGATCGCTCTCGATCGGATAGTAGCCGGTTTGCGTAAAGCCGAGCACTTCCAAATAGAACTGAAGAGAGCGGCGCATGTCGCTGACCAGCAAACAAGGCAACACTCGGTGGCCGAAACTCGTAGTCATCGAAAAACTATATCGAGAAAAGACGGATCGCTGTGAAAAGTACGCTAGATACCTAACGCCGCCAGCGCATCGGCTACCTTACCGACCGCTTCCGACAGTTGCGGATGCTCCGACTCGAATTTGAGCAATACATCCTTGAGTCCCGAGGTCGCCGGCGAAGCCTCCTCGGCTGGTTTGACGCCCAGCTTGTCGAGTTCACCTTTCAGATCCTGCACGGCCGAATCGAGCAATTCGGCCGTCTCAGGATCAACGCTCTCCGTTTGTGCGATCTCCGCACGTAACTCTGCCAATGTCTGCAATAGCCGCTGTTTGTCCATAACCGCAGCGTAGCCTGCCGTCCTATGGCGAGCAAGTGTTACGTAAACCAGGCAAAGCTGGTTCACGAAAAAACCCGCTGTGTGTTTTGTACATCAGCGGGCTCATTCGATTGTTTATCGTACTCGGCAACCGAAGCGCCTTTGACGATAGCGGATAAAGGAAGCACTGGGATTACCAGCGCTTGCCGCCACCGCCGCCGCCACCTCCTCCTCGGTAGCCGCCGCCACCGCCACCGCCGCCACCTCGATAGCCGCCGCGGCCACCACCGCCACCGCCGCCGCCATTGCTCTTGGGACGGGCTTCGTTAACGGTAATCGTGCGGCCGTCGACATCGGCGCCGTTGAGAGCTTCGATCGCAGCTCGCGCCTCGTTGTCGTTGCTCATCGAAACGAAAGCGAATCCGCGTGGCCGACCCGTGTCGCGGTCCGTGATTACAGCGACCTCTTCAACCTGCCCATGGGCCCCAAACTCTGCCTGCAACGTTTCCTCGGTCGTCGAGAAGGAAAGGTTGCCAACATACAGCTTCATCGTGCGCAACTCCAAAACTCAGAGCCGGCTTCACCTGTGGCTGGTGACTTCAAGACCAGCACTTCCGAAAGCGGCTGCACCCAACTTCCGCGACTGTTTTGGCGTCCTACAAAGCCACCAACGCATCGGGAAAAGAACACACGAGGGCTAAGTATATCGAATGCCTCGAAAAACGTCTAACGAATCTTGACGAAAATGGTAATTAGCGGTAGCAGACCCCACGAAACCGGCCCCCCACCGGGCAGGGCAATTGCAACCAACCAATTACCAACAGGTTATGGCAAGGCAAGACGCCCAATCTGGGCGATGCTTGCGGGCAGCTCCTAAGGTTTGGCTATGTCTGCCGGCTCGAAATCAGGTCACGAATCAGACCTGGCGATAGCTCCCGCAGGCTATCGACGACCAGCGTTGCAGCCCCCAGTGTCGAGCGATCGACTGTGCCCGTCATACCGATGCTAATCATACTCGCGCGGTTGGCTGCTTCGACGCCATGGATGGCATCTTCAACAACTGCGCACGACTCCGGTAACACTCCCATTCGACTCGCAGCCAATTGGAACACCTGTGGATCTGGCTTGCCGCGTGAGACGTCGGCGCCGGTCACGACCGCTGCAAATTTATCGCGGCACTCCAGCTTCTCTAAGCAGAGCGCGATATTCTCTGGCGGCCCCGAAGAACCGACCGCGATCGAAAATCCATCGGCCACCAACGATTCAATCAGAGCTACCGCCCCGTCCATGGCAGGAAAGCTTGTTTGCAACACATCGCGGTAGAGGGCTTCTTTTCGTTCGTCGAACGCACGAATCTTCTCTAGCGGATAATCTTCGCCGAATCGGCGGCAGAGGATGTCGCGGCTGGTTCGACCGAAGTCGGCGGCAAACTCAGCCTCTGTGTACGTTATGCCCAGCTCCTTATACATCAGTACCCAACTCTCAAAATGGGGCTGGTACGAATCGACCAACACACCATCCATATCGAAAATCACACCCAACTTCGGCATGCAAAAACCTCATGAAGCAGAAAGAGACCGCTCGCGCAAGCGATGCGACAGACAAAGCAGCTTCACAAAGTCTAGCGGAACAACGAGTTATCCGGCAGCCGTCGGCCGCCTTTCTCCGATGAAATTCGGTATCGCGGCGGCTCGTTGGCGGCGACCTTTTGCAGGCGGGCCAATATTACCGTGGTCTTGCTCGCAAACTCGGCTTGCCGCTCGGCCAACTGGCGATCGACATTGGCCAATCGCTCGTCGACGCGTCGGCCGGCCTCGGCCAGGAGCGCCTTCGCATGCTGATCGCCGGTGCGTCGTACGGCTCGTTGGACCGACTCGGCCACGGCGGTTCCCAAGTTCGACCAGAGTGTGCATGTTGGCTGGTCAATGGTTCCTCCGAGCGACACACGTGTCGCTATCGAACTTACACTGCCGAGCGTGTCGCTCATGGCCGTGGAGAGGGCTTCGCCTTCGGCTCCTTGATAGACCGGCGTCATCTGTACCCTCTGTTGCACGATTTGAACCTCGCCATTTAGTTTGTCGCCGTCGACAGCCAGACTTACCGAAAGGGCGCCGACCGACGGGGCCAACGATATTCCAAGTTGGTCTGTGTTGCCGAGCGTCACACCGCGCAGCAAGACGCCCTGGCAATCGACGATCAATTCGTCGCGCGGGGTTTGCCGGGTGCGATCGATCGTGGCCTGCACTTCCAGCGGACAGGCTCCGCTGCCAACGAGGTGCAATCGAATCGGCGAGTTGTGGAGTCGGGGAGCTGAGGCCACGTCCATCAGGACTCCACGTAGTTCGATTGGTTGGCCCACGAGGCGGATCGATCCGTCCAGTTCTAATGACCTAATCAACCATCCTGGTTTTTGCGGGCATCCGGCGAAAAGAATATTTTCGCCACGGGTGGCACCGACTGTTTTCGTTTCTGCCGGTGCGATCTCGCGCATCCAACGTATCCAGCTTACGAACTCGTTCAATTGACGAGCGGCCTCCTCTTGTAGCAGGTACGCCGAGAGGGAGTTCGCCTCGATGGCATCCACTTGCAATCGATTGCCGGCCGCTTCGTCATCTTGCCGCCGAGCGGCCACGATCGCGCGGCGGCCTGTCTCCAGCACATCGGGCAGTTTGTCGATCTCGGCCTGCAAGGCGGCGAATTCCTGCTGTACGCCATCCATTTTCTTTCGCAGTTCTTCGAGCGTCTTGTCGTTGCGCAATGGGTTGGCTTCGGCCGTCTCGATTGATTGCTGCAAATACTTCGCGCGAGAGTCCAGGTCTTGCAGACGTGACTCCAGGTCGGCCGATTGCTTCGACCAATTAGCACAAAACGTTTCGGCGTGCGTAACCGAAGCGAAGTCCTTCACTGCATCGAGCGAGAATTGGCCATTCAATCGTTCGAGCCATTTTTGGGCGGCTAGATCGGCATCTGGCTTGAACCAGCCTGCGGGGGCGGGATCGTTCGCCGGTTTGGTGGCATCGCTTGCGGTCATGTCAAAACCGTTGAATCGCAGCCCGCTCACTCGGCCACTTTCGATGACGGCCTGTTTGTGTAGCGCGCGGTCGGCGGAGAACGTCAGTTCGCATCGATCGGCTTCCAAGACGTTTTTCGATTGCTGCGCGTCGGCCGCTATCCGTACGCCACTCAGCACCACTTTTTTGGCGCCGAGCGAGACGCGAGCGTGGTCAATCTCGATCTGGCCACCGGTCAACGCTTCGCCCGACTGGATGGCGATCGAGCGGGCGACGATGCCGAGCACATACTGCGCGGCCAGTATCGTCACAACGACAGCAGCAGCGCGTGGTAGCACGAATTGCCAACAGAGCCACTTCTTCATGGCGTAGCCTCCGTCGGCGCTGGCCGAATTGCAGCAAAGAGTAACTTCGAGATCCAATAAACGGGATAGGCCAGGTATAAGCCCAATAGCAGCGAGCCGGTCACGACCGTGTTATCGAAGCCGATCCAAGGGCCCAGTGGTAGGTTGAACATTGATGCGTAGGTTGCCTGCAATCGCTCCAGATCGAGGGCGATGCTTCCCAACCGATGGGCAAATGAATCGGCCCAATGCCCAGCGAACGAAAATGCGATTGCGGTCACGAAACCGATTGCCTTGTTGCAGCGCACGGAGAACAGCAGCAAGCAAAGCGAGAGGACAATGAGATTGCCTTTGGGCAGGAGCCCAATGACCATCCCGATGGTAAGCCCAAGCGCAAGCTGCTCGGGCGCGCTGTAGGCGAACAGCGAGCGGCAACACTTACGCAAGAGGGCAATGGCTTCGGTGAGCATCCGGAATCCTTTCCGGTTGGCAGTGGCGGGATCATCGATCGGCAGGAACCAGCCGCGGGCACCATCCTTGGGCGCGCAGTGGTCTAAAGCGCTTATCGACGCTGGCACGAAAGGGTGTTCACTCGCCGGCCTCCAGGCCGCAAAGTGGACGCTAGCCTTGGCAGCACTAGCGGGAACCGGCGGGGACCATCTATTGATATCTGCGTAGCGAATGAGCCTTCGGGTGCCATGGCCACTGCTCAGAGTGGCCATGCTTGGGCAATGTTTCAGCATGCCCACGCAAAGCCGTGGGCATGGCACCCTGGCACCCTGGCAATTCCGCGGAAAGTACGAGGGTGCGAGCTGGAGAAGGCGCGCAGCGGGAGCGTGGACGAATTGATCGTTGAGAGTGGACGGCACGGCGTTAAGCTTTCGAAGGGTTAGCCAGGCGGTTGCTCCCTACAAGGAGTGAACCAGTCGCATTTACAGTTTTACGCCACCGAAGTTAGCATATAGTGAACTTGTGTTCAATAACCCAATTTTGGCCACGTTGGGATTTTTTGGGAGGTTGGAAGAGCTCACGCAGAGGCGCTGAGGGCGCGGAGAGAGGTTGCGATTTGTCGTTGATCATTGGTAATTTGTCATTGGCTATTTTTGAAATTGGCCAATTTCCAATGGCAAATTTGCAATGACCAATTTTCTTCTCTGCTTTTGTTCTTCTCCGTGAACTCTGTGTCTCTGTGGTTATTCGAATTGCTTTGGGAAAGGCATTCACTACAGAGGCGCAGAGGACATGGAGAAGACGGGGAAGTAGACCGTTGATCAACGCTACCTTCACTCATCAAGTATGCGAATTGGCTTCCCATTGCTAGAAGGGATCAGCGCGGATTAGTTTTCAAATATTGCTCCGCGTTATCTGCGCCTCTACGTGAGCTTTTCGAAGAATGACTACAGGCACGCAACCAGATGGAGTAGCCACGAAAAGCACGAAAGGGCACCAAGATCTTCGTGTCTTTTCGTGTTTCTTGTGGCTGTTGCATCGAACAAGGGTTAACGGCGTTGAGTGGCGCCCGGTGATCAAGGCAAAGAGAAAGGGCAAGTAAGATGGCGAAGTCATTCGACGAGTTGGTGAAGCGGACGACGACCAAGCGCACGCGGGAGCGGGCAACTACTCGGACCAAGGAGTTGCTGGCGGAGCTGCCGGTGGGCGAGCTGCGCCAGTTGGCTGGGAAAAGCCAGCGGGAGTTGGCGGAGATCATCGGCATCAGGCAGCCCAGTCTGGCGAAGCTTGAAAAGCAGTCGGATATGCAGATATCGACGCTGCAAAAAATCGTTGAGGCATTGGGGGGCGAGCTTGACTTGGTCGCTCGTTTTCCTAAAGGGACGGTCAAGATTTGGCGGCTAACTGGGGAGGCTCGGTAGTCGATTCTGACGCCTTTCGTCTCATGACAAAGAATTTTACCACGGAGACACGGAAGGCACGGAGAAGGTAAAAGGACGCTAATTAGCGCTAATCTACGTCAACGCGCACCGGCCGCGCATCTCTAATCAGGTATGAATCTTTTCACCACCGCGGCGGGAATCACGTGAGTATGCGTGGGGCGCCAACCATCACCGCGGACGGCGATCGTAACGCCGAGCGATCGTCCGTCAATGTCAAGCACGGGTCCACCACACTGTTTCGCTTTCAAGGGAGCGTCGACGTCAAAGACTTCGGGAAAGCCCATGTAGCGATGGTTCTCGTTTCGCGAGGGCGTCCAATAGTATATTGGAGGCCGAGGAAATCGCAGCTCCACCGTCGCGTTGTTACGTTCCACGGTCACCGTCATTGGATCACCCGGATAAATATCCAGTGTTCCGGGATGAGTTCTATCGCCGCCAACGCTAACAGCGGTATTCAGGTCAGGTATCTCATGCCCTTCGATGCGCCGAATGAGATCGCCTTTACGAATTAGCATTCCGAGTTCACGTGCCGAGGAGTCGTCCACGACTTCCACACCACGCTTCGTTTGAGCCAACTCAACAAGACCAGCCCCGGGGCGGCCGGGTATCGCACGGGTCATGTATGAAACCACACCGACGTGCGGCGCCTCGCCTGGAACCAGGGCAGCAACCATTTTTCCCGGGTTCGCTGGCTCATCGTTCGCCCAGGCGAGAACCGGCAGGTCCCGAGCCGCGATCACAAGGAGTGCCAGGTCGTGATCGCGTGCGCGTTTTTGAATCGTCGCGGGAAAACTTCGACCATCGAATAATCGGACAGAAATCGCCCCATACAACTCGCTTGCCTTAGTTACGATCTTCCCGTCCGACGCGACAATAGTGCCGAGCGCACATGGTTTTCTATCTTCAAACACTTCGACGACGGCGCTTAGATTGCGGCTTCCGATTTGTTTAAACGCTTCGCTAATTTCGCCCAGAGGCTGTCCAGACAATTCTTCGACCGGTTGCCCGGCCGAGAGGAAATCCCACTGCCCCCGAAGTATTTCGATGCGGTGATACCTGGCCACTTTGTTTTCGCCCTGACCTTCGAAATTTCCTATCAAGCGGCCTTGAGCGTCGAAGGCACCCCCGCCCGAGTCACCGCCAAATAATCGGATATCCTTCGAAGTGTAGAGGAGATGGAATGAGCGCGCGGATGGTTCAGCCGCCGCTTCGACAATGTTCGATTGGCGAACCAGAGGAGTGCGTTTTTTTCGGCTCGCCGGAAATCCGATGCACCAGCATGGCGCACCAGGAGTCATTGAAACTGAAGCCCCCATTTCCACGTGCGGCCAATCACCTTGGTCAACGATCTTGACCAGTCCTGTGTCAGCAACGCGGTCAACACCGAGGATTTTGCCGGCCGCATTGCGCCCATCGGCGAGTTCAACGGAAACAGCTTCACCCGGCATAGCCAAATGGTGGGCGATCGTGGCGATATAGCCGTCGGGGCTGACAATGACACCGCTCCAACGACCTGTCCCATCGGTTCTCTGCGGAAGGCGAAGGCGAACTGTGGCGGCGGTCGCTTTCGCAATGGCGGCCTTCACTTCGTCGCTTGCCGGATCATTTTCCTGTGGACGCGTCGATGCCGTTTTTGAATCCGCACTCTTTGAGTCAGTGGCCACAATCTCACGGTCCAGGTTCTTTCCTGCGGTCAAAAGCGCCCAATGTTTTTGCAACAGTTCAGCACGCGTGGCATGAATGTCGTAGTCCACATCCTGGCGCGAGGTGATACCAATTAGCTCCCCGTCAAGGGAAAACAGTGGCGGCCATTCATCGACGCGGCAAGAGGCGGTCAACCAGATCTGAGGCGCACAGCTCGTGATGCTCCCGACGCGCAAATCCAGAGAGCGCTTTTGCGACTGCGTCTGCGAGTCATACTCGTAGTCCAGCGCCGCGCAGAACTGCCCGGCGCGGATGGGTTTATCGTTCAGTGGGACATGTGGCCAATTGCCCGGATCGCGGATTTTCAATAGTCCTACGTTCCATTGCGCTGACCACCCGAGCGGTTCGCATTTGGCGTGCCGACCATCAGTAAGGAAGCAGAAGACTGCGGTGTGGTCATTGAAGATTTGTGTTTGCGCGATAGTCGCAATGTGCCCCTCCGGAGAAATAATGACGCCACTGGGTGAAAGCGAGTGCTTGCCGTTTTCATCTGAGGCGAATCTAACCACGGCAGGACTCACCTTTTGGTAGAGTACTTGCAGTTGCTGTTCGGTTGATCTAACGGTGTGTGTGGCATCCTTTTGTTCTTGGGCCGCCGCTTTGATGTCAGCGGGCGCTACTGACAAACCGGCGGTGACAAGCATACAAGCAATGAACCTGCTGATGACGATGGCTGCGCCGACGCTCCGAAACGCCACGACCCGCCTCGTTTGATATGCCGGGAAAATCAATTTCATCGTGTCTCCTCAACCAATTATGCCTGCCGCTGAGAATTTCGAAAGCAAATTCAGTACTGTCCGGTTAAGGTTTCCGGTTTTTGCTTCAAGTAACTTTAAGTTTTTGGTCGTTACAATCGACGGGCACTGCGTCACTTCTTCTCGCTCTCATTTGGTTTCGCACCCGGGTTCGCATCTGGATTCCTTTTGTGCCACGTGGCGAGCAGTCGTTCCAGGATTTGTTTTGCTCGCGGGTCGTTGCGGCTGAGCTCGTGCATGGTCTTGATGGACTCGACGGTGGCGTTGAATTGTTTTTCGTCGCCGGTTTCCATGTAACGCTTTTCTTGAAGTAGCGCGAGGGCCATGAGGTAGTCGTAGTTTCTGGGGGACTTTTCGCAGGCGGTTTTGAAGGCGGCTTCGGCTTTGTCGTAATCGCCGAGCGTGTAGCGGAGTAGGCCGAGGCGGTAGAAGATGTCGGCGTTGTCTGGGGCTAGCTTGGAGTCGCGCTCGACGAGGTCGGCTTCTTCGGTGCGGAGGCGTTTGATCTCGGCTGCTTCGCCGCCGTGTTCTTGCATGAGCGAGGCCAGCTCGGCGCGGGAACCGGCCAGGTAGGGCTCTAGTTTGACGGCGTCGACCAGGTGTTGGATCGCCTCTTCGATGCGGCCATGTTGGCGAGCGAGGGAGGCGAGGACGAGGTGCGCGCCGGCGTGGTCGAGCGATAGCTCTTGGCTCTGGCGGAACTCGATCATCGCTCGCTCGAACGCTTTGCGCTGACTGTCGGTGAGTTTGTCGAGGGGTAATTGAGCCAGGCGCGTGGCGGCGGCGATGCGGACGCCGCGAATCGGATCGTCGACGGCGTCCACTAGATCGAGCAGCAACGTTTGCGGATTGTCGCTGGGGATGACCTGCACGGCCGTGAGGCGGATGAGCGGGTCGCGGTCGTGCAGCGCGGCGCGGCGCGCGGCGATGCTGGCGTTGGAGGGATAGTTGGCGAGTAGATCGATGGCGGTCGCGCGGACGATCGGCGGCGTGGTGCTGCGGGCGAGCAGATCGAGCAACAGCTTTTCGCCTTCGGGCTTGCCCTCGCGACCGGCTTGGAAGGCGGGGCCCCAGTGGGGCTCGCGCTTGGGTTTGTCGCCGGTCCACTTCTTGATCGCATCGGCGGCCCACTGCGGCCCTTCGCTCGGCTTGGTGTGGCACTTGTTGCAGGCGTTTGGCGTGCCGAGCTCGACCGAGAGGTCTGGCCGCGGGATGCGGAAGCTATGGTCGCGGCGTTCGTCGATCACCATGTAGGTGCGCGAGTCCATGTGGCAATTGATGCACATCGCGCCGGGCGTGCCGGGCTCGTGATGATGGTGGGCGGGCGTGTCGAACTTGGCAGGATTATGGGGGATGTGGCACTGGGTGCAGAGGGCGTTGCCTTCGAACTTCAGCTTGAGCGAGTGGGGGTTGTGGCAATCGGTGCATTGCACGTGGTTGGCATGCATCTTGCTTTGGAGGAACGAGTCGTACTCGTAGACTTCGTCGAGGATTTGGCCGTCTGGTTCGTAAAGCGACTGGGCCAGCAGAACCGGCTCGTAGTGGTTCATGAAAGGCTGGCCGGGGCGGAAGTCTTCGTGGACCTGGTAGCGGCGGGCGTGGCATTTGGCGCAGGTTTCGAGTTGGACGCTCTGGTTTTTATCTTTGAGCGCGGGGAGGCCGTAGCCGATTTTGCGGTCCCAGAACGGGGACCAGCGGTTGGCCAAATCTACGTGAACGCTGCCGGGGCCGTGGCACTCTTCGCAACTAACGTTGATTTCATGCCAGTTGGTTTTGTAGGTATTCGTTTTGGGGTCGTAGTTTTTGTGGACGTTCGTCGAGTGGCAGTCGGCGCAGGTGGTGTTCCAGTTCTGGGCGATGCCGGTCCAGTGGAGCGGGTCGCCGGGCAGGATGCGCTCGTTGGTCACATCGGGCGGCGTGACGTAGAACCATTGCTTTTTGTTGACATCCCACGATTCGCGCAGCACCTGCACGCGACCATCGGGGAACTCGACCATGTACTGCTGCAGCGGGCGGACGCCGAAGGTGTACTTCACTTCGTAGTCATGGTGCTTGCCGTCTGGGCCCTCGGTGTTGACCATGTACTTGCCATCGCGGCGGAAGAACCGAGTGGTAACACCCTGGTACTCGAACTTGGCGTCGTTGAAATCGCCGAGGACGGTTTTCTCGGTGGCGTAGTCCATCGCTCGATCGTGGTCGGAGCCGCGCCACAGGTCGTATTGCTGCTGATGGCACTTGATGCAGGTTTCGCGGCCGACGTACTGGGCACCCGCCACGACATTTGGCGGAACGACGCGATACCAGTCCCAGGCGAGCGTGCCAGCGGCGAGAGACGCGCAGGCGGCCACGGCGATGAGGAGAGTACGAGGGGTGGCCAAACGCGACATGAATCAATCAACAACCGATGAAACGAACGACAACGGGCGACACTTGAATTGTGTACGGCCGTTGCGGTTGTGTCTACGTACGGATTGCGGTGATTCGGAGTAGTTTGGAAACTAATGATAATTGCGCAACCAATGAACCTTCGGGTGCCATGGCCACTGCTCGGAGTGGCCATGCTTTGGTAATCCGCCATGCCCACGCAAAGCCGTGGGCATGGCACCCCCGCGACTACATTCAATCAACGTTATGCAACATGGGCTCGGATGGTTGGTGTATCGGAGATGACCGCGCCGTCGCGGAGCTTGATCACGCGAGTGGCGCGCGAGGCGACGGCGGGGTCGTGGGTGACCATGATGACGGTGCGGCCTTCGTGCTGCAACTGCTCCAGGAACGTGAGCACCTGTTCGCGCGTTTCGGGATCAAGGTTGCCGGTCGGCTCGTCGGCGAGGATAGCGGCCGGGTCGTTGGCCAGCGTGCGGGCGAGGGCCACGCGTTGTTGTTGGCCGATGCTTAGCTCGCTCGGCTTGTGGTGCATGCGGGCTTGGAGGCCGACTTTTTCCAATAGCTCAACGACGCGCTGCTGATCGGCTTCCGACGTGGCGCCGCGGAGCATCAGCGGAACCTGGACGTTTTCTAGCGCCGAGAGATACGGGATCAGATTGAACGTCTGGAAGACGAAGCCGAGTTTGTGCTGCCGCACGTGGGCGCGGTCGGTCACGCTGCCGTCGTAGAGCGACTCGCGGCCAAGCCAGACCTTGCCACTCGTGGGGGCGAGCATGCCGCCGAGCATCGAGAGGAGCGTGGTCTTGCCGCTGCCGGAGGGCCCCATGAGCAACGTGAGCTCGCCGGGCGCCAGCTCCACGCTGACGCCCTTCAAGGGCATG
>CAZJWY010000019.1:0-14984 GCA_964549545.1 uncultured Planctomycetaceae bacterium | reverse complement strand
CGCGCCGACGACGGCGACGAACTCGCCGCGGGAGATTTCCAAGGTGGTCGGAGCGAGGGCGACGACTTCTCGCCCAGGTTGGCCGTAGCGCTTGGTTGCTTCTTGCAATCGGAACATGATTTAGACCTCACGAAAACAGAGACAAGGATCGATGTGGGCCGCACGGCGGGCTGGCAAATAGCTCGACACGAGCGCGACGGCTGCGGCCAATACGAGCGAGACGCCGGCGAGCGATGGCACCGGCCAGACGGCAACGCCCGCCCAGTTCGGGCCGAGAAAAACGGCGAGCAGCGTGCCGATGGCGTAACCCAGAGCGCCGCCGCAGAGGCCGATGAGCAAAGCCTTGCCGAGGAACAGGCGCGTGACCAAGGCGGGCGTTGCACCGAGAGCCATTAGGGTACCGATCTCTCGGCGACGCTCGGAGACGTTGGCGAACATTGTTCCGGCAATGCTGGCGATGCCGACCACGAGGAGGATCGCAAAGAACATGTACGATAGCCGGGTCATGAGGCGGTTGACGGCGACCTGGGTGTCGACGACTTGGGTAATCGTCAACACCTTGGCATCGGGGAAGCACTCGCGCAGCTTTGCCACGAGGCCGCCGGCGGCGTCTTCGCAGCAGGCCATGATCTCGATGACGTTGACGTTTTCGCCTGCCTTGGCCAGCGGCTGCACGGTATGGAGGTGGGCGAACACGCGGCCATCATCCAGCGTGCCCGTGGCCGGCATGATGCCGCCGATGCGGAACGATTTGCCGAGTACAGTAAGCTTGCCGCCGGCTTTCGCGCCAAGCGATTGAGCCGCGTCGGCGCCGAGGATTACTTCGTCTTTGGCAATCTCGCTGACGAAGCGCGACTTGGCGAGCCCTTCGGCAGCGGTGTGGTTGCCTTCGTCGAGCATGACACGTTTGCTGCAACTGTCGCACGACTTGTTGAAGGCCTGGATGCCCTTCCATTCGGCCTGGGCATCGAACTCGCTTTGCGGCAGGATGCCGGTGAGCGTGATCTTCTGGCCGTTGCACTCGGTTTGCATGCTCAGCTTCGGGGCGATGTGCTCGACGCCCGCGAGGTCGGCCAGCAGTAGTTGCGTGCCGTACTCTTCGGGAATCGTGCCGCCGTTGGCGTCGGCCGCGTAGTAGCTTTGCAAGTTCGCGTCTTTCGGCAGGAGAAGAATATTGGCGCCCAATTCAGACATCTGCTGAGCCACGGTCTTCTCGGAGTAGATTGTGACGCTGCGGATCGCGACGAGCGCGGTGACGCCGAGGACGATCGCCAGCAGGCACGTGGCCATCGCCGTGGGGCGTTGGCACAGCTCTTTCCAAATCAGTTTGTTCGCCGTCATGGCTATTGCCCCTTCTTGTTGTGTTTGCAGTTGGGATCGTCGCAGCACTTGCCGGCGGCGTGCAGGTCGGTCGCGATTTGTTCCATCGCCACGGTGCCCTGGTACTTGCCGACGAGCACTCCCGGCGGGGCCAGTACGACGATCATCGAATCGGACATTTCTTGTGGCTTGAATTCCATCTCACGTACGAAACGGGCTTCGGCCGGGTCGTCCAGACCGACGCTGATGACGGTCGTGCGGTCTTTGAACGACGGATCGGCCACGAAGCCGGCCGCACCGGCTGGTAGAGCCAGGTTTGGATCGCGCTTGGCGTGGATGACGACGATTTTTTTGTCCTGAAGACCCTTCGTGGCCTCGGTCATTCCGGGCGTGATGAGCGCCTTTTCGATGACCGCGTCGTTGATCTGGCGCGGGAAACCGCCCGTGACCGCGCCGTTTGGTGCAACGCAAATCACCATCGGCATCGGTGCCCGCTCGACGCGGTAACGATCGACCAGCGGGCGCTGCGAGCCGTCGTTGATGTTGACGGAAACCCACTCGGCCCGCTCGGAGCGGGCGTCGACCGCGCGCTTGAGCGTTTCGTGCATCGCTTGTGTGGTGGGATTGTTCTCTTTCCAAAAGAGAAGGAACGTAAACTTCGGCGCGGGTGTAACGGCGGGCGCCGCCGGGGCGGCAGGCGCCGCCGTGGCGACACGCACGCCTGTCGGGCCTTCCGCTGATGCGGACTGAACGAGCGCGCAGGCGCTAACGAGCGCGCAGAGCAATACTGCTTGGGTCGAAACTCTCATTGTGAACCTCCTTGTTCGCGAGAGAGATTAATCGTGGGGCAGACATTCCTGTCTGCCCAACGGTGATGTTTGTTACGCAGCTTTTTTGGCTTCCTCTTCGGCTCCAGTCTCTGGCTTCGGCGGCTTCTTGCCGTACTTCGCTTCGTAGAGGGCGGCGTACTCGGTTTCTTTTTCGGGGTGGCAAACAAAGCAGTGCGAATCGGGCCGATTGTGTTTTCCACACCAGTCGCCCTTCGCTTTGAAATCGGCGACGAGTTTCGTGTTGCACTGGGCGCATTCTTCTTCGGGGACACCGTGCTCGTCGCACCACCAGCCTTCGTGGCTGTGGCCTGCGGTTTCTTTCACGGCCGCTGAAGCGGCCGCGCCGTCGCGTGGGGGTTTGGTGCAAGCGGTGATTGAGATTCCGGTGATTACGATCATACTCAGTGTGAGTAACTTCCTGAGTGACATTGCAAACTCCTTTCAAACAAACCTAAAACGAGCCCACTTCTACCAACTTGGTTGTATCTTTGATTTTGAGAGCCGGCGCCGTCTGCTTTATCGGCGACTTGAACAACACATACAGCACCCGCAGCACCAATAGTGACATCACCATCGCTCCGATCACACCGCCAATGACGACGGTCGCCAGTGGCCGCTGCACTTCGGCGCCCATCCCCGTGCTGAACGCCATGGGCAAGAAGCCCAGGCTGGCGACGAGCGTGGTCATCAGCACCGGACGCAAGCGCGTGATCGCAGCTTCGGTAACCGCCTCATCGAGCCCCAGGCCTTTGGCGCGAAGCTGCCTCACGTAGGAGACCAGAATCATGTCGTCGAGCACCGCCACGCCGGAAAGGGCGATGAAGCCGATCGCGGCCGAGATCGAGAACGGCATATCCCGCAGCCACAGGGCGAAGATGCCGCCGACCCAGCCGAACGGTACGCCGGTGAAAACACGCAGCGCGTCGACTACGTTTTGGTACGTCGCGTACAGCAGGCCGAAGATCAGGACGGCAGCGAGCGGCACTACGTACAATAGTCGCGTGCGGGCGCGCTGCAAGTGCTCGAACTGGCCGCCGAATTCGTAGAAGTACCGACCGGGCGGCAGCGAAAGGTTGTCTTTCAACTGCTTCTCAGCCTCGGCCACAAAGCTGCCGATGTCGCGGCCGCGGACGTTGGTCGTCACGACGATCCGCCGTTGTCCCCATTCGCGCGTGATCGTGGCCGGGCCTTCGATCAGCTTGATGTCGGCCAGACGCGACAGTGGCAAGCGCTCGCCGGCGGTGGTCGGCACCAGGATCGAACCGATCGCTTCGGCGCTGCTACGTTTATCGTCGGGAAGCCGCGCTACCAGAGGAAACCGCAACTGGCCTTCGATGATATCGCCGAGCCGCTTGCCGCCGATCGATTCGATGATATCCGTGACCACCTTCGCGGGAACGCCATGGCGAGCTAGCTCGTCCTGCTTCAATTGAATTTGCAGCACCGGTTGGCCGGTGACTTGCTCGACACTCACATCGGCCGCGCCGGGAATCTTGCTGAGAATGGCTTCGATCTCGTCGCCTTTTGTGACCAATGTGTCGAGGTCGTCGCCGTACAGCTTCACGGCCAGATCGCCACGCGAGCCGGAGGTCATTTCATTGATCCGCATCTCGATCGGCTGCAAGAAGGCGAGCTTTTGGCCGGGCATTTCGCGCAAATAGCGCTCGATAAGCGTTGTGAGCTCCGCCTGCGATTTCGCTTTCTTCCACATGTCGCGTGGCTTGAGCGAGATGAACGTGTCGGTCAGCTCGATGCCCATCGGGTCGGTAGCGATTTCGGCGCTGCCGATCCGACTCCAGACATGGGCGATTTCGT
Source organism: uncultured Planctomycetaceae bacterium (assembly GCA_964549545.1). GTDB lineage: Bacteria > Planctomycetota > Planctomycetia > Pirellulales > Lacipirellulaceae > JABDGM01. The sequence continues at coordinate 11,019 of CAZJWY010000019.1, read as the reverse complement.
CGGGAAACTCCGCGAGCAGGCGCTTCTCGATCAGTGTGTTGTAGTTGATTGAGTCCTCCAAATCGGTGCCCGTGAGACGCACGATGCTTACCGCAATTGCTCCCTCGGATAGTCGCGGCACGAACTCCGACCCGAGATTCGGCGCGATCAAACCGAAAGCGATGAACATCACGAGGCCAGCCAGCGCCATCACGAGCGGCTTGTTCGTCATCGAAAACCGCAGCAGCGGGGCATGGATGCGATGGGCCAATCGCATCAAGAGCGGTTCACGCTCTTCGATCTTGCGCGGCAGAAGCAGGCTGGCCAACACTGGCATCAACGTGAGCGACATGATCATCGAGCCGATGAGCGCGAAGATGACCGTCAGCGCCATCGGCCGAAACATTTTGCCTTCGATCCCCTCGAGCGTGAGGATCGGCAGGTAAACGATCATGATGATCAACTCGCCAAACATCGTCGGCTTGCGAACTTCGACCGCGGCATCGCGAACGATATCGAGCTTGGAGCGGGGAGCGGGAAGCAGGGAGTTTCGACTGCTCCCTGCTCCCTGCTCCCCGCTCCCCGCTAAGTGGCGCACGCAGTTTTCGACCATCACGACCGAGCTGTCGACGATCATTCCGAAGTCGATTGCTCCGAGACTCAGCAGGCTGGCGGCGATGCCGAATTTGTACATCCCCGCAAACGCGAACAGCATCGAGAGCGGAATCGCCAGCGCGACGATCATCGCCGCGCGCAAGTTGCCGAGGAAGGCAAACAACACGGCAATGACCAAGAGCCCACCCTCGAACAAGTTGTTCTTCACGGTCTTGATCACGTGATCGACCAGCTCGGTGCGATCATAGACCGTCTGCACGGTCACATTAGCAGGCAGCGTCGGCTTGATCTCCTCCAGGCGATCCTTCATCGCCCAGGTGACTTCGTGCGTATTCTCGCCCATGAGCATGAAGCCGAGGCCCATGACGACTTCGCCCTTGCCATCGGCAGTGACGGCGCCACGACGAATCTCCGAACCGATCACCACCTCGGCCACATCGCTCAATCGGATCGGCACGCCATGCCGCGAGGCGATCACGATGCCACGGATCTGCTCGGCGTTCGTGGTGCGCCCCAATCCTTGAACAAGCACCGACCGAGTGCCTTCGCGAATATTGCCGGCGCCCACATTGCGGTTATTCTCTTCGACCGCTCGCACAACCTCGTCGAATGTCAGGTTGTATTTGATGAGCAGGTTGGGATCGATGCGCACCTGGTACTGTTTTTCGTATCCACCCCAACTATTGATTTCAGCCGCCCCCTTCACGGTCCGCATCTTGGGCTTGATGACCCAGTCGTGAATCGTGCGAAGCGTGGTAACGTCATCTCCCTTGCCGGAGACAACATAATGCAAGACTTCGCCAAGCCCGGTGGAAACGGGCCCCATCTTCGGCCGCTCAATGTCGCCGCTCAACTCGACCGTGCCCAGCCGTTCGTTCACGAGCTGCCGAGCGAAGTAGATGTCGGTGCCGTCGCGAAAGATGACCACGACTTGCGAAAAGCCGAACTTCGAGACGCTACGCATGCTTTCGAGCCCCGGCAAGCCGCCGATGGCCTGCTCGATCGGGAACGTAATCCGCTGCTCGACTTCTTCCGGGCCAAGCGACGGGGCGACTGTGTTCACCTGCACCTGCACGGGCGTGGTGTCTGGAAACGCATCGATATCGAGATGCTGCAGCGCAACGATGCCCAGGACCGCCGCAAACGCGACGCCCAGAAGCACCAGCAGCCGATGCCGCAACGAGAAATCGATGATCCAATTCAACATGTGGGGTTTGCGATTGTTAGTTCAGTAGAGATTCTTCGCTTCGCTCAGAATGACAGAAATGCGTTACTTCCCTGCACACGCCGCGCAGCCCGCGCCCATATTGGCCTTCAACAGTTGTGCTTCAAGCACCACGCTGTTCTTGCTGGCGATCACCTCGCCCGGCAGCAGGCCGGCGATGATTTCCGTCGTTTCGCCCTCTTTGACGCCGGGCCGCACGCTGCGAACATGAAAAATCTTCGGCGAGTTCGGCTGCATGAAGTTCTTGTCGCGCACGAACACCACGTTGCACGTGCCGTCCCAATGAATCGCTTCGCTTGGGATCACCACGGCCTTCGGTTCCTCGCGGAGCACAATCCAGCCGGTGCCAAATGTGTTCGTGCGCAGCTTGCCGTCCGGATTGGCCAGATCGACGCGCACCTTCACAGTCCGTGTCACATCATCCGCATCGGTGCTGATCCAGCCGACCGTGCCCTCGCTGCCTGGCTCGTTCGCCGAGCCGCTCGCGCGGAACAACACCTTTTGGCCTAGCGCCACATACTTGGCATCATCCTGCCTCAGGTTCAATGTCAGCCACAATCGCGATGTATCCGCCACGTCGAACAACTCGGTTTTGCTGTCGACTACCTCGCCATCGACCGCGGTGCGCTTCACCACCACGCCACCCAGCGACGACCGCAGGGGCAGCAGGTTCGAAGTCGTCTCCTGCGCGGTCAGTTCGGAAACGATCTCGGCCGGCAGGCCCAAGAACTGCACGCGTTTGGCCAGCTCGTCGGAGCTTAATTTCAAAATCTCATCCAGATCGATCGACAACCCCAGGTTCACAAGCGCCTGCTGAGCGCGAAGCATTTGAATCCGCGCGGCTTCCGCTTCCGTTTGCACTTCCAAAAACTCGCGTTGCGGCACCGCATTGCCGGCAAGCGGCCGCAGCCGTTCGACGTTGTCACGCTTCAACCGCACTTGCGACACCGCCTGAAGCAACTCGCTTTTGAGCCGCCCCACTTCCGCCGCATCGACGAGCGCCAGCACATCGCTCTTGGCCACACGATCACCGACCTGCTTTTCCGCGCGCCACACGGTCCCCGGCACTCGGCTGGAGAAGCGGGCCATGCGCGTCTGGTCGTAGCCAATTTCACCGTTCGCCGTGATCGTTTCCACGATCGGTCGCTCGGCAACGATCGCGATGTCGACGCCCACCTTCTCGACCGCCTCGGGCGAGGCAAATTGAATCCGCTTCCTATGCAAGCTGCAAAGGCTGTTGTTTTCTTGCCGCGGCCGCAGCGCAATCGCCCGCTGGGACCGCTCCAGCATGGCCGGTGTGATCGTCGGTTGCGATTTCAATTGAACAACGTCCGGGTGCTCAAACGGGCACTGCATAATGCCATGCACTTCACACCAGCCGTAATCCGTGCCAAGCGGGCTGAGCGTCTTGTTGCATTCCACGCATTGCGATTCAGGCACATTGTGATCTTCGCACCAATCCACGACTGGGGCCTCTTTGGCGCCGAGCAGTTCTGAAAACTTGGGCATGGTCCAATCCGTCGCGTTGCCCCAAATCGCCAGCCCGATGATCGCGGCCACCACCAAAGCCGTGGGCACCGTTTGACGCAGAAATCGCCAAACACCACCCCGCTCTGGCGCCGGCGGAGGCGCATCATCTTCCGGACCCAGTGTGGGAGTCAGAATGGGAGCTGTGGAAGCGGACATGGAAATTTCCCTATTTGTGGGCGCTCCATCGCAGTGCAGTTGGAAGCCACTCAAACACTCAATCGACCCGGTTTACACTTGCCAAGACCACCGCGCAAGCGCGCAGCACGAGCCAAGGCGAGACGCGAATCGAGAGCAATCAAATCAAGAGGATCTGATGAAAGAGGTGCAACGGCACCGGCGGCGACGGACTAAACTCACATGTCCCCACGGCAAACGACAATGCAGAAAGCTGCGTGCCGCAAGCTGTTTGCAAATCAACGGCTAAATCCATCGGAGCCCACACCAGGCTCTGGTCGAAAGTCGACTTTTGCACCGGCAAATAATGGCAGAGCCCATGGCAATTCGGATGGTTCTTGCACGGCGCATCCGAATCGGCCCCATCGGCAGCGCCATCGCGATCATGGCCGCCATGCTTGTGGCAGCAATCCGTATCCGCAGCCACTGCCAAGGCCTCGCTGCCAGCGCCCCCCTCATGCACGTCGTGCCAGCAACATCCAAGCACCGCATGGATGAGCAGCGACATACACAGCAATGTACAAGAGGCAGCACGCATTTGGTCGTTCACCTGCGAAGCCGATTTCCGCTCGGCGACGGTCGGCATCGAACTATCTCAAACTTTCGACAAAACAGGCGGCCGGTCTACATTCAAAACACTGCCCCGCCCTCACAATCCTTATTTCTGCCGACTCAATATATTTTCGGGTCTACCGGCGCTGCGGTCAATCGAGGTTTGTGGCAGGTCGCCCACCAAAAGCCCTTCGATTTGGGCCCATTCCTTCCAGGCGGTCTCCAAATCCTGCAGGTACGACAGATTTTTGGCCGCGTACGTCTGCTGTACTGTCAATACTTGCAGATAGTCGAGTTGGCCCTGCTGGTAACCCTGATTCATCATGCCAAGCGTTTCCTGCGCCGCTGGCAAAATTTTGGTCGTGTATTTGGTTACCCGCTCGCGTGCGGTCCGGTAGTCGCGAAGCGCGATCGACAATTGCTGGTCGAGCGCCAGCTCGCGGGCCTCGAGCGCAGCCTGAGCCGCTGCAAGTTGGCCCCCCGCCTCGGTAATGCCCCCCTGGTTGCGATCGAAAATGGGCAGCGGAATGCCAACCTGCACATTGGCGATGTTGTCGTGCGTAGCGTTGTCATGCTGAACGCCTGCTTGCGCGCTGATGTTGGGAATTCGCCCCGCGACGGCCCGCCCCACGTTCGCCCGGGCCTGGTCCACGGCAAATCGCAACTCGGCCAAATCGGGGCTCTCGCGCTTCAACCGCTCGCTCGCCATTGCGTAGTCAAGCTCCGGCAGCGGACGTCCCAATGTATCTTCGAGCGCCTGCGGACGGTCGCCCGGCATGCCTGTAACCAACGCCAATCGCCGCCACGCCGCCAGATAGCGTTCGTTCGCCTGCTGCTCTAGCAGTTCGGAAGATTCGCTTTCGATTTGGCTCTGCAGGAGCGATGTTTTGGGGATGTCGAGCGCCTTAAGCCGCTGCTCCGAAACCTCGACCGATCGGGCAGCGATGTCGCTCAGTTGCCGGGCGAACGTCACGCTTCGCTCGGCCACGAGCGTCTCGAAATAGTATTTGCGAACGGTGGTAAGCACCTGCAACTGCGTCCGCACGAGCCGCTGCTCGGCCGCTTGCTGCTCGTGGAAGACGACCGAGCGATTCCAACCTAACTTGCCGGCAGTCACAAACTCCTGCCCAACGTATCCGCCCTGCTGGCCTGCCCTTCCCTCGTTACCGATTTCGCTGCCGGAGTAGCCGATGGTCGGATTCGGCCGCAAGCCAACCTGCACCCATTTACCGCCGAGCGCCCGCACCTCGGCCGATGCCTCGCGCAAAGCCGGATGAGACTCGCCCGCCAACCGTTCGGCTTCTGCTAGCGTAAAAATAGCGGCGACATTGCTACCAGTCGGCGGCAGCGGCACTGGCTCCGGCGCGACAACTGCACCCGATTGCTCGAGCTTGGGCATTTCCAACCCTTGCTCTTCCGCAATCGCGCAGCAGGCAATCGCGGCCGCCGCCGTGAGCACTGCCAGAATGTATGCCGCAAACTGCTTCACCACGGGGTTCCTTCATGACGTAGCCGAATTCGCAAGAAGCAAGAATTCGGATGCTATTCCTGACTTGTCCGAATTCTTTGCGAATCCAGTTACAATCAATCTAGGAGTGCGATTCCGCCCCTCGGACCGACACTGGGTCTCCCTAACTCTATCGGCTATAACGAATTTGCGTGTCCAAACTGCCCGCGCGAGAACCCACGATGACTGCACTGCGATCACTCACCTGTTTCAGCCTGGCGCTGCTGGCATTCGCCTGCCAGCACGCGCCGATTTTGGAGAACATCGCCATGGCCGCTGAAAACCCGAACACCAAACCAGGCGAGGCCGCTCCAGCAGCCGGGAAATTGGAAACAGCGACCTTCGGCGAGGGCTGCTTCTGGTGCTGCGAAGCCGTCTTCCAACGCCTTCGCGGCGTGAAGTCAGTCGTCTCCGGCTACAGCGGCGGCAATGTCGACAAGCCCACCTACGAGCAAGTCTGCACCGGCCGCACCGGTCACGCCGAGGTGATCCAAATCACCTACGACCCAACCAAGATCAAATTCGAAGACCTCCTGAAAGTCTTCTGGCAAACCCACGACCCCACCACGCTCAATCGCCAAGGCCACGACGAAGGCCCGCAATATCGATCCGTAGTCTTTTATCGCGACGAAGAACAGCGCCACATCGCGGAAGAATACAAGAAACAGCTCGACAAGTCGGGCACGTTCAAATCGCCGATCGTCACAGAGATTTCGCCGCTCAAAAACTTCTTCCCGGCAGAAAAGTATCACCAGAACTATTTCAACCTGAACCCCAATCAACGCTACTGCGAGTTCGTCATCCGGCCAAAGGTGGAGAAATTCAACAAAGAGTTCAAGGATTTACTGCAAGACTCGTCGGCGAAATCGAAATAGCTTCAAGAAACTGAAACGCAACCGCGAGCGGTGGGGTTCATCCCCGCTGTCCGGAAACCGCTGAGGTAACCCAGGCAGGTCGCCGCTGAGGAACATTTCAAAAATAACTCCCCTTCAAAACAGAAGAACCACGGAGACACAGAGGGCATGGAGAAGACAAGGAGAAAAGGAAGAACACGAATCACCACGAATCTACGCTAATAAAAAATCAGGATGATGCAGAGACAGAATATCGTCTTTTCTCTATTAGCAGGGATTAGCGCAGATTAGCGCACCCTGCCTCCTGTGTTTCTTCTCCGTGCCCTCTGTGTCTCCGTGGTAAATCCCACCTGCTGAAGTTTTTTTGAGTTATCCTTACTGGTGTTGCCACACTCTATAAAGCAGCCGGCAACGCAAAATGCGGATTCTCAATAATCCCAAACACGTTGCCAAACGGATCGAGCACCGTCGCCACCTTGATCCCTTCGCCGACGTCTTGAACTTCACCATGGGCGGTCGCTCCCAACGAAATCAATCGCGCGAACGCAGCCCGCGCATCGGCCACTCCCCAATAAGCGACCGAACCTCCCGCTCCACTCGCGGTGGAATTCGGATCGAGTCCCAACTCATAACCACCCACGTTGAACCCAACATAAAACGGCTGGTCGAAATTGGGCGACATGCCCAAAATCTGTGAATACCACGCCTTCGCCTGCTCCAGATCGGGCGCATGATACAACACGGTGCGAAGACCAAGGAAATGCGGATCGGTTGTTGATAGAGTCATCCTATTCCTGCTTGCATGGCTTGTGAGAGACGGATATGTCGCCCTTCGTCCGACGCGACAATTTGTCTCGCACCGAGTCGCTTTTGTCAAACGACTCCCCGTCAGTAGGAGCTCGTGTTTCTCCAACGGGGAATTTTGACTTCGCGCGAGCCTCGCTATACTCGCCGCACCAGGAGGACCAATTCAGGGGCATGAGGTGTTATGTTGGAAGAGTTGTTGAAGGCTGGAGACTGGGTGCGCGCCCAGTCGGGCCAGCTCGGTAAGATCGTATTAATCAGCCGCCTCTCTGCGTTCGTCGAAGTCGCGCAAGACGACACCAAGCAAACGATGACTTTCTTGCTCAGCGAGCTGACCAAAGTCGATCCGCCCCCGCCAACCTCCCCTTAGGAACCGCCGGGGACGGGCCCATTTTGTGGAGTCTTCGGAGCAAAATGTGCCTGTCCCCCTGTCAACGGTTTTGGGATGGGCTCTTAGCGTCGGCCACCACACCAACCAAATACCAACAGACTCAATCGCTCCAGTAAACTGAAAGACGCTCTAGCCCCGCTTCTGGCAAACGCCCAACACGCCAGCCAGCGCGAACAACACCAAGCCGCCTGGCTCCGGCACTGACGCTAGGCTGCTGCCACTTCCAGCGCCAGCAAGATTCTTCCGCCAGATAGTGTAGTCGCCCGCGTCGATGACACCATTACCGTTGCCATCGGCCCCGGTTCCCGGCGTAACACTGCTTCCGAATCCACCGCGCCATTCTGTGTAGTCCTGCGCGTCAACGATTTGGTCGCCGTTGTAGTCGCCTTGCACAATAAGCGGCGGTGCTGTCCCGTACCACCATGCGACGGCGTAGTCTTGTCCACCGGCAATATCAGCGTCAAATTGGCTCACCCAAAACTCATAGTTACCAGTGGATGGATGCGAAAGAATAGATGTTCAACCGTGCCAACGGTACTTATGGACGCAGCTACTTCGGTGGAAGTGTTAATTGCACCTTGCGGCAGAAAGTGAAGGTCCAAGTCGTTTATCTGATCGTCATTCTCAGGTTGGAATGATGGCGACATAGACGTTGTGAAGGTATCGCCAGCATCGAACGCGCCGGTTGTCCCCGCATCAGTGTCAAGGTCGACCCGGCGGTCCCATGTAAGCGTGACGGATACGAACATGCCGACAGTCAGTTGCTGCGCGAAGACATACTTTTGATTGTTGCCCATGCCGGTGGTATGTCCAAAATCCCAACCGATATTTGGCACCGCCCCACCATTCGCGTCGTACTCGCCGGGTACGTACTGCTGCAAAGCACGTTTGGCATTCAATTGGCCAGTGCCCATTTCGTTATCTAACGGAACGAAGCCATCGCCGAAATTTACGTCATCATCGTAAGCGGGTGAATCAAACCAGGTTATTAGCGGAGTATTCACCGCATGTTTTTTTGAGATTGTTTTTTCCATTCCAAGAAACGTCCCCTGCGGCGCAGGATTCATATCACCTGGAACGGTAAACGTACCATCGTCAACAATCTTGTCTGCCGAGTTCATTAGCACCGCCTTCATAACTTCATGCCTTTGCGCGGGAGCGGACTGACCTCCCCCAGGGCTGCTTTTCCAGCGGGGCGCGCCAACGGTCGTTATTTGCTTGCCAGCAAATTCTTGAAGCAACGCTACCGTGCCGGTTACATGCGGCGCAGCAAAGCTCGTCCCTTCACGCATTATGTTAGGCGGATCGACGGTTGAACCGCGATTCGTTAGCGACAAATCCGCGCCGGGCGCAAGAATGTCAATGAACGTGCGGTCCATATCTGGATTTGTCAAAAAAATGTTGCCGCTGGAAACCTCGTTCCATTGATTTCCCGCAAAGGGCTTGCCCGAATACGCTACGGTTATCCCATTAAAGTTGTCGATCGGTACTGGTCCAAAACTTCCATTTTCGTAGCCAGCTATGACGTACAAAACGTCGTGAGTACGTGCGGACCAATCAATGAACTGTGACGGAAGGGAATCACCCTTCAAGGGGTCACTTGCCACCATATTAAGGCTTTGATTGATTGCCCAAATTTTTTTGCGTGCTGGTTGCAGGACCGCGCTGCGCAAGAAACTGCAAATTCTCCGCAACGCTGTTGTAAATGGCTGTCAGATTCGTCTGATCGATCCCGCCAATAGAATACAAGTCTGCTCCGGCTTGCATGCCAACCGGTGCAGCTACTCCGGTCGCCACCGGGTCGTTTGAAATCATTATCCCCGACACGTATTCCGCATGCGGCGTTGGCATTTCGGAAGCCATGTCCGCGTGCGCCGTAAATGAAGCACCGCTATGAAAAAAGACTTCTTTTGGTCTGACCGCCGTATTGTAAAAGTTGACCATCGTATCAAGGAGAGGATCGCCCGGACCTATTGGATCGCCGGGGCGATAAAGCTCAGCTTGACCAATGCCAATGCCCGCGCCGGTCAACGCAATACCAGCGGAATTGATACCATTGGGACCAATTGAGGCCGCGTCACCATATACTGTCTGGGTAACGAGTAGTCCGATTGCGGCGATACATAGAAACCGTCCCATTATTGACCCTCCCTTATTTCGTGTCCTCCACCAAAAACTTGAATGGCTTGCTGACGATTCGGGCTGCTTGTTCGCCTGATACTTCGCTGGCTCCAATGTCTTTGGATTTTTGGTCAAGCGGTAGTTTGACTATCGCCACCGCAATCTTGCCAGCCGGCACTTTCTTCAACGGTATCAACGCGAAGTTGTTGGATTGATACGCTTCAAGATGGGGAACGAAGCGATATTTAATTTCAATGTGCGCATCCCACTGACGTACTTCCTCGATATGTACGTATGCGCCATACAGTCTCGAAAAGAAAACGATTGATATGTCATCTTGCGGGCTGAATGACCTAGGCGGCTTCTCATTCTTCGCGAGTACGGCATGCGCGTTTTTTAGTGCTTCCAAACCCGTACCGCGTACTGCAAATGCAGATTCGCGATGTTTTTCCTTTTGTTTGGCGAGCAGGGGTAAGCATTGGTAAAGTAGGGAGCGTTCCTGTAGCCGCACTTGTTCTTCACTACTGACGTTCTTTAATACGTCGCCGAAGCAATCCGGCTCAAGTGAGCGAACGTCTATCGTGCCGGGCATATCCCAAGCCCAAATTTTATTGAGCGGGATTGCTTCCGATTGTTCTGCCGTAGCGCCAGCGCTTAGAGTCGCTGACAAGAAAAACGACAGACCCAATCCGATTGCTTGCAATTTGCAATTGTTCATACTCTCTCTACTCCATTGCGCCTGACGGTAACACCTTCGCCCCACGAGGGCAAACGCCTTCGTTCATTCTTAATAGTCGAATGTCCACCTGACGAATGCACGTTAGATTGTAAACGACCACGTTGACTGCAACGCGGCCATACAACAGGGAACGTACATCAACTGCGCAGACCAGCAAACTCCAAAGACGCAGCAGCAGCCAGAATGTCGGAGTAATGATGCTGGTCCGGGATATAAAAATAATCTCAGTCGCATGTTTAGTCGTCTGCAATCGCCGCGTTATATTCCGCCTGCCGTTGGCGTCCAAGTGGCGTTAGAGAAAACACGTCGCAATTTTGGCTATGACAATTGATTACGTTTTCGCATCGTATCTTGGCCTGCTCCCCAAAAGCTGATCCATTTGTTATGAGAGTCATAGAGGCCCGGAAGGGCGAGGAGACTCTCGATGTCATCGAAGCGAAGGAAGCGACATAATACGGAGCAGATCGTGCGGAAGCTGCGAGATGCGGACGCGATGTTGAATGCCGGCAAGGACCTGGCGGCGGTGCT
>CAZJWY010000018.1:31156-44500 GCA_964549545.1 uncultured Planctomycetaceae bacterium | reverse complement strand
TCCTCCGTGTCTCCGTGGTGAATCCTATCTACCGAAGTTGTTTTTGAGTCATCCCTAAGCAGCTGAATTCGCAAGAATTCGGCCGCACAGGAGGCTAGAGGCCATGGCAGAATCTAAAAGCAGCGAACCGCCGGGCTTGTCCCGACGAGGATAAACCCCGCCTCTCGAGGACGTGTTAGAAACTTTTCGTTTCGAAACCGTTTTAGAAGTCGGCTCCGATTTGCAGCGCCGGTCCAAGAACGCCGATCGATTCGACTCCTGAATATTGGGCCAACACATCGCTACGCCAATTTTGCATTTCGAACAAGAGTCGAGCGCGAACGTCGAAGTTGCCCAAACGCCGGGCCAACTCGACACCGCCGTACAACTCGTTGACCAACACGTTGTCGTTGCGAATTCGGGCATCGACGAACTGGCTCGTCGGGTCGCCGTCCCAGTGGCCACCGAGAATCGATAAGCGGCCGCCATAGACCAGGCCAAGATGACCACCAGGAAACTCGCCCAGCGGAGTCAGCCCATCGGCCGCCATCGTCAGGCCGAGAAGCTCGGTATTGCACTCGTCCGACTCCAGGTCGGTCAGTCGAATTCCGGCGAGTCGCAAACCGCCCGATACAGCGATATCCGATTTGCCTGGCTTGAAGTGATGAAGCGCTTCGAGATCGAGCACGTCGAATTTGAGACGAATGCTGCCGTCAGCGCCAAGCACATCGGAATTGCGGTCATAATGCCAGTATCGCAACCGTCCATCGAAGTTTCCGGCTCCGGCGACACCCAATATAAGGCGTGGCGAGAACTGATAGTTTTCCGAAAGCTTGCCAATCGCGGTTTCGGCGATTTGCGGGCGAAGCATCATGAGTTCGATGTCGGCTGAAAAGCGCGAGCGGCCTGGAGCCTCTTCCATCGACCCGGTCGGATAGCCAAGCACCCCTGGTGGATAGGCCATCGGCATGCCAGGCGGAGACATTGGGCCCACCATCACGGGCGGACCGACTTGCTCATCATAAGCGGGAAACTGGCCAACAGGCTGCATGCCATCGAGCGGCATCAGGCTGTCGGTCGCCATTTCCGTCGACTCGCCGCCTGGCAATTCTTCCTGCAACAATTGCACCGAGGAATCGTCGTTGTCGACGTATTGAGCCTGCCGAATATTGCTGGGCGATGGCGCCGGGCGTCGCCACGCGCCGGTTGCATCGGTTGCGGTCGCATATCGTTCTGCGGAGCTATTCACCATCGGCAGCAGGGCCTGCTGCGGCAACTCCAACTGCGAGGCGAGGAGCGTCGTTCCCGTATCGCTACGAACCGTCACCACCTGGCCTACATAAGACGCCAAATCGATCCCTGGCACAGGCTCGACGTAACGCTGGACGGTGCCCGACTGATCGGTGAGCGCGTAGGGCGGGGCGCCGTCTGTTTGGTCGGGGTTCTCGATAAGCCGGGCCAAGGGCGCCCGGCCAGGCTGGCTCATCGGCTGCTGATAGAGGGCTGTAGAAGCGGCACTTGGAGCGGGCGGATTGCTCAAAATGGGCAGCAATCCATTCGGCAAGATCGCTGCCGGGGAAGACTGGCCCCGCGCGACTTGCGCAATGCCAACTATCGCGATGACGAAAGTCATCCCGGCAACACGACCCACTCGTAAAACGCAGGGGTTGAGCATGAATACCATCCGCGCCGGGCAAAGCCGCGGCCAGGGATAAATTCAACCGTCGTTCGTTCCCAACAGCCGAGAAAGAACTTTAGCAAAAGCAGAAAAGAAAACAGAAAAAGAGCGCGGGGGGCCTTGTAGCAAATTACGCCCGCCCGATGCAAGATGGGACAGCCGCGGAGCGTTAGCGCGTGCTTGCGCTAGCACACGGAGAAGCTACAACAACTAGCGGGACTGCTTCTTTGCGCGCCGTGGCTGTTGCGGGTAGTAGTGGCTCGTGTATTGGAAAACTGTTTGGTGGCCGGTAGGGAACTCTTCTTTCGACCCGGTCATACTGTAGGCGGATTGGGCGGAGATTGCTTGCAGCCGGCGATTTGTCGTCTGATTCTCCACCTGCTGCTGCTGATTGAATTGCTGCTGCTTCAACATCGGCTGGACGAGCGTACTGTAGTTGAAGCCCTCTAAACCGTTCTGATCGACACGAAACAGATTGAGGTAGGGGCTGATCGTGCTTCCTTGGGAGAATCCGGAAAACGGCTTGGAGCCGGAATAGGAAGTACCCAAACCCAAACCGATTCGGCCGGCACTTGGCATTCCACTCGGTTGACCATACGACTGCTGCATCGCCTGCTGAGCGTTGCGGAGCGCCATTTGGTTGAGCGAAAGCCCGCTACTATTGTTACTCGAAGGGCCGCCCAGGCGGCCATAAGACTGACTATGCGCGACGATAGCGCTATTCATCGCAATGGCCAGGCCGCACAATGGCAACACAAATTTTCGACTCATCACCAACAACTCCTGCGTTGTCCGACCACGCCATTGGCTTAGCCCGGGATCGGCAGCTTGTATGCCCTAATTCTAGGACCCGCCAAGAACACCGACAAGAAAAAACCGGCTTCACGCCTTCCGTAATACGGCTATGTCTTGCATCGGATAGTTTAGACCATAACCTGCTGAATTCAGGCTGTTTGCCTCTAATCTCCTCCACGATCAAGCAATCTCCAATCAACTCGACATAGGCATATTCGTTAAAATCGCCACGACCCGCGACACCCGTCCTTGGAGGGTACTCTTGTTCCGATTTGGCGCCTCTGGGCATAGGGCTTTGCTCAGAAAATCGCGCTAAGCCGCAAGCGATTGGGCAACGGTTCTCTGCTAACGGGTCTATCTGCGGCTTGCCGTACGGTTTTTGGGTAAAGCGGGCTGAGGGGCAGAAGACGGCTATAAACACGCATTTCATAGGGAAAAATCAAAAAACCTTCGCACAGGCCTCCCAATCGATTTTTCTCCTATCTAGTTGCCAGGCAATCACTTATAAACTTTTCGCTGGGACTGCTAGCAATTTGCGGTGCCATAAATTTCGTTTGTGCCGGCTTTGTTTTCCCCTATTATGCAATTGGCTTCATTAAAACCGCCGGAAAAGGCGGCATAATTTTATAGGCCGCTTGTGCCGGCCCAATCTTACCATCGATCCTGCTCGCCAGTTCCCACGGCTAGCCGGAGGCGGAACAAGTCACCCTCTCACCCCGGCGTCGAATCGCGTATGAGTACCGGCATCGAGTTGCCCGTCGAAGCGCAAATCATCGCCGACCCTGTTGTCGTCGGAAATCGCCGCACGCGCCGACGTTTGGGCGCGCTGCTGTTCGAGGCTCAGCTCGCCAACGTCGCGGCGTTCGAGTTTCAAGGTGGCACGGCGGCCGTATTTAGTAACCGCTCGCCGCAAAAGGAAACTCCCAATGAAGATGTCGCCGCGTTGTGGCCCGTGGGGCCATCGAGCGGCGTACTGGCCGTGGCCGACGGGGTAGGGGGCCACGCTGGCGGCGAACGGGCCAGCCGGCTGGCGATCGAGACGATCCAAAAGTCGCTGCAAGAATCCGCCGCCGCCCGCGCCGACACGACCGAGCCGGTCGATCTCCGCGCCGGGATCCTGAACGGCATCGAAGCCGCGAACGCAGCGGTTCGTGAGTTGGGAACCGGGGCAGCGACGACGTTGGCCCTCGTGGAAATTCACAACGGCGTTATTCGGCCCTACCACGTCGGAGATTCCGCAATTCTGGTCACGGGCCAGCGCGGAAAGGTGAAGCTGCAAACGATTCCTCATTCGCCGATTGGGTACGCGGTCGAAGCGGGTCTCATGAAAGAGGAAGAGGCGATCCACCACGAAGCGCGGCACATGATTTCAAACGTCATCGGCAGCGAGCAGATGCGTATCGAAATCGGCCCGCCGACTGAGCTTGCCCCTCGAGACACTCTGCTACTCGCGAGTGACGGCCTGTTCGACAATCTGCTGCCAAACGAAATCGTAGCAACGATTCGTAGCGGTCCGCTGGACGAAGCTGTAGGCGCATTGGTGCAAACTGCTCAGGATCGCATGGCAAGCCAGGTGGGTGATGCACCTTCGAAGCCCGACGATCTCACCGTCATCGCGTTCCGCCTAAGCTAAACGCCTTTCGCATATAGCCGACCCGTTTCGGGTCGAACTTGCTGGCTAAACGACCAGACCCGGCCAAAATGGCCGGGCTATGTATTGTGTTTAGTGTGCTCCGTATCTTTTTAATATGTCAGCAATTTCCGTGTGCCCGCGACGTGTGGCCCAGGCCAGTGGTGTGGCCCAGGGGGGATCGTCCGGCAGATCGGTTTTGGCGCCTTGTTGAAGCAAAAATTCAACCATCTCTTTTTGCCCATGCTTGGCAGCCCAGCCGAGTGGAGTAGAGCAAATGTCTTCGTCGCGCGCATGCAGGTCGGCTCCATGAGCGAGGAATTGCACAGCTCGATCAACTTCGCCGCAACGAGCGAATTGGTGCAGGGGAGTTACTAATAGCCAGTCCGGCTGGCTTGGATTCATGCCATGCTCAAACAGCAATTCGTTTAGTTCGGGAGTCTTGGCAGCCCGTATCCAGCCGGGGAACACGAGGCGCTTCGGCAAATCCGGCTGGTACTTCAGCATCAGCCGCACAAACGCTTCTTGCCCTTCACCCGCTGCATTGGCGAGGGCGTTTGGATCATCGGCAAGCGCTGGATTGGCCGCGAAGACGGCCGCGGCTGTCTGAACGTCGCCATCGTATGCCAGCAGGTCCACGTTCCTAGCTGCACCATAGGAACACAGAAGCTCGATCATTTCTTGATCGGAGTTCATGATCGCTCGCGACAGCGCATCGGCGGAGCTTTCCACTGGCGGATTGGGGTATGCCCCATGCTCCAGCAGCAGCTTTACTATCTCATGATGCCGGTTGGCTGCGGCCGCATACAAAGCATGCCCGTGGGGCGCAGTTCCTTCCTCGCGCAAATTGGGGTCAGCGCCAAACTCGAGTAGCAACCGTATGATCTCGATATGTCCGTTGGCGGCCGCGTTTTTGAGTGGTGAACCCGAGCCGAGATAGTAGGTCGTGTATTCGGCCAATCGATTGGCAAGGGATGGGTCTTCGGTTAGTAGTTCTCGGACACGTGCGATGTCGCCAATGTGTGAGGCTGTGCAAATATCACAGTACGCGCCGCGTGCATGCAAATGTGCGATCACGTCGAGCGGACTTGTCGGCCAGTCCTTGGGCACATCACGCCAACCGCGAAAGTAATAATCGCCATTCGCGAGCTGTATTGGACGAGCCCCGTCGAATCGAGCCGCGTTGATGTCCGCTCCACGATCCACCAGTTCGTCGATAACATCGAACTGCCGAGTCATTGCGGCCCAATGAATCGGTTGATTCGATCGTTCGTCGCCCGTGTGCAAAAGCTCAGGGGATGTGTCGAGCAGGGCTCGTACGCCGGCCAGGTCTCTGCTCCGGATTAGTGCCGCAATCGTTTCTCCGGCTGGAGAAGCGCCTTGCACGGCTGCGTAGTTCGTCGCGAGCAATTGCTCCATCTCCACGTAGCCACGATCTCGGCAGATTTCGAGCAACGTATCTCCTACCGATAAACTCAGCGGATCGCCTCCTTGCAGAAGCAGCAATTCGGCGACCGCGATGCGGTTTTCGCGCACAGCGAAATAGAGTGGGGTGCGATATGAGTGCTGACACCTCGCTAGCGACGGATCTTTCTCGAGTAACCGCTCGACTGTCGGCAAGTCGTCAGCAATGCAGGCGCAGAACAGTTGCCACACATCCGTGCCATGCCCTGTCGACCAGAGCAGGGGAACGTCTTTCTTGAGTTCGTCGGGCTGGATCATCGCCCCATTATCGTGTTGGTGATTGTTGAATATCCAGCATTGCAAACAAAAAAAGGCTGCGACCAACACTCGTAAGCGTCAGCCGCAGCCTTGTTATTTCAAACGTCCGGTTGATTGCGACGATGAGGAGTCGCTCGAAGAATGGCGAGGCCGGACTATGCTGCGCACAGCCATGTGATCGACCCGAGCCAATCGAAATTATGGTCCTCCCGACGGTATTCAACCGGAGTTTGATTTGTGATTCGGGCTCGGCCGCTATCGCGCCCGCGCCGCAAATTGTATCGGTCAATTCATCCCGGGGCTAAAGTCGAACTGCGGCAATGCCGGCGACGATGGCCCTGGGGAGTCGAACGATACATGATAATTCTAGTTCACGAAAGACGTTCGTTGCAGTTTTTGTGGCCGATTTTTCGAGAAGTTCTGATCAAGCAAACCGTGTGCCGAGCAGAGGCCGATAGCACTTCGCAAAGCGCGTGCCGAGAACAATGGCTGCTCGTGAGACATCGTTCGATCTTGCTGGCCAACGGCGAACTTGTTAAACGTAGTCGCCTCGTCTTGGCCCCGCCTATGTGGGCCGTAATCTTTTTTCCTACTCGTCTCCCGACGGTGCAAACATGCGCCTTGTCCGACTGATTCTAAGTTTGGCGCTGATTCTCGCTGCGATCGTCAGTGGTCGGGCTGTGCAGCGTGCCTGGGCTGCCGGTGCCGAAAAGATCGAGCTTGCGCCAGCAACACCCACTCGGCAGATTACACTTCGCGATCGATTGATCGTTGGCCTCGAGGCCCGCCTCAAGAGCGAGATCGCATTCGTCGACCATGTGGTCGAAGAGGTTCAAGCTGGACACCTTCCACAGCGGATCGTCGACCAGACATTCTTCTGGGCACGGCAACGGTCGGGCGAGGTGCGCTATGGTCGCCCCCCCCAGCGGCCGATCATTTATTTCCAACCGGCGATGCGAGCCCGCGCGAAGTTGATCCGAGTATCTCTCTGACCCGCAGTCACTCCCAGTGGCCAATGGTCTAGAAGAGCTTTCGTATCGGCTATAGAAGCACACCACGAGCGGCTTGCAGACTGAATTTCGCCTCGGTGGTGGCTCTTACGCAGCCGGTAGCCAGCGGGCCCCAAATCGGGTAGGATCGGGGTTTCCTAATCCAGTTTCACCTTCATCCTACCATCCCCGGTTAGACTATGGCCGCCAAAATCGTTAGTCGCAAGGACAAACGTGCTGAAGTCGAGGCAGCGGAAAAGAAGTCCAAAGCCTCGCCTAAAAAGGCCGCCGCCGTAAAGAAAGAGCCTGCCAAGCGGAAGAGCCGGGCCAAAGCCGCCAAAGAGGTCCGCTTGAAGGCCTTTTGGGGAGTTTTCAACCAGTCGATGAAGCGAGTGGCACTCTACGAGTACAGCCAAAAGAAGGAAGCCGACAAGAAGGCCAAGGAGCTGACGGCCTCTGGTAAATCGCCCCACTTCGTTCAGCCGGTCAAGGAGCCGGTGGTGGTCGAGTAGTTCGTCGCGATCCACTCCATGCGGCCTTCGATCTCGATCGCGTGCAACGAAGGTTTCTACGACGTCTCCAACAGTTCGGCCAGCTTTGCGCGCGTCTCGGGCTTTTGAAATTCGAGCTTTCCGAAGCCAGGAATCGCCCCGACGGCAACGGCCGCTTGTTGGTGCTCGGGATAGTTGGTCACGAGCATGATCGGCAGACTGATCGTATCTGGATTTGCCTTGAGCGCGCGAATTACCTCAATGCCATCGGAGTAGTCACAATCGAGCTTGCGATTCACGAGCGCCAAGTCGAAATGGCCGGCCTGCAGCTCGGCAAGCGCTCCGGCCGCGTCATCGACTTGCACCACCTCGCAGTCGAAATTGTGCGTGAGATAGTTCCGGATCGTGGCGTGATCAGGGCCGCATTGACCAATATCGAGAACGCGTTTTCGCATGGGCAATGTTTAGTCCGCTAGAACAAAATACAGAAACACGTATCCAATAGCCGACGAGCCACGCTCGCCGGGCCCCAGACCGCGTGGCGGTCCGGCTATAGGGTGATTAGGTAAAAAGTGATTTTGCTCTAGTCGGCAGACTTTTCCTGGCTGGCGCCGGCCGCCGACTTTTGAGCTTCGGTTAACGGATTCGCTTCAACCGGCTTGGCATTGTTTTCGATAGCGAACAAATGCGTGCGATTCGCGATGTAGAGCACGTTGCCAGCCACGATTGGCGTGCTGTACACGCTGTTGCCCATGTTGATGTCCTTAAATGCGCCTGGTTGCTCTGGATCGGGAATGGCGTAAAATGGCACCAATTTTTTTTGTTTCTCGTCGAATTTCATCGCGACGTTGGGATCGGCCGAGTGCTTGAAAATCGCGATGTCGCCATCCTCATCGCCAATGTAGACCTTGCCGTCGACGATCAGAGGCGAGCCCCAGGACGCGGCCAGCATGTCGTACGCCCAATGCCGTTTACCTGTCTTGGCGTCGAGGCAATGGAACAGGCCGCTGTAGTCGGCTACGTAAAGAACGCCGTCCTTAATCACGACGCTCCCCAGCGTGCGGTGCATGATCTCTTCGAACTCGATTTTTCCATCGCCGTTTTCATCGACCGTGCTGTAATGCCAGACTGCGGCAGTATCTGGGTTCGGTCGGGCGAAATCGCCCTTATCGGGTTCAACCGCTTGCAAACGCTTGGGCGCGATCGGCTTGTCGGGAGCGGCCGAATTAAACGCCAGCTCGGGGCTCACATCGCTGCCATCTGTCTTCTTTGTTGGATCGATGCACCAGAGATGGCCCGTGCCTTCGCCATGCTCCGGGTCTTCGCCGACAGCAATGTACACGAGACCGTCGTAAATCACCGGGGTGCCGATGATGTGGTTGCGGGTAGCTTTGTTGAGTGCGTAGTGCGAAGTCTTCGGGTTGCAGTCGAACTTCCACAGCATCTTGGAGTGACCTTTGCCGTCGCCGTTTGGATCGAAGCTATAGAGCCAGCCGTCGCCGCCGCCGAAAATCACCTGCGGCACTCCGCCTAATACGGCGTATGCGGGGGATGACCACTGGCCGTGCAAAACATTGAGGCCCGGTGAGTTGTCGGTCCACAGCACTTTGCCGGTGTTTTTGTCGACTCCCAGAAAGCTTGGCGCCTTCGGAGCCGGAATACCATTGTGGGCTTCGTCGACGCCGTTCGAAGTACACACGAAGAGGACGTCACCGGCGCTCGTGATCGAGCAGTCGGCCATGTTGTGCTGCGATACGCCGAGGTCCTTCATCATGTCGAGAACCCAGATGACGTCGGCTTCTTGCTTCATGTCGTACGGCTGCTTGGCGGCTTCCGCTTGTTTTTTGATCTCATCCTCTTCGTTCTTCACTTCACCGTCGTTCTTGCCGTCATGAAAACCATTCGTATCGAGGCAACGAACTTCGCCGCGGTTCGTCACGAACCACAGGCGGTTGCCTTCGACCAGCGGCGTGCTGCACACGCCCTGAAGCGGCCAATCGTGAACACGGCCGGTCGGCAATTTCTCGCTGCTATGCTGCCAGAGGAACTTGCCGTCCTTTACGCCGAAACAGAGTAGCACGCCGAGATCATGCTCGGGCGGATAGCGTTTGAGCCAGCCGCCAGTGTTATTCGTGCCGATGTAGGCATGGCCACCGGAGACAACGGTGTTGCCATAGGTCTGCGATCCAAGTCGCGCGACCCATTTGATGTTCTTCGACTCCTCGGGGTTCCACGCGCCTGTGCGATAGTCGATCTCGCCGATGTTCCACTCGGTGGGAATATTGTGGCCTTCTGGCGTGTTATTGCGAGCTGGTGAGCCACCCCACTGAGTCCATTCGAGGCCAAGTTTGCCAATGGCAGACTCGGAGCCGGACTTTCCCGAGTCCGCAGCCGATGCCGAGACGCTAATGGCGATAGCGAGGAGTGTCGCGCCGTAACTCGTCAGCCGATTAAATTTCATATAAGTTACTCACCGATTTGGTGGAACCACGACGACACAACGAGCACTACGTATCGAACCCAGTGCAGTCGTCTTTCGTCGTGCTCGTCGTGTCGTTGTGGTGAATTAATTACTGGTTTTTCGTTAAGATTAGTTCGGCGTCACAATTAAGTTGTCGAGATAGATCTCCGCATCGGCCGAGTTGCCGAAGACGCCTGGCGTGCCGTGGAGATTCGGCGATTTGTCGACGATTTCCAACGCCCACTCATCTGGTTCCTTTTCACCTCGTGGCCAAATCTTGCCGCGAACCGTTGCGATGCCGTCGCCCGGTGTGGCCGAGAGCTTCATCGTGTACCACTTATCCGCCTTCGGCTCGAAGGGCACTTCCATAAGCGTGCGATAGTTGTTCGAAATCCAACTATCGAGCCGCAGCTTGTGGTTCTGGCCTCGGATCGTCAGCTCATAGCCACCGGCGATAATTCCGGCGTCGGGCAGTTTGTTCCCGTCTTCTTTGAAGAGCAGGTCTGCCTCGACTGTATAGTTCGCCAGATCGGCCGGCCCCATCCACAGGAAGCTGCGCGAGCCTAGTTTGTTCTTAGGATCCTTCGGCGTCGGCAGCACCGATTTCTTGGCGATGAATTTCTCGCCATCTTTTTCACGAACCTCCCAACGAACGCGGCCACCCAACCAGGTGAGTGGGACGGCCTCGTCTTTGTTGAAATCGAACTTCCAGGGCAGGGGAGGGATCACGCGAATCCGGGCGGTCCCGATCGCCGCGCCAACCTTACAAGTTACGAGTGCAACCTGGTGATCGTTCTCATTGGGTGCCGTGAAAGTTCCATCCGCGGCAATTTGGCCATGACCATCCATTGTGAATGTGGCTCCCTTGGCCAGCGAGTCGGGCAGTAGTTGCCCCTTCGCGTTAAACACCCGGACTTTGAACTGCTGCTTCTTTCCTGGGGCAAGAACCACATCGAAGGGGACAACTTGAACCTGGGCCACTGTCTGGTCACCCGGCGTTTCCTGCGGCCAGGCTGGAATCGGGTCGGCCTCGGGTTTGCGGCCGGCCTCGCCGATGCAATACATATTGTCCATGGTCGTGAGGTAAATGCGGCCATGCGAAATGATGGGCGAGGCGTTGACGGCTTCGCCCGTCAGGCGGAGCTTCGACAGGACTTTAATATCCTTCTCGCCGGGCTCCAGCACATACCACTGGCCGTCGCCGGTGATCGCGTAAATCTTACCGTCGGCCACGATCGGCGTGGGGCTCGCGTCGCCTGTGCCCCGCATCACGCTGCCGAGCTTCCTTTTGGCAACCACTTCGCCGGTCTTCGCGTCGAACGACGTCATCTTGGCGCTGTCGTCGATTACATAAACTTTGCCGTTGAGTTCGACTGGCGAGCTGAACGGGGCAAGAATATCAAATCTTTGCCACAGTTCTTTGCCCGTCAGGTTGCCCGATATCTTGCCATCGAGCGCGACGACCGATCCCATTGACGTTCCGAAGGTGTTTTCAACCCCGTGGTTTGCAAAGACGTGGCCGTCTGCCGTCACCAGCGGAGAGACATTCATGCCGGCTCGAGCGAATGGGAAATTCCAGACGACTTTTCCGGTGCGCGGTTGCAGCGACCAAACGCCACCGTCGCCCGAGCTGAAGATCAACTGCTGCAAGCTGCCGACGGGAACGCAGGTCGGCGTGCTGAACGTGGTGTCGTACGGACTAGGACTCGTTCCATTGATCCAGCGCAGCTCGCCGGTAGCCTTGTTGAAGCACATGAAGCGATGGGCCGGAACCGCAAAGCGGCCCCACTTGGGCTCGTCGCCCCAGCCGACCATCACGGCGCTAATTAATAAGTTGTCTTCGAAGATGATAGGAATATTGGTGCGGCCGCCGTAGGTGGAAACCGTCCCATATTCTTCATGCAACGCATGCTCCCAAACGAGCTTGCCGGTTTCGCCATCGAGGCAGCAGAAGTAGCCGCAAATGCCTTGAGCATAGACACGGCCAGTCTCGGGATCGCCGACGACGCTCGACCAGCCAATCCGCTCGGCCGGCGCGTCGGAAAGATAAACATTGAAGCGATGCTCCCAGATGGGCTCACCCGTGGCAGCATCGACGCAGACCACTTTCTCACCTTCGTCAGGCGTCTCAACTTTGTCGTGGACAATCGTGTAGAGCTTGCCGCGGAGCACGATGGGAGTGGATCGTCCGCCGAGTTCCTTCTTCCACAGCAGGTTGCTTCCTTCACCGCCCTCTGGGTCCCACTTCTCGACAAGCCCTTTTTCCATTGAGACGCGGTTCTGCTGCGGCCCGCGCCAGTTGGGCCAATCGAGCGGGTCTGTTGTTGCAGCCCGGCCAGGCGCGGCCAACGGAAGCAACCAGGTCAAGGCAAATAACAATGTCGCGCAACAGCTCGAACGAAGGCTCATCAGGGGCTCTCCGCCTAGGAATCGGAACTATAAACCGGGAACTTCGCGGGGAACGAACAGCTTGCCCGGCCGTCAAACTTTATCTTAATGGCAAGGTGCCGCAGTCGGCAAAGTGCTGGCAGCGGCCGACATTGGCTGAAAGGTGGGTGTATAACGTGCGGTTTTGCGCACGGGCGCGTCCATAATTACGAAACTCGCGGCCGCGGGGGCCGCACAGCTTTCCTAACTATAGCAGCCGCCTAGCACTTGGGCCATGCGCGCTTCGCCGACCGATACGCGCGTTAGGCTTTCGCCATCCTCCGTGCCGTGCAGACTCAACCTAAAAGTAGAGGTAAACCAAGCGTGGAAAAATACTTGCGCTTGATTCAAGCGCTCTTCCGCGGCCAGTCGATACGTTTGTTGTCGCATGCGATGCACCCGCGTGACTCACACTGCGACTAAGTCTGCGCGTTGACCCGGCCCGGATTTTTCGAGCCAAGGATTGGCTCGACTGGTGTCAACGCACAACCGCTTGGAACCCACCTTAGCAGCCCGCCTGATTCCGACTCCCGGCACCTTTTAAAGTGCCCCTTACGCCGAAGTATACCTACCGAAAACGGCGTAGCCTTGCGTCCGTCAAACACGACCGACTCAAACTTCGGCGTGGGGCGGCATCGCGCGTTGCCGGAAGTCGGCTAATCAACTGCCAGGCCGGTTCCAACACATAGGAGACTGTGTCCAATGAAAAACTTTTTGGGAGCGCTGATGGTTAGCATCGCTCTGACAAGCCCGAGCTTCGGCTTCTGCTTGTTGGACAAGATGCTCGGCTCCGGCTGCGGCTGTTGCTGCGAGCCAAGCTGCGCCTGCTGCGAGAAGAGCTGTTGCTGCGAGCAAAGCTGTGGCTGTGAAAACAGCTGCTGCAATAGCTGCTGCAGCGGTGGTGGTTGCTGCATTCTTGATCGAATCTGCGGCGCCTTCCACGGCGTAGGCTGTGGCAACTGCTGTGAAAAGAGCTGTGCTTGTGATCCTTCTTGCTGCTGTGAGCAAAGCTGCTGCTGCGAACAGAGCTGCTGCTGCAAGCGTAGCTGCTGCTTGACCGGCCTCTGTGATCGCTTCACCGGCCTGTTCAAGAGCCAAGGCTGCTGTGGTTGCTGCGAAAAGAGCTGCTGCTGCGAGCAAAGCTGCTGCTGCGAGCAAAGCTGCTGCTGCGA
>CAZJWY010000018.1:0-31056 GCA_964549545.1 uncultured Planctomycetaceae bacterium | reverse complement strand
AGCTGCTGCTGCGAGCAAAGCTGCTGCTGCGAGCAAAGCTGCTGCTGCGAACAGAGCTGTGGCTGCGATAGCTGCGGTTCGGGCTGCTGCTGCAAGAAGAGCTGCTGCCTCTTGGACAGCCTCTGCGGCATGTTCAATCGCGGTGGCTGTGGTTGCGGCTGTGCTTGCTGCGAACAAAGCTGCGGCTGCAATAGCTGCGGTTGCGAAGCGGCTTCGAGCTGCGGTTGCAACGGTGGCGCCAAGCACGACAGCAAGGAAGAAGCCCCTAAGGCTCCTGCCGAAGCTGGTGCCTCGGTCAAGCCGGTTGCTCCTCGCCCGATGGCTGATCCGAACGCCTCGGTTGGCCAGCAACGCAATGTTGTTCGCACGAGCTTCCTTCGCTAAGTGAAGGTAAGTATCGCGATCAACTGCGATAAAAAGATAAAACCTGCCCCGGACGAAAGTTCGGGGCAGGTTTTTTTCGTTGGTAGGTGCCGTGAGCCGAGCGACACCTATGTGTAGCCGGCATGTGTAGCAGAAAAGTCCGGCTCGGCTCGCCGGACCTACTTAACAAGCCCGCTGATCTTCAGCCCGAACTTGTCGCCTACTTTGACGACCTCTCCGTGGGCCACTGGCCGCTCGCCCACGCATAGCTCAAGCGGCTCGTCGCAGGTCTTGTCGAACTTCACGATCGAGCCTGGACCTAGTTCGATGATTTCTTGAATGCTCTTCCGTTGCGACACTAGCGTAACACGCACTGGTACGCGGATTCGAAGCAGCCGGCGCGAGTACTCGGGCAACTGGCTTAACTCGGCCTCGATGCCCGTCGGCGCGTCGGCCACGCCGATTGCTTCGACAGCGGCCGCGACTTCGACTTCTACCAGATTTTCAGGTGGCGTTTCTGCCATGGAAATATTTCGTCGTTTTACCGCTGTCGTGCGCGCACTAGCACCTAAGCCTTATCGGCCAGCGAATGCCGCAAACTTTCCCCAGGCCGCAAAGAGCCGCGAATCGCCAGACCCGTTCGCTTCGTGCCTGGGGCAACCGTATAATCGAGGTAGCAGATACTGCCATCAATGCTGTCGCTCGCGATATTGCCGACCATTTCCAAGCGAGCATCAGCAGACAATACTTCAATTCCACAACGGTTCTCCCGGTTAGAAACCCCAAGCGATGCCAACAACCCTCGAATCTCCCGCTCGCGAGCTCAAGCCTTACAAGTCGCTGGAGAACGCCGAGTTGATCGCTCGCATCCAAGCGGTGCGCAAGCATTTCGGACCGCAGCTCGTCATTTTGGGACACCACTATCAGCAGGACGAAGTTATCGCCCTCTCCGATTGGCGTGGCGATAGCTACGGCCTCAGCCAACACGCGGCCGACAGCAGCGATTGTCGTTACATCGTGTTTTGCGGCGTCCACTTCATGGCCGAGACGGCCGATATCCTAGCCAACCGTCCCGAGAAGCTGGCCGAGCGGGGTGGCACACGCATTCCAGTGATGCTGCCCGACCTTGCGGCCGGCTGCTCGATGGCCGACATGGCCGCCATTCACCAGATCGAAGACGCCTGGGATCAACTTGGCGAAGTGATCGACACGAGCGACATCACGCCGGTCACGTACATCAACTCAGCCGCTAGCTTGAAAGCCTTCGTAGGCCGGCATGGCGGAATCGTGTGTACATCGTCCAACGCCAAGGCAGCACTCGAATGGTCGTTCGCGCGCACCAGCCGCGTGATGTTCTTCCCCGACCAGCACCTGGGTCGCAACACGGCCCTCGGGATGGGAATCTCGCTCGACGAAATGCCGGTCTGGGATCCACACGCCAACTCGCTCGGCGGCTCGACGGAAGACGAGCTGCGTAAGAGCAAGGTCATTCTCTGGAAGGGCCATTGCAGCGTTCACCAGATGTTTCGCCCCGAACATGTGAAGATGTTCCGCGATAAATACCCGGGCATCAAAATCCTGGTTCACCCCGAATGTCCGCGCGAGGTGTTCGAATTGGCGGATGTCTCTGGCTCGACAAGCAAGATCATCAAAACCGTCGAGGCCGCTCCGCCCGGCAGCAAATGGGCGATCGGTACCGAGCTTCACCTCGTAAATCGATTGAAGCAAGAGCATCCGGAGCAAGAAATCCACTTCTTATCGCCGGTCGTGTGTATGTGCGCGACGATGTACCGCATCGACTTGGCGCACCTCTGCTGGACACTCGAAAACCTGGCCGCCGGCACGCCCGTGAACGTCATTGAAGTGGATGAAGAAACAGCTCGTTGGTCGCTCGTGGCCCTCGAACGGATGCTGGAAGTGAATTAGCCGATATATTATATAAAGCCGCGACCGCTGGTCGCGACTGAAGAGCGCGACCAGCGGTCGCGGCTTTATAAGGTATGACACCACCGCTCAAAACCGATCCGAAGTACGGCTGCTTTCTCCGCTGGCCGCAAGATGGCAACGATTGGCTGCATCCGGACGATGTGGCTCTGGCACGTGACCTGCTCCCCAGCGATCGCATCTTCCGCCGCGATGGCCTCGACGGCGAGTTCCATCGCTTCCACTATGGAGACATCACGTTTCGCGCCCGGCCCGCGCTGTGGCAGGAGGTGGCGCACGAAGGCTTCGACATCGGCGACTGGGTGGAAGTGCTCAGTCGGGGTATGCGCAACGAGCCGCGCGCGGGCATCATCCGGGAAATGCGCTGGGACGAAGATGACCGTGTTATTCGCTACCAGATTTCAGATAACAATGCACCGATTCCCGACTATTACACGCGCGTCGACCTGGAGCGCGTCGAGCCTGTGTGAACCATCCGTTCCACGCACTGCTACCGTTACTCCAGAGCAGCTGTGGTGAGCTCAACCTAATTCTCGTATTTCCTCGATCGAAAGTGGCTTCCGCGCTCCATGTCGCACAGAAAGTACCACGACAACGTCTTGCTCGATGGTAAATAAAATACGATAGACGCCGTAGAAAATGTGCCGTATATCACGCCCAGCGTCGTGCTTGGAATATGCTATTTCCTGTTCTGGAAAAGCCTGAAGAGAACGCGTCCGTTCCCGAATTTTTTGCCGCCAACGTCGTGCGCTTTCCGGCGAGTCTTGGGCAATATAGTCGCTGATAGTTCGAATTTGTCGCTTGGCTTCGAGCGTCAACTGAACCTTATACGTCATCGTGAGCGTCAAGTTCGTCGAACACTTGATCCAAGTCCTGTGTACGACCAGCTTCCATATCGGCCAAGCCACGATGAATCGACGCGAGCGTCTCAGCTTCATCGCTATCGCTTAAGCCTAGCATCGCGACATAAACATCGGATCGCATCAACACATACTGCCCCTGCTGCCCAGCGACTGCAAGTGGCCCGCCGTGATGCTGAAGCAGAGCTTCCGTCTCGGGCGCAATGGGCTGAATCGGCAGTTGCATATCAATCTCCGAAGCACCATCATTTTACGGAATATCGCTATCCGCCGGCGCCTGCAGTTGGCGATCTGGCTTGTTGGCCGAGACGCTAAACAGCGACGACTTACGTGCGTTCGATGTCATAATCTGGCCATAGACCACCGGGTCAATCGAATCGCCCATGAAACGGACCGTGCCGCCGCAGAAGGCCACGTTCACGCCGCCTGGGTGATTGCTGGAAGGGTAACCGTGGGTCTCGTAGCCGATGTTCGCAAACGCGGCCATATCGGCGGGCGGCGTCTTCTTATCGTAGTTCTTGTCGCCGTTGATCCGCTCATAGGCCAATGGTCTGTTTTTCCAAACGAAACCAAACAGGTGTTTCGTATCCAGAATCGCGCTGGAGTCATTCTGAACATAGCCATTGGGACCCGATGTCGGCTGGTAGGCCCACGACATAGCGTGGATGTTCTCAGACAACATCAGCGTCTTGGTCGTCCCGTCGGGGACTTGCGCAAGCGACATTTGAATTTTCGGATCGACTTCGCGACCATCGGCGACGCCGTTCGAATAGTTCTTGTTTTTGTTGTTGTCGAAGAAGATGCCGTTCGCCCCGTGCTCCGATTTATCACTACCTCGACCGACAGGCGGGGACTCAGTCTCGCTAAACGCCCAACCCGCATTGCCCACGTAGGCCAGGTTCGGTGCGTCGGGGATTTCCGATACATTACTGGGACACGTGAGCGTCGCGATCATGGGGGCGGGTGGATTAGTGCCGAACTGCGTCGACCATTGATCCCACAAGGCGTTCTCTTCCATGTAGGGGAACAACCGCACCACCCAACTCGCCCGGCGACCATTACTGAGCGTGATCTGGCCCGAGGAATCCTTGCCGTTTGGGTTAAAAATCTCTTCGGCGTACCCAGGCAGCCGCTTAAGCGTCGAGTCCATGTTCGTCAGCGCAAGCTGAAGCTGCTTCATATTGTTGCGACAGGTATTACCGCGGGCCGTTTCGCGGGCCGCCTGCACGGCCGGCAGCAAGAGGGCCACGAGCGTCCCGATGATCGCAATCACGACCAACAACTCGACCAGTGTAAAGCCGCGACGTGCGTGCCTCATAGAATACCCTTCCATTCGTGTAAGAGCTTGAGTCTGTTCCGGTTCGTGCCGCACGTTCGCCGCGGCCAAGATTAGAAGATCGATGATTACGCGTGGCCAGCCCCGAGATTGCCTCATTTCTCTCGTATCGCCTGGGAGCTAGCCAGCCCCCAAGCGCATCGCAGCCACAATATAGTTTTATTCTTCCAGAATCCAGGAGATTTGTCCAGCAAGTAGTAGGTGCCGCGAGCCGAGCGGCACCCAATCCGGCAGGCCGCCTCGGCTCGGCGGCCCTACGAAAAAGCCACTCCCTTGCGGCGTGGCCCCAATGTGTTATCTTCGCGTTTCTGCCATCATTTTGATGCAATGACCCGTAGGTCAGGCTTTAGCCTGACAACCGGCGACCACACATACAAGTCAGGCTGAAGCCTGACCTACACAGGAGCCCCCAAATGAGCATGTTCATCGGCGAAGCACTCGCAGGCGACGGTAACGAAATCGCCCACATCGACCTCTTGATCGGCAGCAAAGACGGCCCGGTAGGCAACGCCTTTGCCAACGCGCTCGCCCGCCAGAGCGAAGGTCACTCCAACCTCCTCGCCGTTCTTACGCCGAATTTGGTGTGCAAGCCGGCCACGGTCATGATCACCAAGGTCACGATCAAAGGCGCCAAGCAAGCCGTGCAAATGTTCGGCCCCGCCCAGGCCGCCGTGGCCAAGGCCGTCACCGACGCCGTTGCCGAAGGCGTGATCTCGAAGAAGCAGGCCGAAGATTTCGTCTGCGTTTGCGGCGTATTTATCCACTGGGAAGCCGCCGACGACAAGAAGATCTACGACTACAACTACCAGGCGACGAAGGAAGCGCTCAAGAATGCGATGGCCGGGAAGCCGACGATCGACGAGATCCTCGCCGATAAAGATAAAGCGGCCCACCCGTTCCGCGGATTCTAACTAAACTGACGATTGTGGATTTTCGGATTCGGGGTACAAGCGAGCCGGGGCGTCCTCGCCCCTGAGTTCGATCGTGATCGTCGAGGGCGAGGACGCCCCGGCTCGCAATTAAACTCCTGAATCCGAAACTCCCGCAATCATGTCATTGCCCAAAATTCTGCTTTGTCTCGATACCGATCCGCAACCCAGCGTGTTCGACGCCGTTGTGGCAATCGACGCTGGCACGGACCAACTGCTGAGCCACGGGAACATTAAGCCCGATGCCGTGCGCGACTTGGTGTACGGCGCGATGTTTACTCGTGGGCCGGCCGACCTCAAAAACACGGCCGTTTTTATCGGTGGCGCTGACGTAGCCGCTGGCGAACAATTGCTAGCGAAAACACGCGAATGCTTCTTCGGCCCGATGCGCGTCTCCGTCATGCTCGACTCAAATGGAGCGAACACGACGGCCGCAGCGGCCGTGCTCAGTGCCAAGAAGCACGTGGCGCTTCGCAATGCCGTCGTCACTGTGTTGGCGGCAACCGGATCAGTAGGCCGAAGACTCGTGCGACTCTTCGCTCGCGAAGGCGCATATGTCCGTGTCTGTTCGCGTCAAATCGATCGCGCGATCGAAATCTGCGAAGACACAAATCTCTTACCAGCAAACACTAAATTCGAGGCGTGCGAAACCAGCAATGAGGAGTCTCTGCGAAATGCACTTGAAGACGCGCAAATCGTGGTAGCAGCCGGTGCTCCAGGCGCTCAACTATTGCCGGAAAATATTCGCAAGGACGCGAAGTCACTTCGCGTAGCCATCGACCTCAATGCCGTCCCTCCCGTTGGAATCGCCGAGATTCAACCCCACGACAAGGCCATCGACCAGAATGGTCAGACCTGCTACGGCGCGATCGGCGTGGGCGGCCTCAAAATGAAGCTCCACAAAGCGGCCATTCGCCGACTGTTCGAGTCGAACGACGCGGTGCTCGACGCCGAGGAAATCTACGCGCTCGGTGAGCAAATATAATCAAGGCGGGACGGGATAACAGGATTGGCAGGATCAACAAGATAAAGAAAGCGTAATACTTTTCTTTTTTAATCATCCTGTTTATCCCGCCGATCCTGTTATCCTGTCCAATGTCTTTTTTAATGCCTGTTGTCTCGTCACGGTGAATTGCTTGTCTAAGCGTAAGCCCAACTCCCGCAGTCAGTCTGCATCTTCCAACGGCCTCGGTATACGCCGTTCGACCGACGGCAATAGCTGGGTGTTCGTCCATCCGCGCGAAGCCCGCGATCGGGCAGAAGACCTCGAAGAAGTCGGGTTGATGATTGAAGCGGGAGAACTCGAGGTCGCCCTCGACGAACTTCGTTGGCTCCTCTCGGGCTGCTGCGAATTCATCGCCGCCCACGTGCTGCTCGGCGACATCGCCCGCGATACGAACGACCTGCCGCTCGCGCGAGCCCATTACGGCGCCGGCTACCAACTCGGTCTGCAAACGCTTCGCCGCGCGAAAATGCCAAAGCCAGTGCTCTATTCGCAACTTGCCAATCAATCGTTTTTCGAAGCTGGCCGTGGGCTCGTGTGGGCACTCGAGAAAATGAGTAAGCCGCAAATGGCGGATGAAGTGATGAACACGCTGGTTGAGCTCGATCCGAGCGATCCGTTGCAAGTGCGGCTCTTGCTTGACGAACTTCGTAGCGGCGGAGCGCCGGTGATCGATCTATCGATGAATTTTCCAAGAAATATCGATCCGGCTGGATGATTTGCGATCATTTAGCCCCCGGTCACTGACCGGGGGCTAAATTGCCGGCCAGCGCGCGAATACGCCACTCGGTAGTCGCCGCCCATCCGCTGTTTCCAAAAACAACTCGCCCGCTTTTGGCGGCTGGACGCAATGGCCAAAGATTCCTTCCGACAAGTACGCTGAAAGGTCGGCCGGCCCGATTCCCGGCGAGTGGCACGTCACAAGCACGAACGCGCGACTCTCCGCCGTCAACTCGCCACACAATTCCAAGAGCGGCAACAGATGTTCGCCTATTTTCCATGGCTCGCCTTTGGGGCCATGACCGTACGTCGGCGGGTCGAGGATCACGGCGTCGTACTTGTTGCCGCGCTTTACTTCCCGCTCGCAGAACTTCATTGCATCTTCGGCGATCCAGCGAATGGGCCGATCATCTAAACCGGAGAGCGCTGCATTCTGTCGCGCGCGGTCGACCGATGAGCGGGCCGCGTCGATATGCACGACCTCGGATCCCGCCGCGGCGGCTGCAAGCGTGCTGCCGCCCGTGTACGCAAACAAATTCAAAACCCGCAGCGCCCGTCCGCCCGCCACTTGCGGCTTAGCTCGACCGATTTGCTTCGCAATCCAATCCCAATTTGCCCGCTGCTCTGGAAACACACCAACCTGCCCCGAAGGCAACGCCTCGAGCCCCAAACAGAACTTTGCCAAGCCATTGTGACGGTAGCACCAACCTTCCGGCTCCCAGCCTTTGAACTTCGACCGCCACGCTCCCTCACCCGCCCGATCACCATCAAATCGTGCCGTCGCCTCCTTCCACAATTCACGACGATTCTTCTTCACTCCCTCCGCGGCAGGGCAGGGGCGGTCGACCACGACATCGCCCAATTGCTCCAGCTTTCGGCCTTCGCCAAAATCTAAAAGGCCATAATTCACGCTGCTTGCATTCGCCATCGCACTAGCACCGTAGGACGGACAATCCTGTCCGTCAATTTTTCTCGGGAAATACGCAGGAGAACTGCAAAGTCGGGGTCTGGTCCATTTTTCGGCCAAAAGACTGCCAAGCAATCGTGCCAGCGCTCGCCGAAAACATGGACCTGACCCCTTCGCCTGGGACTTTGCAGTTCTCCTGGGGAAATACGGACGGGATTGTCCGTCCTACACCTTGCCGGCAAAAATTCGTCGCCTTTTCTGCATGTTCGTTCAGCTATAGAATAACCAGTTTCGCCAATTGCAGAACTCAACGGGTCCTTAATGCCCGCCTCCGATATCGTTATCCGTGGTGCCCGCGAGCACAACCTGCGTAGCGTCGACGTGACGCTGCCCCGTAACAAGCTGATTTGCCTGACCGGCGTTTCCGGCTCGGGCAAAAGCTCGCTCGCATTCGACACGCTGTATGCCGAAGGGCAGCGGCGCTACGTGGAAAGTCTGTCCACGTTCGCCCGCCAGTTTCTTGGGCAAATGCCCAAGCCCGAGGTCGATCATATCAGCGGGCTCAGTCCGTCGATCTCGATCTCGCAGAAATCGTCGGGCAACAATCCTCGCTCGACCGTCGGCACGATCACGGAAATCTACGATTTTCTCCGTGTGCTATATGCTCGCGTCGGCCACGGCAATTGCCCCAAGTGCGGCAAGCCGATCACCGCCCAAACGCGTGAACAGATCATCGCCCGCATCATGGCGATTGAAAACGGCACGCAATACGCCGTGCTTGCCCCGATGATCCGCGGCCAGAAGGGCGAGTACAAAGACCTGTTCGAAGACCTGCGCAAGCAAGGCTTCGTCCGCGCTCGCGTCGACGGCAAGTATGTGTCTCTTACCGACGATCTCTCGCTCGATCGCCAGATGCGGCACAACATCGAGGTGGTGATCGACCGGCTAAAAGCCGGTCCCACGGTCCGTGGCCGCCTGGCCGAAGCCGTCGACACCGCGCTCAACATCGGCAAAGGCAACATCATCATCGGGCTGGCTGGCGAGGAACGAGGAGCGAGCGGCGAGGAAGAAAGTGACGCTACGAGCGCGCGAGCCGGGGCGTCCTCGCCCCCAAGCGAAGACGAACCCAACGACGGGGCGGAGGACCGCCTGGCTCGCGCGAAGTCGACCAAGCGCCGCGCCGCCGGCACCCAGCCCGGCGACGTCGTCCTGTCGTCACACTTCGCCTGCACCGATTGCGGCATCAGCTTCGACGAACCGACGCCGCAACTCTTTAGCTTCAATAGCCCCAGCGGCATGTGCCTCACGTGCGACGGCCTCGGCGAGTTTTTCAGCTTTGACGCCGATCGTCTTGTGCCCGATCCCGCCAAGTCGTTCGAGCAAGGCTGCATCGAGCTCGTCGGCTCGTGGAAAGACCTCGGCCGCTGGAAACGCCATATCTACAAAGGCGTAGCCGAAACGATGGAGCGCAAGCTCGGCCTCGAAGAAGGCACGCTCATCGAGAAGCCTTGGAAAGACCTCACGAAAAAGCAACGTGACATCTGGCTCTGGGGCACCGGCAACGAACATATCACCTATACCTGGCGCGCCGGCAAAGCAGCTCAAAAATACGGCGGCATGTTCGACGGCCTGATCCCCGAATTGCTCGAAAAGTACAACACCAGTAAGAGCGTGGTGCAAATCCGCCAGCTCGAACAATACATGAGCGTCATTCGCTGTCCCGACTGTGCGGGCCAGCGGCTCAATCCCCAGGCTTGTGCCGTCACAGTCAAAACAACCAGCCCCCGCTTCGCTGACAAACCCGCTCGCTCGCTGCCGGAGGTTTGCAATCTTGCAATTTCGGACACCGTCGAGTTCTTCAGCGACATCGCGCTCGAGGGCAACGAAAAAACAATCGCCGAACAGGTTCTCAAAGAAATCCGCGGCCGACTCGGCTTTCTACTTAATGTGGGCCTCGATTACCTGTCGCTTGACCGCACGGCTCCCACGCTCTCCGGTGGCGAATCGCAACGCATCCGTCTCGCCGGTCAGGTCGGCTGCGGCCTCGTCGGAGTGCTGTACATCCTCGACGAACCTTCGATCGGCCTTCACCCGCGCGACAACCAGCGCCTGCTCGACACGCTCGCTGAATTGCGCGACCTGGGCAACACGGTCGTCGTCGTCGAACACGACGAAGACACGATGCGGGCCGCCGATCACCTCATCGATTTCGGCCCCGGCCCCGGCGTCCGCGGCGGTGAAGTCGTGGCAATCGGCACCGCAGATCAGATCGCTCGCGAATCGCGCAGCGCGACGGGCGCGTTTCTGAGCGGCAAGCGCAAAATCGAAGTGCCAGCGCAACGTAGATTGCAGCTCACGAAAAAGGGATGGCAGCGAGCCGGGGCGTCCTCGCCCCCGACTTCCAATCTTGCCCACGGGGCCGAGGACGGCCCGGCTCGCAAGTCGGAAGTCGGAAATCCGAAATCCGAAATCGCAAAACTCCGCGTCATTGGCGCGCGGCACAACAACCTCAAGAACATCGATGTCGACATCCCACTCGGCGCGTTCGTCTGCGTCACCGGTGCCAGTGGTTCTGGCAAAAGCTCGCTAGTAAACGATATCCTGGCCGAATCGCTCCTCCGCGACCTCATGGGCGGCAAAGGGATGCCGGGCGATCATGATCGCATCGAGGGCGTCGACCAACTCGACAAGTTGATCGTCATCGACCAGTCGCCAATCGGTCGTACGCCGCGCTCAAATCCCGGCACCTACATCAAACTGTTCGACGATATCCGCACGCTCTATACGCAGCTCCCAGAATCCAAACGCCGCGGTTACAAACCGGGCCGGTTCAGCTTCAACGTGCAAGGTGGCCGCTGCGAAGCGTGCGAGGGCAACGGCTCGAACCGCCTCGAGATGGATTTCCTCGCCGACGTGTGGGTCACGTGCCCCGTATGCAACGGCCATCGTTTCAATCGCGAAACGCTGCAGGTGATGTACAAGGAAAAGAACATCGCCCAAGTCCTTGAGATGGACGTCCAAGAGGCGATGGCCCACTTCGAGAACATCCCCTCAATCCACCACAAGCTCAGCACGCTCCATGCGGTGGGTCTCGACTACATCAAGATCGGCCAGCCATCGCCGACGCTCTCCGGCGGCGAAGCCCAACGCATCAAGCTGGCCCGCGAACTGGTGAAAAAGTCGACTGGCCGCACAATGTACCTGCTCGATGAACCGACAACCGGTCTTCATTTCGCCGATATCGAGCTGCTACTAAAAGTGCTGCACGCATTCGTCGATGCCGGTAACACGGTCCTCGTCGTCGAACACAATCTCGACGTCGCCAAAACCGCCGACTGGATCATCGACATCGGGCCCGACGGCGGAGCAGGGGGTGGCCGCGTCATCGCCTATGGTACGCCGGAAGATGTCGCTCGCAATGTCGATTCGCACACGGGCCAGGTTCTCGCATCGGCACTCGGCATCGAAACAACCGGCAAGAAGTGGGTTCGTCCCACTGCCGCCAAAAAGAATGGCAAACGCACCGAAGCCACGCACATCACGGTTCGCGGTGCCCGCCAGCACAACCTGCGCAGCGTCGACGTAAAAATCCCGCGCGACGAGATGACCGTCTTCTGCGGCCCCAGTGGCTCCGGCAAAACATCGCTCGCGATGGACACGATCTACGCCGAAGGTCAGCGGCGTTATGTCGAAAGTCTCAGCTCGTATGCTCGGCAGTTCGTCGGACAGATGCAGAAGCCGCAGGTCGATCACATCGACGGCCTCTCACCCGCCATCGCGATCGAACAGCGCAACGCCGGACACACGCCGCGTTCGACCGTCGGCACCGTTACCGAAATTTACGACTATTTTCGCATCCTTTATGCTCGCCTCGGACAGCCATACTGCCCCGAGTGTGATATCCCGATCGGCACGCAAACGAGCGACCAGATCGTCGACAAGCTGCTCGAAGAACCGACCGGCACGAAGCTGTACATTATGGCTCCGGTCGAAGTGGCTGTGGGCGAGCAGTACGATTCGCTCTGGGATTCGCTCCGCGGCGGTGGCTACATTCGAGTTCGCATCGATGGCGAAACACATTCGCTCGAGCAGACACCAACGATCGACCGTCGTCGCAAACATGCGGTCGAAGTGATCGTCGACCGCATCACTGTCCGCCCCGATGCCCGCTCGCGCATCGCTGGAAGCATCGAAAACGCGCTCGCCCTCGGCAAAGGCGTTGTTCATATCGTGCAGCCGGACGACGACATCCCCGAACCACGCTGGCCCGTCCGCATTCATAGTCAACACCTGGCCTGCGAAAAATGCGGCCGCAGTTTCGACACGCTCAATCCACACAATTTCTCGTTCAACAGCGCGCTCGGCTGGTGCCCCGCGTGCGAAGGCCTCGGCACGCAAATCGGCGCGAACCCGGCCGCGTTGCTGCGTGACGCCAGCCTCACGCTCGAAAAAGGTGCGCTACTCGTGTGGCCCGACGTGAGCCTCTCCGTTTCGCAGCTCATGCTGACGGCCCTTTCCGCGCACACAGGCGTTCCGATCAATGTGCCGTATAACGATCTGTCGCCACGCCAACGGCGCACCGTTCTGTTCGGTACGGAAGACGAATGGATCAGCGTTTATAAAACGAAGCGAGCCGGGGCGTCCTCGCCCCCGACGAAAAACGCCGCCCACGGGGCCGAGGACGGCCCGGCTCGCACAAGTGAACAACCTCTCTTCAAGTTCCAATACAAAGGCCTCTATCCCGCGCTCGA
Organism: uncultured Planctomycetaceae bacterium; assembly: GCA_964549545.1. GTDB lineage: Bacteria > Planctomycetota > Planctomycetia > Pirellulales > Lacipirellulaceae > JABDGM01. The sequence continues at coordinate 18,243 of CAZJWY010000018.1, read as the reverse complement.
AGAAGCCTCCAAGCTCTCGCCGCGTCTCCGCGGACTCCTCGAACAATTCGTCGGCGAGATCGACTGCAGCGAATGCGGCGGCAGCCGGCTTCGCGATGCGGCAGCCGCCGTCCGCTTCCGCGAGCGCACGCTCGACCAGATCGGCCGCACACCGCTCGGCGAACTGGTCGAACAAATCCGCAAATGGAAACTGGCTGCCAACGAAAAGAAAGTCGCGGGTGAACTGATCCGCGAAATCGAAAATCGGATGACGTTCCTCGTCGATGTCGGTCTTGATTATCTCACGCTCGGCCGCGCCGCCCCGACGCTCTCCGGCGGTGAAGCACAACGCATCCGCCTCGCCAGCCAGGTGGGCAGTGGCCTGTGTGGCGTACTATATGTGCTCGACGAACCGACGATCGGCCTCCACCCGCGCGATAACAACCGTCTCATCGACGCACTCAAAAAACTGCGCGACCTCGGCAATACGCTGCTCGTCGTCGAGCACGACCGCGAAGTTATCGCCGGCTCCGATGGCCTGTTCGACTTCGGACCCGGCTCGGGCCGTCTCGGCGGGCAAATCCTGGCCTCCGGCTCGCCCGAGAAAGTTGCCAAAACACGCGGCAGCGTCACCGGTCCGTATCTTAGCGGCAAGAAATCGATCGGCATTCCCAAAAATCGCCGCTCGCCTCTCGGCTTCATCGAAGTCGTCGGCGCTCGCCACAACAATCTGAAAAACATTGACGTTAAAATTCCTCTCGGCGTGTTCACCGCTTTCACCGGCGTCAGCGGCAGCGGCAAAAGCTCGCTCGTCGAAGATATCCTCTACAACCAACTCGCCAAAACGCTGCACCGCGCGAGCACGGTGCCCGGCGCACACGAAACCATTCGCGGCATCGAGCTGATCAACAAGGTGATCCGCGTCGATCAACAGCCGCTCGGCAACACGCCCACCTCGAACCCAGCCACCTACACCGGCGTCTTCGACCTGATCCGCACGCTGTTCTCGCAGCTCCCCGAGTCGAAGCTCCGCGGCTACACGGCCCGCCGGTTCAGCTTCAACGTCGCCGGCGGCCGCTGCGAAACATGCGAGGGCAACGGTCAAATCTGCATCCAGATGCACTTCCTGCCAGACGTGTGGGTCGAATGCGAAGCGTGCAAGGGCCTGCGTTACAACCCCGACGTGCTCGAAATCCGCTTCCACGGCAAATCGATCGCCGACGTTCTCAACATGTCCTGCGGCGAAGCCGTCAACCTGTTTAGCAACATCCCCAAGATTCGTCGCATCCTGCAAACGCTCTGCGACGTCGGCCTCGATTATCTTACTCTCGGTCAAAGCGCCCCCACACTCTCGGGAGGTGAAGCGCAAAGGGTGAAGTTAGCGGCCGAGCTCGCTCGGCCCGATACCGGCCAAACGCTGTACCTGCTCGACGAACCCACGACCGGCCTCCACTTCGACGACCTCGCCAAATTGCTCGACGTCCTCAACCGTCTCGTCGACCACGGCAACTCGGTCGTCGTCATCGAGCATAATCTCGACGTGATCAAGACAGCCGACTGGATCATCGACATCGGCCCCGAAGCCGGCGCCGAAGGCGGCATGGTGGTGGCCTGTGGCACTCCAGAACAACTCGTCGAAAGCCACGCGAGCCGGGGCGTCCCCGCCCCCGAAAATAGTGCAAAAACACGAGGGCGAGGACGCCCCGGCTCGCGCGCTTCTAAATCAAAGCCCGAAATCCGAAATCCGAAATCCGAAACTGCCTCCCACACTGCTGCTGCGCTCGCTCCCGTCCTCACCGCCGGTCCTTACGTCGAGCGCAAAAATTACAACATCGAAGCCGCCGATGCGTCGCTCCCCGACGATCTCGACATCGAAGAAGTCGGCCGCGATACTCGCATGCCGTGGGAAATCGACGGTCGCCAATGGCATACCAGAGATCGCGTGGCTCGGGATGGCCGCGATACGAAATGGGACGGGCGCATTCTCGATCAGATCGAGCGCCGCATTCAAAAAGCGGGCGGCTTCTCCGAAACCAATTGGAACAATCGCTCGATCGTCGAGATCACGGCCGCCAAGAAGTCCGACGGCTGGTTCTTCCACGCCATCACCGGCGAGCGCTGGCTGATCAAACTCAAATTTCGCACCGCCAAGAAAACGTTCGACAGTGGCAGACTCGTCGCCGACCTCAACCTAAAACCACTCAACGACATCAACGAGATCGAAGCCTACGGCCGCGGCCCACGCGTCAAATGCAAAAGCCTTCGCGGCCCGTGGCAGGAAGTGCAAATCGACGCCCACTCCTGGCAAGAGATCGATACCCCGGCGTTTTGGGCATTCCTCGAGCGCGCGATCGCAGGCTTCCACAAATTCACCGAACGTGTCGGCACGAAGCCCGAAGACGTCATGCCCTGGAAAGTGCTCGGCCAGAAATGGCATCTCTCGAAGAAAGGCTTCCCACCAGGAAAGAAAACCGCGTGGAAGCCCGAGGTGCTCGAAGAGCTATTGGAAATGCTCTCCGAGACCGTGCCTGATGGCCAGTTCTTGTGGAACAACCAGAACGTCGTCTACCTAATGGTCCCCGGCATCCGCAAGCCGTGGGCAACCGTCTATACGAAACGTCTGACCGGCATTGATCTAATCCTCAATGGCCCGAAGGGTGCGTTTCAACTTGGCGGCGTCGCCGAACTGGGAACCGAGCGGTCGCTCGCGACCGATGGCGAAGATCACGACCAGGTGAAGCTACGCTTCACCACCAGCGACGAACTCCACAGCGAAAACGTCGCAGCATTTTTTGAAGCACATCTGCAATCACTAACCTCCCAACGTTCGCTTGCGGTTTAGCTCGCCATTATGTCCGAAGCCACCAACACCCTTCTGGCCCCTAGATTCCTCTTTCGCTTCGCCGTACCGGTCCGCCGCCGCACGCCGCTTTGGAAAGCGGCCGGCATCGAACTCGACGAATCCTACCGCCTTTTGAAACTGGCCGAACTCGATAACAACACACTTGATCGCGAAAATGGTTTCGCCGATGTCCGCATGGCCTGGGGCATCGAAGGCCTTCTGATAAACGTGAAGGTCGAAGGCAAACAGCAGCCCATTTGGTGCCGCGATGGCCGACTCGAAGACAGCGATGGTTTGCAAGTCTGGATCGATACCCGCGCAACGCTGAACATCCACCGCGCCAGCCGGTTTTGCCATCGCTATGTTTTCCTGCCGGCCGGCGGCGGAAGCGACAATACTAAACCCATCGCCGATCAGCTCTTGATTAACCGCGCACGCGAAAACGCGGCGCCCGTTCGTCCGCGTCAACTGCAAGTGGCCGCGAAGATCACCAAGAGCGGCTACTGGCTCGCCGCGTTCATGCCGGCCGACGCCCTCGGCGGCTACGATCCGCACCAACATCGACAAATTGGATTCACCTACGCCGTCTACGATCGCGAACTAGGCCTGCAAACCTTCGCGACAGGTCCCGCGTTTCCGTATCCAGAAGACCCGACCTGCTGGGCAGCGATCGATCTCATCGACAGCTAAACCGCAAGCGACCAACACGATCGATACAACCCATGGTCACTTCCCGATGCGCCCATGCACATACACATCGCCATCGAGTTCTTCGATCGTAATATCAGCCAACTTCAGCGCCGCCGACATCCGCTCAACTCCCGTGCCACCTACCGGCCCCGGCGCTGTTGTACCGCCGGCCAGCTTCGGAGCCATGAAAACGTGGACTTCATCCACCAATCGCAAATCGAACATCATGCCAAGCAACTGGCTCCCTCCCTCGACCAGCACGTTTGTCATGCCGCGCTGGCCCATCTCTTCAAGTAGAGAGACAAGTCTTTCCTCGTGATTGTCCCCAGCGCAGCGATAGACTTCGACTCCCGCGGTCGCCAATCGTTTGCACGCGTCCGGCGACGCATCGCTCCCCGCTGCCACCAAAACTGGCACATCGGTCGCCGTCTGCACCAGCCGGCTTTCCAGTGAAATCAAAGCCGACGAATCCACTACGACCCGAGTCGCAATCCGCTTTACATCCGCCAGATTCGCTGGCCTCGCGGTTAGTAGCGGATTGTCGATACATGCCGTGCGGCTTCCGACAATCACAGCATCCACTCGCCCCCGCAGTTGATGCACAATCGCTCGCGATGCCTCGCTCGAAATCCACTGACTATCACCCGTGCGCGTGGCGAGCTTGCCGTCTAGCGTCATCGCCCACTTGGTAATCACCCAAGGCCGACCCGTCGCGAGTCGCTTGCGATACGGCGCGAGCAGCCAGGCCGCGTCGGCGCCGTTCGTGCCTACCTCGCACTCGATCCCTGCCGCTTCGAGCTCGGCAATGCCGCGACCACTCACTTGCGGAAATGGATCCTGCATCGCAGCCACAACCCGCTGCACTCCCGCACGAATCAGCGCCTGCGTACATGGCGGCGTCTTTCCCTGGTGACAACAAGGCTCGAGCGAAACATATACCGTCGCTCCCGCCGCCAGCTCGCCGGCCATCGCTAGCGCCATCACTTCCGCATGCGAACTGCCGAATCGCTCGTGCCACCCTTCGCCGACAATCTCGCCGTCTTGAACGATCGCGCATCCGACCATCGGGTTCGGTTCCACCGAACCTTGGCCGCGCAGCGCAAGCGCAAGCGCATGAGACATAAAACGGGCATCAGCATTGTCGCGGCGTGTCACGATAGCGTAGGACAGGCTTTAGCCTGTCAGTGCGGATTTGTCAGACTAATAGTCCGACCAACTCAGGAAGGCGTCCAAAGGGCCGATTTGCCACCGGTTGGCCGATCGCTGCCAGGTGTCCAAATCTTACCCGCGGCCGGCTCGGAATCGTCTGCCATCGCGGCTACCGGAACAGACGTGTGCGCGTGCGAATGAGGCCGCCCCATCTGCTCGTCGCCAATCACGCCCGTTTCGTAGAGCAACTGGTAGAGCGCCGCGGCCACCTGCGGGTCATTGCCATGCTCGCGTTGAATGCGAGTTAGCATATCTCTGGCTTCGTTGACTTGGCCAGTCGTGATATGCAGTTCCAATTCCGCCAAGTCCCAGGTCGCCGTCGATTGGCCGCTGGCTTTGCTTTGCTCCCGCGCCGCATTGATGAGCACCTGGGCCTTATCCGGATCGCGCTCGGCCGCGATCATCCGCTGATACGCATCCGTCGGCGGAATACGATCCGCCAACGACGGCCGAGCAACCGCCTCGCGCGCCAGCCGCAGCGTTGCCGCGTGGGCGCCCACCAGTATCGACCGCCGATAAAGCAACACGATATCGTCATCCGACACATCTTCGATCTTCAACCGCGACACTCGCACCAGCGGCAATCCGCTGATCGATTGGTCACTCGGCACAATCGATTCCGGCTCCGGCAACTTGAGCTCGCGCCGCAGCTCGCCAATCGACTCGACATCGCGATCCGAATTGCCGCCTTGCTCTAGAATGAGCAGGTTCGCCAGCAGCGGAATGCGCAATTCAGGATCACTGGTTGCCTCCACAGCCGTCTTACCTTGTAGCGAAGGTTGAGGCAGCTTCGGCCAACGCTCGACGATCGCCGCGCGGCGCTCTTCCTCGATAAGCTGCCGGCGTGTTTCCGGCGGCGTGTCTTTCGGCGGATGCCAACGCCAATTGATCGCTTGATCGGTCGGCGAGACCGATCCCACGATTTTTTCTTCCAACACGTCGCCCAGCGTGTCGCCGGCAATTTCTTTCAGCGTGGCCATCGACGAATCGAAGGAGGGACCTTTGTCGATCGATGCCTCCAGTATTTCCGATCGGTCCGTTTGCCGGCCATAGACGGCAAGAAGGCCCGAAAGTCGCGGGACCGCATCGCGCACGATTCCCACGCCTGTCGCCGGCATCGGCCGATCGAGCAGCACAAACGTATTCCGTGGCCTGGGCTGGTCGCTTCCGGCAAATGCCTGCGGATCCACCTCGATCGCTTGCACCCTTTTATCCGACGACAACTTTGCCACCAGCTCCTCGAGATCCTTGATCGCGAAGAGCTGAATCGTGGCATCGAGTCGTTGCTCTTTAAGATCGGCATCGAGCATCTGAGCAACTGCTTCGGCTTCAACGGCGTCGTCGAGCGGCACATCGAGCTGGGCAAACGCATGCAAGCCCGCTACCAATGCCCGATCGTCCGCCAACCAGCCACCCAGCAACGCGCGATTGAAGAGCAGCGCCGGGTCAGCCCCGTATTTATGGCCCAGTTGATCGATGATCTCGACCGCCTCGCGCCACTTGCCATTGTCGGCCAGCCGCGTCGCTTTCTCCGCTTCCGCCTTCCAAGGAACATTGTCCGGCCAAGGACGGAAACGCAACTGGTCGCGCAAGATGACTGGAAGCCCCGAGTAATGGTTGAGCGCCGCCAGCACTTCACGCGATCGCAGGTCGTCTTTCGGCGCAAGAGCCGCGTGCAACCACAAGTGCGCCTGGGCTCCTAGAATATGCCCAGCCTCCAGCAAGGCGCCGCCCACGGCGCCGAGCGCCTCGAACACTCGTAGCGGCATCTCCCGCTCAACGAGCGAGAGCGCTCGCTGCAGCGAATCTACAGCTTCGCGGGGCTTGTCATCTTCCGCGAGCAAAATCGCCTCGCACGCGTGCGCTGTCGCGCTGTCGCGATTCTTGGCGACAAACTCCTTCACCGTCGCACGGGCCGCCTCTAGATCGCCCAGCGACATTTCGAGCGTCGCCTTCAGGTCGAGAAGCGACGCCCGCCCTGGATGCGACGTGAGAGTCTGCTCCACGTGCCGCAACGCCGCACGAGGCTGCTCGCCCTCGATCATGCGGTGAATTTTTTCGATCTCGCCGACAAGATCGGAGCAGCAAAATTTCAACTTCTTGCCGCTGCCGCACGGGCACATCGCGTAAGGATCGACTGCCATAAGATTATTCGAAAACTGCTTAGAGTGTAGGATCGTTCGTTGCGAAAATCTGCCCACGATCCTATCAGATTAGGGGCCTTTTGGCGACAGCGTAGGCATCTCGCTCCGCGAGATGCAAATTCCTCGCGCAAGGCAAAAATCCTGCTATTATGCTCAACTAGTCGTCAACGATTGACGCTTGTCACCAACCAGCTTCAGCAGCGCCTTTTGCGGATCGGCAAATTTCAACTCGCCCTCGCGCATCAACTGATCTTCCATCTTCCGCACATCGACTTTCGCGTCGATCTCCGCCAGCACGTCGGCCAGCGGCATTTCGTCGACCATGCGACGGAACGTAAGTCCGCTCCTTTGCACGGCTTCATTCGTCGCCGGCGGATTGGTTTGAATGTCGCTGCCCGCAAGTGCGGCAACATACTTCCACGGCGGATCCTCTTTCTTCTTGGTGCCCGTGCTCGCGAAGATGATCTCTTGATGCAGCGGCGTCTTTCGCGTGGACCAGAACTCCTGATTAGCCCGCCACAATCGCTTCGCGCCCACAATGCCCACTTGCCCTTGCGCCGCTGCCGACAACGCGGGAACTTCCTTCTCTGTATAAACGTCCACGCGCGATACGAAAATGCTGTACACGCTCTTGAACCCGTCGAGCGACTTCCGCCGCTGCGCGCCGCGCCAGATCGCATCACGCGCCGCTTCGTATTGTCGTTCGGTAAAGATGAGCGTCACATTAAGCGTGACGCCTGCCGCACACAGTTCCTCGAGCGCGCCAATTCCACCCGCCGTCGCCGGAACCTTGATCATGCGATTCTGGTGCCCCGCGCTCCAGCGCTTCCCCAGCTCGATGTACCGGTCTGAACGCTCCTTCGTAGAAAGCGTGCAGGCTGCATCTTCGAGCAGCGGATCGAGCTCGAAGCTGACATACCCGTCATCGCCGCCGGTGCTTTTCCAAACTGGCGCAAACACCTCCTGCGCCGCACGAACGACTCGATCCGTAAGCTGCCACGCCACTTCATCATCTTGCTTCGTTTCTCGAAGCAGCTTTGCGAGATCGTTGTCGTAGCGACCTGTTTTGATCAAATCGGAAATGATGATCGGGTTCGACGTAGCGCCGGTTGCCCCGAGCGCTCGGTTCGCTTGAACCAAATCCGGATCCACCGAATCGAGCCACAGCTTCGTACCGGTGGCGATAAGCGACTGTAGCGGAGAACTCATTGCTAGCTCCTTCGAACAAAGTTGAATGGCGTTTTGCGGCCAATTGCAATCATATCGCAAGCCTTCGGCGACCAACACCTGCTATCACAATTCAGGAAAGCCAGCTAAACGAGCAAAATTACAGAGCCATTGCCAATCACGGCGACCATATCGATTTTTTCGATTCTAACGCTTATTCCTGCATTAAGGGTCGGGCGAACGACGATGTACGAATCTCAGGAGCTGCACCAGCGGTCGTGCCGTTCGCTTAGTCGTTTGACTTAAGCCGAATGGCAGCGGGAGTTGTGTAAACGACCCGTGCGGGTTCCAGTGAGAGCTTTGGGGGAGATTTCTATCATGACCAACTCGACCCGATTGATCGGGCTAGTCATGACCGCGGCATTGTGGGCCGGTGTGGCTGCTGCTCAAGGTTTGACTGCGACCGGTTCCATTGAAGATTTACCGCCGGATTTAACCATGCCCACTCAGGGCGTGGAAAGCCTTCCTGCGCCAGCAGGACAGGGCGTCGATGCGCAATTCACGCTGCCGTCCGACCTCGCTCAAGCGACCGAGGGTGCCAACGAATACTGCGGCAACGACAACTTCGAATCGTACCAGCCTGGCATGCGAAGCATGTGGACGCAGCTCGCGCCAATCGAAAGCACGGGCACTTGGCTACGCCGCGGTTTCTGGTATGCCGAGGCAGATGCCGTCATCTACAACCGCCTCTGGAACCGCAAAGATCAACGGCTCGCCGCGGAAGACATAAATGTCATCAGGGGTCCGGTGGTTGGCCAAAGCCTTGGCTTTAATCCAATCTTTTTGGATACCAACCGCATATTGATCCTAAACGGTGGCCTACCCGGACGAGATGCCTCAGCACGCGGCACACTGGGCAGCTTCCTCTTCCGTGACGATCATAACCGCGATCATACCGTCGAATTCACTGCTCAAGGCGGTGGAAATTGGGAGCAGCAACGCACCATGTCGTCCATCGAGGAACATGGCTTGTTCGTGCCGTTCGTCTTCGCCGGTAACAATGAATCGTTTAACGGTTCGACGACACAATCGATCGTTTACAGCAGCGATCTCTCCAGCTTCGAGGCGAACTACCGTGTGCGTGGCCGGTTGGGAAAAGATCAACTCGTCATGGATGCGAATGGAAATTGGCATCGGGCCGCCAACGCTGGTTTTGAAAAGGAATACCTTGTCGGCTTGCGGTACGTAGAACTGGGCGAACAATTCGATTGGACCGCCCAGGACATCATCAACGTCGGCGACGATGGCCGCTATAAAATTCATACCCGAAACGACCTGTTTGGCTACCAAATGGGCACCGGGATGACCTATCAGGCGCCGCGCTGGAGCTTGGGCACGCAAGTCAAAGGCGGCGTATTCCTGAACCGGGCGACTGGCGATTCACGCCTCGACTATACCGTCAACGACGAAAACGACTTCGACTTGCACATGGTCGAAAACCAGCTCTCCTTCGTCGGCGAGTTCAAGCTGCAAGGCAAGTACCACGTGATGCCAAACGTATCGTTGCGGGCCGGTTACGAAATGCTATTGATAACGTCGTCCGCTCTCGCTCCTAACCAGGCGACTTTCACATCGAATACCACCTACTTGAATACCACTGCCAATCCGTTCTATCACGGTGCCTCTTTTGGCTGTGACTTCTACTGGTAAACCGTCAGCAAGCAAGAAATTGAGGCATTGCGGCCGGCTATTCCAGACCTGACAATCGCCGGGATGTCGCGCCGCAATTTGCTGATCCTGCTCTCTGCTTTGATTGTCTCCTTCGCCTGCTACTTGCGAGGCGAACGCGACCCTTTTGCGCGCTACCTAGCAGAGGGACTGGAAACGATCAACGAAAACTCGCTGGACGTTGTCTCCAATCGAGAACTCTTCGACGGCGCGATGCGAGGAATGGTGGGCGTCCTCCACCAGCACGGCGACCAGCATTCAGAATATCGCAACGAAACAGACGCCAATCGACTCCGCAACGAAATCCACCAACAATTTGGCGGCATCGGCATCCGCATCGGCTTTCTCGGCGAAAAACGTCGACTCGCCATCGTAGCGACGCCAGAGCAGGGCACCCCGGCCGCCCGTGCCGGATTGCAGTCCGGCGATTACATTCTCGCGATCAACGATCAGCCGACCAACGGTATCCAAATGAGTGAGGTCATGCGGCTCGTGCGCGGCGAGCCTGGCACCTCGCTACGATTGAAAATCGAAAGTCCATCCGACTCCACGCCCCGAATGGTCGAAATCCAGCGCGAAGTCATCAACACTGAGTCCGTGCTCGGCGATCGCCGCGACAAAGACGGTAGCTGGCAATTCCGACTGGAAAACGCCCCTGAGATTGCTCTCATTCGTATCACTTCGTTCGGCGATCGCACCGCAGTCGAGTTCGACAAGGTGATGGCAAGGCTGATCGCCGAAGGCGTTCGTGGTATCGTGCTCGACTTGCGCGACAATCCCGGTGGCTCGCTCGACGCCGCGGTCGCCATTTGCCAGATGCTCCTGCCCGCCGACAAGCTGATTGTCAAAACACAAGGACGCGAGCACACGGTCCTGCATCGCTATGCCAGCACGACCGACGGCAAATACATGGATGTGCCTCTCGCGATTCTGCTCGATCAAAACAGTGCTAGCGCCGCGGAGATCGTCGCAGCCTGCTTGCAAGACCACGGCCGCGCCATCGTCGCAGGGCAACGATCCTATGGCAAAGGCACGGTGCAGCAACTGCTTCCATTGGAAACAGGGAAAAGCCTGCTCAAGCTAACCTGGGCCAGCTTCTGGCGACCAAGCGGCGCGAACATTCACCGCGCCGCCGGAGCACCAGAAGAGGCAAAGTGGGGCGTCTCGCCAGACAAAGGATACGAAAGTAAATTCTCCACCGAGGACTACAAAACATTCCAGGCCTATCGTGAGCAACGCGACGGGTTCGGAAGTATCGGCGAGGAAAACGCTACTGATCCCGCCATGGCAGCAAAGATTGCGGACTTTGTCGATAAACCGCTGCAACTTGCCGTGTCGTATTTGCAGGGCAAATTGGCCGAGAAACCGTAGCCTTTTGTATGTCTTTCTGCTGGAGACGTAATTTTCACCCTTCACTACCAGCCAACGATGGCAGGCCGCCCGTCCCTTTCTCGCACCGTAAGTCCTTTCTCAACTAGGCCTTAAGGTTGCTAGCACCACAAATTCTTTTTGAGTGACCAGCTTTGGCACGGCTCGTGCAATAACAGGTCTTCAACTACCGCATGGGATGCGGCGGTCGTTCTCGCCGGCGAAGGACGCTTACGGCTCATCACGAGCCGACCACGCCACAGCGAGAACGCGGCACGAGCTGGGTACTCGCGCCGCCTTATCTACGATCTTGTCATTCGAGTTGGGGGAGAGTTCATCATGGTTGCTTTCAATCGCGTTCGCTGCACGGTCGTCGCTGTTTCCCAGTTGGATAACGCCTGCTTGTCGCGTGGAGCCTTGGCTCGCGAAGTATTGCCTTGGGCCGATCCTTACGTCGCGCAACTGATCAAGAACCTGCAGAACGAGGTTCGCGAAGAGCGCAAGCTTCAAGCTCGGCTCCGTCGCTACTTGGTCAATGGGTCCGAAGCGACCGCGGCCTGAATGAGCGGACGCATCTCGGCGGCAAGATAAAACGAACCGGCGATGCAAATACATTCGCCCGGCGCCGCCGACTCGACGACGTAGCTCCACGCCTCACGAGGCGTGGCACGCGCCATAATGTCAACCGGCGTTTGAGTCGCCGCATTTACGACGGTTTGCAACAATTCATCAACAGGCACAGCACGGGGGTTTTCTTGGTATTGCGTCACGACGATTCGATCGAAGTGACCCACTAGCTCGCGCACGATCGCCGGCACGTCCTTGTCGTGGCTGATCGACAAAATCAGCGTGCGACGCGTGCGAGGCAGTTCGTCCAGCGTAGCAACCAGCGCGCGGGCCGAAGCCGGATTGTGGGCCGTGTCGAGCACGATCGTTGGATCGGATTTAGTAATCTCGACGCGGCCGGGCAGGGCGGCTTTCGCCAATCCCGCTCGCATCGCATCGTACGATATACACCAGCCTTGGTGCCGCAACTCGGAGATGGTTGCTAACGCAGTAGCAGCGTTGGCGGCCTGGTGGCGGCCGTGCATCGCTAAAATCAGGGAGTCCAGATGAAATTCTTGGGGAGCCACCAGGTAGCGAAAGTCGAGTTCTGCGACTGTCGCTTTTGTTCGATATTCGAAGGTGAAGTCGCGCCCGATCTGAATCAGTCGGCAGCCGTGATCGCGAGCGGTTTGGGCGATTACTGCTTGCGGTTCCATGTCGGTCACACCGCAGACGACCGGTACGCCGGGTTTCACGATGCCGGCTTTCTCTCCGGCGATTGAGGCCAGCGTGTTGCCCAGTTGGCGCATGTGGTCGAAGCTGATCGACGTGATCACGCTCACGGCCGGCAAGCATACGTTTGTCGAATCGAGCCGACCGCCCAACCCGACTTCCAGCACCACAGCATCCACCGCATGCTCCACGAAGTGGACCAGCGCCATCGCCGTGGTGATTTCGAAGTAAGTTGGACCGCCGTCCGTATCGCCGTCGGCCACCGCTTCTTCATCCATCGCGCGCACAACGGGAATCATTCGATTCACCAGCGCGACCAATTCGTCCGGTGTGCAGGGCTGCCCATCGACTGCAAACCGTTCTTCAATCTGCTCCAGGTGGGGCGAGCTAAATACACCCGTTCGATATCCGGCCGCCGTAAGCACCGCGGCAATCATTGCCGACGTCGAGCCTTTGCCTTTCGTCCCCGCGACGTGGATGATGTTCATCCCAGCATCCGGCTGGCCTAGCCGCGTAAGAAGCTGGCGCATCCGGTCCAGCTTGAGCTGCCGCGCCTGATACGGCACCTCCGTCCGCTCGTAATTGATCCGGGCCAACAGCCAATCGAGCGCAGCGGTCCGCGCAGGATTTTCGAGCGAAACGCTGGCTGAAATGGGATTGGTCAACGATGTAGCTATGCTTGATTTAGAATGGACGGGATAACAGGATCGGCAAGATTAACAGGATGAACAGAAAGGCAGCTACTCGACTTCAGCATCCTGTCGATCTTGCAAATCCGGTTATCCCGTCCTTCTGCTAGTCTCAACGGATTCAATTCTAGCTGCAAGAAATCTGGATAGACGCCCCATAGCGTAAACGCCTGCAAAGTCGCACGGCAGAGGAAAACACGCCTGCGCAAAAAAGAAGGGCCGACGAGGTGCGGGAGACCTCGTCGGCCCATCAGGCGGGGAGAAATGCGGGTCGCCCTCGGCGGCCCTAAAGGTTGAAAAAATGGAAACTCATCCTACTCATCTGCTGGACCCACTCCTCAGACTTGCACGACCGATGCACCCGTCCGCGATTCGTCTGCTAGTGTGTCCCACTCTTCTACCGACGCGATATAAAGCACAGAGTGTGCCAACAGGCCGGCCCAACAATCGGAAATTCGCCTCACTTTTCGCAAGTAATTGCAGCACTAGACTTTGCGCACCGACGGGGCAGGGCAAGGCAACCCGGGGCAAAGCCTCTTTTGCAAGGCTTGCATGTAAAAGCTTCCATTCCGCATTGTAGAAGTTTCCTTTATTGACCTCGTGCTAGCGAACTGAGAGGCCCGTCCCTGCGTATCGCGGGCAGCGAAGCCCCGCGACGGGTTAGCCCCCACGCCTCGATGGCCGCTATGTCTCGGCCCCTCAAGTCATTAGACTTCAAGGCTTTGCGAAACCACCCCAATCCCAGTAGCGGCCCCATGCTATCGGTTGAAAACGTCAAAAAATCGTACCGGGAGCCTAACGGCGAACTACTTCCCATCCTGGACGTGCCGCGACTCGCCGTCGGCGCGGGAGAGCAGGTGGTAATTCGGGGGCAGAGCGGAGGCGGCAAAACGACGCTCCTGAACGTGATCGCCGGGCTCTCGACGCCCGACTCCGGCCGGATCGTCATCGACGAAACCGATGTCACCCGCCTCCCCGAGGCCGCCCGCGACCGGTTTCGCGCCCGCCACATCGGGTTCGTCTTTCAAACGTTCAATTTGCTAGCAGGCTTCACCGCCCTCGAAAACGTGCTCCTCGGCATGACGTTCACCGGCCAGCGAAGCGACCCCGAGCGAGCGAAGGAGCTACTCGGCAAAGTCGGCCTTGGCCAGCGACTCACGCATAAGCCAGCCGCCCTCTCCGTCGGTGAGCAACAACGCGTCGCCGTTGCCCGCGCACTCGTCAATCGGCCGGTCCTCCTCCTGGCCGACGAGCCGACCGCCAACATCGATCCGGCCCATCAGCAACATGTCATCGACCTGTTGCGCGGCGTCTGCCGCGCGGAAAACGTCGCCATGCTGCTAGTCACCCACTCAGACGAAGTGGCCAGTCAGTTCGAACGCGTCGAACACCTCGAAAAACTCAACCGCTTCATGGCAACGGTCGCCTAAACTACCCACGCCATTCGCTCGCTCAACAAAACAACGCAACTGATTGGTTCGAACAAATGCCCTTTTGGAAGATAGCCTGGCGAAACATGCAGCAGCGAGCGCTGGCCTCGACGCTGACCGTCCTCTCGATGGCGCTCGGCGTCGCGGTGATGATCGCCGTGATCGTAATCTACGGCGCGGCGGTGCAACAGTTCGACCAAAGTGCCCACGGCTACCATCTAATCGTCGGCGGCAAAGGCGGCAAGTTGCAGCTCGTCCTCAATACCGTTTATCACATCGGTGATTCTCCCTACCCGATCCCGTATAGCTACTACCAAAAGTTCTTGTCGGGCGGAGAGTTCGCCAGCGTCACGTCGGTGGCCATCCCGCAATGCCTGGGCGACGGCTACCAGGCGCCAGACGGCCGCACGTTTCGCGTCATCGGCACCACGCCCGATCTGTTCGACAAGATCCAATACGGCACCGACCGTTCCGGCAAACCACTCACCTACGAATTCCAGCCCGGGGGTCGAAATCTTCGCGACGCCGGCCAACTGCATGGCGAAGCGTTCCACGAAGCCGCGTTCGAAGCGGTCGTCGGGTCGATCGTCGCCTCGCACGCGGGATTGAAGATCGGCGACGAAATTCAACCCACCCACGGCCTCGGCCCCGAAGCACACAAGCACGAAGGGTTTAAGGTCGTCGGCATCCTCAAGCCCACCGGCACCGCCAACGACCGTGCTGTCTTCATCAACATCGAAGGCTTCTACCGGCTCGAAGGACACGCGCTGGAAGAAAAAGACGAGCACGAAGAACATCACGACGACAAACCCGTCGCCGCCAATCCGCCCACTCCCGCCACTCCAGTTGCGGTAGAAAAGAAAGACGCCACCGAGCCCAAGGCTGCGGACGCGGAAAAGCACGATCACCCAGACGAAGCCGATCATGATCACGAAAAGGAACATCAAGACGCCGACCACAAAGAGCATGAGCATGACAAAGAACACAAGGACGATCACGATCATGAAAAACATGCCGATCACGATCATGCCAAGCACGAAGACCACGATCAAGAGAAACACGACAAAGACACTGAACACAGTGAGCATGGAGAAGAGCATGACCACGATCACGCGGGCGAACATCACCACGATCACGACCATGATCATGCCCACGCGATGGAACCGCTGCCGATCGAGCAGCGCGAAGTGACGTCGGTCCTGGTTCTCTGCAACAGTCCCCTAGGGCCAGAGTTCCTCAACTTCAAAATCAACAAAGGAAAAGACCAGATCGCTCAGGCCGTCGCGCCCACCCGCGAAGTCGACTTGTTGCTCAACAATTTCGTCGGCCCGATTCGCATCGTGCTCCTCGTGCTGACCGTGCTCATCGTGATCGTGGCCAGCATCAGCATCTTGGTGAGCATTTACAACTCGATGACCGAGCGCAGCCACGACATTGCCGTGATGCGGGCCCTCGGCGCCAGCCGCAAAGCCGTGATGACGATCACGCTCGCCGAATCAATCCTGCTGTCGCTCCTTGGCGGCTTCATCGGAATGCTGCTGGGCCACGCCCTGGTCGCCGCGGCGAGCCCCTATGTCGTCGAGCGAACTGGCATCAGCCTGGGCATCTTCGAGTTTGACTGGCAAGAACTGGTCTTGATCCCCGCCCTCGTGATCCTCGCTTCCCTCGTAGGTTTTTTGCCGGCCCTGGCCGCCTATCGGACCGATGTTTCCAAGACCCTCACCGGAAGCCGATAGCCGCTGCCCTCGCGGCCCCGGAAGAGTAGAATAAAGTTCGATTCGCCACCACTTAGCGACGGCAGCAACGCCGTCCAACACCAACGCGCCGCACGGCACCCCAACGACCTCACCAGCCTCATACGGCGTAATCGCATCAACAAACCGGCAAAAAACCCATGAAACCTACCCACCTCCAAGCCGCCTTACTAACCTTGGCCCTGGGTCTCGCCGCCACCGGCACCGCCCTCGCTTGCCCTTTCTGTAGCGTCGAAACCCAAACCCTCAGCGAAGAGATGCGCGGAGCCGACGCCGTCGTGCTCGCCAAACTGGTTAAGGAAGCGCCCCCCTCGGCCAACCCGGCCGACCCCAACTCGGGCACTGCGACATTCCAAATCATCGAAACGCTTCGTGGCCAGGAATCTCTCAAAGACACGAAGGAAATCAGCGTTGTCTTCTTTGGCGACTCCAACCGTGAGAAAACGTATCTCGTCAACGGCATCGGCAAAGACAAGGTCGACTGGACCACGCCGCTCCCTCTCTCCACAGCGGCCGTAAAATACGTCAAACAATTATCGACTGTCCCCGAGAACGGAGCCGATCGTCTAGCCTTCTTCCAAGAAACACTGGAACACGAAGACCCGCTCCTGGCGCAAGATTCCTACGACGAATTCGCCCGCGCCCCCTATGCCGAAGTGAAAGACCTCAAGCCTCGGATGAAGCACGACCGCATCATCAAATGGGTGCAAGATCCAGAAGTCAACCCCAGCCGCCGTAGACTCTATCTCACCATGCTCGGCATCTGCGGCTCGAAGGCAGATGTTCCCATGCTCGAGCAAATGATCGCCTCCGACTTCGACGCCATGAAGCCTTCGCTCGAAAGCATCACGCACACCGCCTTGGCAATGGGCGGCCCGATCGGTTTGCCAGTTTGGATCGACGGAGTTCAGCAAGAAGAACGCCGCAAGAAGCTAGGGCTCGACGCGCTTGTGGCCTGCTATCTCACCCTCAACGGACCCGACGGCCTCGAACTCGTCGAAAATCGCTTCCTCAAGAACCCACACGCCGAATACACCCACATCTATTCCACGATCATGGCCCTCCGGTTCCACGGCGATGAGAACACCGGCGTCTTGCCAAAAGAGCGGCTCCTTAGCGCCATGCGGCTATTGCTCGACAATCAGGATTTCGCCGATCAGGTGATTCTCGATCTGTCGCGCTGGGAAGATTGGTCGGTGATGGATCGCATCGTCGAGATGTTCAAAAACTCCGATGCGAAGGGATACGTGCGCCAACCGGTCGTCAGCTATTTGACCGTGGCAAGTGAGCAACCGGGCGAGATCGGCACGCGGGCAAAAGCCTCGCTTGCCGAACTGGAGAAGCTCGACCCCGAGACCGTCAAAACGGCCCGCAGCCTGATCGCGTTCGGCGCACTCGGACGCGCCCGCGGCGCCGCCTCGGCCGCCACCGGTGGCGAGAGCCGCCCAGAGGGCGACAAAACGACCGCTGTCGTCAATGACGCCAAACAAGGCTTCGCTGCCTCGGCAAACGACGACAAAGTCGACGCCTCGAAAATCCCCGACCCAGCCGGTTACGAGGCCAACGATGCTCCCGCCGAAACCAAGCCGGCAAGCGAAGCCCAGGCTGCTACGAAAGATGCTCCGGCCGCCACTATAGCCAATCCGAAGGTCGATCAAACAGCCGCTCCTGCTGCTTCGCCAGCCACGGCAACTGCCCCTACGGCGGCTTCTACCGGCCATTTGAACCCGATCCTGCTATTCGGCGTTCCCCTTGGGGCCGCGGCCCTTCTGCTGGGCATTTATTGGTTGATTTTGCGGGCCGGGGCGGTTTAGTGTGAAACCTGACGCGGCCCTCCGCGTAGGACAGAATGGAACAAGAGAAGAACGACCCCAGATTGACGTCCCCATGAGCACGGCCACCCTTAGCATGAATACTTATACCGGAGAGGAAGATGCTCTCACGTATCGCGCGATCCACATCGGC
>CAZJWY010000017.1:0-45523 GCA_964549545.1 uncultured Planctomycetaceae bacterium | reverse complement strand
CGTCGAAATCGTACGGTAGGAGGGGTTCTTCGAAGAAGAAAATGTCATATGGCTCAAGCAACTCGGTGATGCGCTGGGCAGAAATGGGATCGACACCGTCGTCCAGATAGTCGGGCCCGCCAAAATCGAGCATGAATTTGACTTCCGGCCCAATCGCAGTTCGGATGGCCGCGATGGGTTCAATGTCTTCCGGCTCAAAGTGATTTCCCCATCCGAACTTGATGGCGCGAAATCCCTCTTGCACGCGCTGAGTTGCCTCGGCGACCAGCCGGTCAGTCGTTTTGAAAGGCAAGGGCGTTACCAGGCCACCCGTCAAATCGAATGCCGTTGCGCTGGCATAGGGCATCACACGTTCTTGTACAACTGGGCCAAAGAGTTGGTAGAGCGGTTTACCAGCAAGCTTGCCGTTTAGATCCCAGAGAGCCATGTCGAGGGCAGCCTGGGCGTACGCAATCAGTCCACTCTGCCCGAGAGCAGCCCGAAACATCTCATCAACGATCTGCTGCTGATCTCCCGGCTCACGTCCACAAACGATCCGTGCTAAGCTCCAAGGTTCGCGCTCTATTAACGGACACAGTGCATGCGCAGGCGCCTCTGCGCCGCCGATCCCAATCGTTCCGTCATCGGCCACAACTTCGACAAGCGTCATAGGCAGACGCTCGCCGATTACCCGGACCGCTTCAATTTTCACCGCCAAAGGTGCCTCAACTTACTTCTTATTTCTCTGTTGAGCTTTTGGGTTGATCTTCGAATCGCACCATGCGTCCCGGTCGATATCCGTACTCAATAAATGACCGTTCGACGAAGCGAGTGTAGCCGTATTGATCGATGATCAGGTCGGCATCGCCATCATGATTCCAGTCGCCAACAAACGGCCACGGGTCACCATAACAAGGTGGTACGTTGAGCAACTGGGGTGCCTCAAACTGGGGCTTACCTTCAATCGCTCGATTGATCAAAACGTAGATACGATCATTTGCGTACGATGCGAGCAAATCGTCCCACCCGTCACCGTTCCAATCAACTCGCTGTGCGGTTAGTCGAGTAGGCTGCAGTTTAGCAGTCTCGTGGGCGAGCTCGAATCGGAGCGGATTTCCTGGAACCTGGTCGAAGACTCGCAGGTATCCGTAGGTGTCACAAACGGCAATATCTGTCCTGCCGTCGTGATTGAAGTCGCCCGTCGTGACGGCCGTTCGCGAGCCCTGAAGCACATCGAACGCCGCAACATCCGCCGGTGGCAGCCCAACCCGCATCGGTTTTCCGTCGGACATTTCCAGTTTCACGCCGGCTACGTCCATTTGGGGATGCTCATTGGTTCCATTGTTGCGATGAAACCAGACGAACCCTTGATGGTCGCCCACTAAAATGTCCGAATTCCCGTCCCCATCAACGTCTGCAAGAGTTCGATAGTCCCAGTGATCTCCACTGGGACTTGGATGCAGGATCTTCTCGGCGCCCGAGAGGTCAATGATTCGATCGAATGTGCCAGGAGCGCCGCGACCATCGTTAAGTTGAATGGCGCTCAGTCGCAAAAAGAGATCGGGCCATCCATCATTGTTGTAGTCAACCATTTGGTTGAACCCGAGCTGAGCATTTCCCCACGTTGCGGTCGTGGGTGGCGTTGCTGCATCGAACATTGGCTTGCTGTGGGTGCCGATGTTGGGCAGCATCGTGAGCTGCCCATTCACGCTGACGATCAGATCAGGAAGCCCGTCCCCGTTGAAATCAATGCTTCGTGGCGTAGCCAATGCACCATTGGGGAAGGTCCCCTTGGCTGGGAATTTTTGCAAACTCAGTTTGGGTGCTGTTCGAGTGCCGATGTTTTCGTAAAACCACAAAAACTTATCGCCCGAACCGCTGTCTCCTCCGGTCGCAGAGATCTGCATCGCACCACTGATCAGATCCAAGTCACCGTCGCCGTCGATGTCGACCGCGCAGGGGGAAGCACACCATCCGACGTCCAGGTCGCGCCCGTCAGCCTGCAACGCGCCGCGAAATTTGAGCACAGGTACCGCGTTTTTATCGGTGGCTACGTTTTCGTAATACCACACACGGCCCGTGATATACCCGCCGATCAGCAGATCCAAGTCGCCGTCGCCGTCCCAATCCACGACCTCGGGCACTCCGTAATAGTCCTGAGGATAGATCTTGTTGCCGGGATCTTCTTCGCATGGAGCAATCGGAATGCGTAGTATCTTGCCATCGGCCTTCAGCAACCCTTCTCGGCGAAACTTAGGATTTTTCGCGTCGCCAACATTTTTGAAGTAAACGACACACTCTTTCTCGGCACAGACCAGCAGATCTAGATCGCCATCTTGATCCCAATCAGCCGCCACCGGCGCTGACGACCAACCAACATCGATCGCCTCACCATCGTCTGTAAAAAGAAGCCGTGCATGATCGAATTTCGGCTGCGTCGCAGTGCCGTGATTTGGATACCAGAGAATGGTGCCCGTCGCGTTTCCCAGCAGTAGGTCGAACAAGCCATCGCCATCGAGGTCCGCGATAGCGACCCGCCCTTGGATGACAGGAGCAAACGTATCCGATTCGCGCGTGCAGCGGCTGCTACCATCTCCGATAAAGCCGGCAGGAGCCGGCTTTTGCGGCGCACCATTCGGGAGAGAGTCGAAGTAAATAGCATATACAGTTGGTTCCGAGCCAGTTTGAGTGTGCGCCCATGCGATATTTCCCGATCGAGCATCGCCAACCGCGTTGAAGAAGCGAAGCCCGCCCGGCATATCACGCTCTGGAAGACCCTGTCCGTCTGTGTTGTGTGCATAACCTTCGTGATCTTTATAGGACCACGGCACGGAGGCGTCATAGAATCTCAGCGGTCGATCGCCTGGCGTGGTTGCATAGCCGTTACCCGGAAACTCCAAACGTTTACCAGTCGACTTCGAATATCCCACGACTTGCAGACTGCTGAGATCGACCTGCTGATGCTTCAACAACTCGTCGAAGTTCACTTTAACTTGCGCGACCATTTCGTCCGTTGCCCGCGGTAGATTTGGCACAGGATCCACTTCGACGATCAACCGATGATGACGGTCGCTGGTCCACTCAGGCCCCGGCTCGTCGCCGCACACAATCCCCGACTTTGCCAATAGAACGCACGAAGCCACGACGAACGATTGGACGAGCGCATTCTTTTGCATCGCACTAAGCGCAAGAAACGTTTTGGTTAACATCATTTTCCTTCCGCAGCCGATTGTTTCGCGAGACGACCTTCCTTTTGCTCGTAGCGCAGTATTCGAGCAGGCTGGTAGCCATATTCAATAAACGATCGCTCGACAAAGCGTGTGTAACCGTATTGGTCGATGATCAGGTCGTCGTCGCCGTCATGATTCCAGTCGGCGACGTACGACCACGGGTACCCGAAGCAGCCTGGGATCTGCACCTCTTGTGGTGATTCAAACTCGGGCTGCCCCGACGATTGCTTGTTGACCAGCACCAGAACGCGCCCACTGTAGTAGGTCGCCAGAATGTCGTCCCAACCGTCGCCGTTCCAATCAATCCGCTGGCCCGTAACGGCTGTTGGACCAAACCTGCCAATGTCCGTCCCCGATGAAAAAAGCAGTTTGTCGCCGGCGACTTGTGTGAACACTCGCACGTAACCAAACGTGTCGCATACGACTAGATCTTTCTTGCCATCGTGGTTGAAATCGCCAACGGCTACGTTTGTTCGCGCGCCTTGCAAAATATCGAATGGCGATACATCAAGATAAGTAAGCCCCACGCGAACCGGCATTCCTTGCACCGTCTCAAGCTTCTGGCCCTGAACGTCCATCACCGGCTTGTCCTGTGTGCCGACATTGCGATGAAACCAGACAAACCCTTGATGGTCGCCCACAAGAATGTCTAGCAACCCGTCGCCGTCGAGATCGGCAAGAGTACGGCAGTCCCAATGGTCGCCACGCGGACTGGGATGAAGAATCTTTTCCGCGCCGGCGAGCAAAACGAGTTCTTGAAAAGGAACGGATCGACTCGATCCCGAATTAAGCTGAATCGTTGCCATCGGTGCCCGCTGCATGATGCGGGGACCAGGAATAAACCCGCCACGCCCCGCGTTGAGTTCGGTCATCGAAGGCGTCGTAAAAAGATCAACCCAACCGTCCTTGTTGTAGTCGACCAGGTCGTTGAACCCGAGCTGCGCATTTCCCCACGTTGCGGTCATCGGAGGAGTTGTCGCATCGAACATTGGCTTATCGCGGGTACCAATGTTTCGCAGCATAAGCAAGTTCGCACCGACGCTGGCGATGAGATCTGGCAGACCATCCGCATCGAAGTCGACAGGTCGTGTACACCCCATCGTGTGATAGGCAAAGCGACCTTTGGCTGGAAACTTTCGGTGCGTCAATTTCGGCTGCGTGCGTGTACCGATGTTTTCGAAGTACCAGAGAAACTTTTCGCTGTCGGGCTCGTCGGAGTCACCGCCGATCTTGTTCATCTGCATGGCGCCGCATACGAGATCGAGATCGCCGTCGCCATCCAAATCGACCGCCGTAGGCAATGCCATCCACGACACATCCAAGTCCTTGCCATCGGCCTGAAGCGCACCTCGAAATTTGAGCACAGGTACCGCGTTTTTATCGGTGGCTACGTTTTCGTAATACCACACACGTCCCGTGATATACCCGCCCGCGAGCAGGTCAAGATCACCGTCGCCATCCCAATCGACAACTTCGGGGCTCGGGTTGTAGTCATTCACGTAAATGTGATTGTCAGGGTCCTCTTCACACGGCGCGATGGGGACTCGCAACGCCTTGCCATCGGCCTGAACCAATCCCTCCAAATGAAACACAGGCCGAGTTCCATCTCCGACATTTCGGAAATAGACGAAGCATTCCTTCTCGGCGCCGACGATCAGATCAAGCAGTCCATCGTGGTTCCAATCCACAACAACCGGCCCTGATGACCAACCGACATCGATCGGGTACCCATCATCCGTGGTGAGCAGGCGCCCCGGTCCGAATTGAGGCTTACCGGCAGTGCCGATGTTGGGGTACCAGATGATCGTTCCGGTTAAGTTCCCCATGATCAGGTCGAACAAGCCGTCGCCGTTTAGATCACCAATGCCAACCCGGCCTTGAAGAACCGGCGCGAACGTGTGCGATACCGGCGCACAGCGATTCGCTCCATCACCAATGAAGCCGGCTGGCGCCAGTCGAGTCGGTTCATTTGAGGCAAGCGTATTGAAATAGACCGCATAGTTCGCAGGCTGACTTCCCGTTTGCGTGTGTGCCCAAGCTACATGACCGCTTTTTCCATCACCCAGCGTATTGAAGAATCGTGCCCCGCCGGGCAACTTGCGAATGGGCGTGGCCTTCCCATCGGTCACATGCGCGACGCCTTCATGCTCTGGAAAGTCCCAGGGAATCGCACTGTCGTAAAATCGCAGTGGCCGATCACCGCGCGTCGTTGAATAGGGATTGGATTCGAAGTCGACTGGCTCGCCGGTATCGGGCGATACGCCTACAACCTGCAAGCTCGACAGATCCACACGCTGCTCTTTGAGGTATTCTTTGAAGTCGATATGGACGCGCGCGACCATCTCGTCGGATGCGCGCTTCAAATTCGGAACGGGCTCGACTTGTACGAGCAGCCGGTGCTGCCGATCGCTCGACCAGTTAGCCTTCGGCTCGACATCCACGCCCTCTCCAAATACCAAGGTGGCAATCACGAAAAGTGCCGTGGCGCTAAGACAGGCGGAGCCAAGCGCTCGTAGCGGTGCTTGCCCTTCCTTTCGGCAATTGGCGCACATTTCCTTTCCAGCGATCTGAAGCCCGCCTCGGTACAACCGCGCCAATGATGCTGTAGATATACCAACCACTATTGGCCATCCGAGTCTCTAGACACGATCCGCGCCATCGCATAGCCGTTTTCAAGAAAATTGCGCGAGGCAAAGTGTAGCAATCCATACGACGTTGCAAGCAAGAGATCGGTGTCGCCATCGCGATCCCAATCGACGGCCAACGGGCGTGGCGTTGGAAGCCACGGCATACCTTTGACGGGCAAAACATCAAACTTGGGTGCATCATTTGCGCCCATACCGCGGTTCAAGTAAATCGAGGGACCTGTCGCCCAGGAGAGGATTACGTCCGGCTTGCCGTCTTTGTCCCAATCCACAGGACAGGTGAAACAGCGGTTAGTACCGGATGCAATCTCTACTCCTGGCGCGAATCGGTCCTGCCCCGAATTTCGGTAGAAGAACACCTTGCCGTCCGCGTTTGAGCAGATCAAATCAGGCAATCCGTCGCCATCATAGTCCGCCGGGGCCGGCACCGACCTATTGCCACTGTGCTGTGTAAAATCTTTGGCTTCCTTAGGCGTCGGTTCTCCGACACACAAGTCCTCGCCATTGGCCAGTTTCAACTTGCGACCGGCTGCAAACTTCCAATGCTTTGCGTCACCATCGTTGCGATAGAACCATACGAAGCCATCGCCATCGCCTAGCAACAGATCTAGATCGCCATCGTGGTCCCAATCAAACAAGCAGGGGAACGAGGTGTCGTCACCGTGAACAAACGGATGGTAAATTTGCTTTCCGTCGGCCTCTAGTAGCCCTGCATCTTTAAAAGTCGGAGTGTTGCCGAACTCTGTCATCAGCGCGACAGGTATATCGCCGCTCCCTCCCCGCAGCAAGTCTGGCATTCCATCGCCATTCAAGTCTCCCAAACATGGAGCAACGGCGTTCAGATTATAATTCGTGAGAAACGGCCCCGCCGGCATGGAGAGCCGCTCGCGAAATTCAAATTTGGGCTTTGTCTTACTACCCGTATTCTCAAATCGAAAGATCTCGCAACGCGCGCCCATGATCAAGTCCAGGTCGCCATCGCCGTCCCAATCAGCGAGGCGAGGCACCGGAACATCTGGCATGAATGGAGTCCATCTCTCTTCGAGAGGAAATGGTCGCGACGCCCAGCATGGCTTTTCACGAGTTCCAACATTCTCCCAGTACAAAACGGATGGGGCGTCGTGCCAACCGAAGCGATCTTTCCGTTCTCCGATGTGACCGCTGATGAGATCCAAGTCTCCATCGCCATCAAGGTCAGCAAATTCAGGCGTCGCACTCCAGCCAACATCGAGAGGCGCCCCATTCTGATCAGTTAGCGGACCGCGATACTCGAGTTGCGGTCGTTCCTTATTCGATGCAGCGACATTCTCATACAAAAAGAATTGGCCGGTAACATACCCGCCCAGCACTACATCGAGCTTTCCATCGCCGTTGTAGTCAACCACTCGCGGACAAGGCGAATAGTCTTTTGTATAGAAAGACATTTCCGCGACGGGCACATGTGGCGAAATAATCGGTTGTCCCTTGCGATCCACCAGCGGCACTCCGGCAGCCAGCTTCGGACGGTCGCGCGACCCCATGTTCTCGTAGAAGGTAATCCCGCCCTTTTCCTCTTCGCCACAGATCACATCGAGGTCGCCATCCCCGTCCCAATCAACAACATCAGGAACAGCCGTCCACAATGTGTCGAGCGGCTTGTCGCCTGCATCGATTCTCACTGGCGGTGCAAATCGCGATGGATCGCGGCCAAGGCGGCGATAAAGTGTCACTCGCCCGATGCCATCACCGGCCAGAATATCCGTATAGCCATCGTTGTCCCAATCAGCCAGCGCCGGCTTTGTGTGGAAAATGCCGCTCATCGGTCCGTCGGCATAGCGCAGCATGTCGAAGTCGCCCAACTGCGGGGCCGGCGACGCCGGAGCATCTTCCGGGCGGGCAGTCCAGCGACGTAGCGACAACTTGTATCGTGTCTTCGGAGTGCTGCCCGCGACGTGCTGAAAAACGACGTGGCCTTCCGGAGTGGCGCCGCCCAGATGCTGGTAGTAGAAACTGTCTGCTACCGGATCGCGTGCATCGAACCGAGCAGGAACTGGCGAGCCCACATGTTTTTCATCCTCCGAAACGCGCTCAACTTGAACCGACGACGGATCGATTAGCGCGTCAGAGTCTCCGAAAAGTTGCTTGCCAGTAACCGCGATACGCGCCGGCATTTTATCGCCCGCGTGCGCGATAGGTTGATCAACCTCGACGATGAGCGACGATTGATTGCGAGACTGTGCCGCGCCCTTCCCGGCAGAAACATTGCCAGCGGCAACAGTCAAAACCAGGCTGGTTGCACCAATGACTACTAGACGCGCAACCGTCATTCGAAGTTGCATCAACCCCATCCCTTTTAAAACGCCGCCTGAGTCACCACGCGGCGGACTCAAGCGGCTAACTACATTTTTCGATGCACAACGTCACCGCGAACGTCGAAGGGCGAATATTGCTCCAAGCGACATCATCACCAGAGCGATCGATGCCGGCTCAGGTACAATAGGCACCGTTGCCGTGTCGTAGTAGGTAAGAGAATCAACTTGCCAAATAGACGCCTTATTACCGAGGTAGGCTGAGTAGTCCGACCAGCCCAAGTGAGTGAGCGCTATACTATTGACTTCGTTGTTAAACGCTGTTGCGCCATAGGCCAGCAAGCCAGGAATATCAGTATCCAAATCGGCGACTTGAGTTCCCAATAGAGCTCCGCCAGCATCTCTAAGTGAGATACTCAGCACATGTTGAGATCCGTCGTATTCCAGACGAAGATCGAATTTCTGGCCCAATGGATTTGCCCCGAGTGAAATGCTTGGACCTTTCTTAAAACCAAAGTCGGTGAATCCAGCACCCATGGTCGCGTTGTCCAGCGAAACCATGTAATTTCCGCTGTCGATCCAATGCCGAAGGATGGTGCCAAATACCTGTCGAGTCTGCGGGCTCGCACCGCCAAGAAAACCGACTAACTCGTAAGCTTCCGCATCTTGAACTGCCGTGGGCAGAGCAGACCAACTGAATACGTACTGTGCGCTAAAATCGCTGTTGTACGTGAGAGTGGAGCCAAGCGGCCGCCCAGCTTTGTCGGGCGTGAAGGCATTGGTGGAGTTGTCCCACGACTCGATCTGAAGATTTCCGCCGACCGCCGGACCGATCATCACTTTCCCTGTGTTGTTGTCGTATAGATCGACCACGCCGTCTGCAGACGAATCAAACGTTGATTCCCAAACGAGCGCCGCGCCCGCTTTGTCGGCAAGAAATACTGCCAACAAAAGGGCTCCTGCAACTGTTGTTCGAGTCTTTTTCATTAGTTCACCCTCCCACTTAAGGTGTCGCACGAAATCTGAGCCAGATCACGCACCCGGCCGGCAATGCATGCATTCCCGCTCTTCAATGCACTCACCGATGATAGCGCTCAACTTTGTATCTAGTCAAGTACAAGTATAAATATTTTTGTGGTTTTCGCAAATAACTGTAAGCATGCCTCGACTCACTCGACGCTAACGGCACCTCGCCAATCCACGTCTTTCAAACCACTCTGGGCAGAAAAACACCGGAAACCAACATTATTTGATAGGACAGACGGCCGGGAGCTTGTGCTCGGCACCCGTGTCAGCGATTCGTTAGTGACTTCCCTTAGCTCTCGACCTGCTGCTGCCCGGCTGGTATGATACTTGTTCAGATGATGGAACAAAGATAAAGAATTAACAGGCGAGATACGGCATGGCTTCGATAGCAAACTGGCAATCCGGCGGAAACACGCCCAAGTATGTAGGGTTGGCGCGTCACTTATTGCGGGACATCGCACGACGCAGAATGAAGCCCGGCGATCGTCTTGCAAGTGAGAATGAACTGGTGCGCCACCACAACATGAGTCGCGTCACGGTACGACAAGCTCTGATGTTGCTTGAGAATGATGGATATGTGTCACGAAAACGCGCGCGCGGAACTTTCGTCGATCGTCAGGTCGATATCGTCGAGCACTTCGGCCTGTTACACGGAGTAGTGCTCCTCGCTTGCTCCAATGCCCAAAGTAGTCGGAGCGACCAGGACTCGGCTTTCTCCACAGTTCTTCGTGGAATGGAGCGCGCTTTTGCTGCGCATGGGTTCTCGGTTCAAATCCTAGGCCTCGGCGAAGATGTCGACAAAGATCGGTTGAGGCTACAAAGCCTCATGAGTCGCGGTGAACTCGAGGGCGTCATCAGCATCGGCCATTGTTTTGACCCGTATCGTGATTTGCTAGGCGACATTCCTCTCGTGACGTCATGCACCTTCACGGTCGATCAGTTACCGTGGGTTGGAAACGATGTTCGTCTCGCCTCCTTCGAGTTAACCAAGCATCTTATCGATCGTGGCCACGAGAATATCGCGGTGATTTGCGGACCATGGATGGATCGCGACGGATTCAGTCTGTTCGCCGAGGGGTATCGCGATGCATTCGCCACGATCAATCGCCCAATCGACCGCGCAATGATGATCCATGCGCACGAAAACGAGTCGCTCGATGAGCTGACATGCAGTGTTCTCACGAGCCGAATCCAACCAACTGCAGTCGTTTGCGAGAACTGGGAAGTTTGCCGGGCCGTGTTGCGTGCGGCAGATTCGCTTTCATTGAGTATTCCGGACGATATTTCGGTAGTTGGCTTTGGTCAGAACGTACTTGAGATGGCGAGTAACGTGGAGTTAACGGCGTACGTTCCTGCCAATGCAGTGGTGGGAAGCGAGGCCGCCGAAGTACTCATCCGCCTAATGTGCGGTGATCCGCCACCGCAAGAACCGATCTATTTTCCAGGGCGCCTTATAATCCGTGAGTCAGTGCGCGATCTCAGCTGCAATCGATCTGGTACGCAAGTCGCCCATCGCGTGTGACACTACGGTGTGAGATCGAGATTGTGCTCAACATTGCTGCTACCCGGTGCGATCGTTATTTTGAGTTCGCTCTGCGCGTTGTAGCGCGGCGGAATGTATTGTTCCCGGGGTTCTTGAAACTCTAACTTAGGGTGGTTCTTTTTCGCAGCTTCCAGTTCCGGGTCTTTCTTACCTGGCGGCAGGGGCCGAAACGCCTCAATCTCAATTTTGTAAGTTCCGATCACGATGCCCCCGCGCGCCCCGACCCGGAATGCACCATTCGTGATCTGCGCTCCTGCCGGAGGCGTTGCCGTACCATCGGCGGGAACAAATCGAATCGCGCCGGACTGCACAGGCTCTCCGGCAAAGCGCACCATTCCATGTACGATCGCGCGGTCCGCCTTGCTCTTGCTACAGCCCCCGAAAACTATTGCAGCAATACCGGTAAATGCAAGAAATAAAACACGCAACGAGACAATTCTGCGAGGCATGCCATATGCCATAATGACTTTCAAAAACCACCACCTTCGACGACGTCACTACTAGCGCGCGTCGTTAACGCGATCAGTACACTTTGTGCTATATCTTCCGACAAGAACTGCACGCTGGAATCACATAGCACGAAATGACACCCGCCCGGATGAAAACTCGCAAATCCTGTCATGCGAAATCCGGGCCATGTTCCACCTCCAGGGATGGTGAAGGGACCATTGATTCCGTCGTAAGTGTCGAGGATGTTCCAGCCACTCCACCAATGTCCATAGCCGACTCCTGAGCCTGCGAAAGGCCCTGAAGTAATTGTTCCCTGACCGCCGCCCGCCACTTCCCCAACAAGGAGCGTGTGGCTGGACCCATCGGTTATCTTGGTTAGCGAGCAACCTTTGGAGATAACGCCCTTATAATTATTAGTTGGAAAACCGCCCAAAACTCCGTTCAAGCGTGAGAATGGGAGCAGATAGCTTGAACTCGCATAGTCGGGCCCTTTTAGAAACTCCGTGGTATCGGCCACTCCACACATATTCGTTCGGCGCGCGTACCACTGCGCGTTACCGCCGGTTCCAATGAAGTCTCCTCCCTGATAGTCGGAGGGGCACAGGTATGTCGTGATCAGCGCATAGCCAGCCTCTGCATTCGAGGCTGGTTGTGTGTAGTCGCTATTCAACGTTCGATAGTCGATCTTGTCCGCGAGTTGGGTCTCTTCGATTTGCGCGAGAATAAAAGAAGACCAGCTAAACCACCCGTCTTGCACACAGCCGGGCGGAAATGCATTGCGATTGCCATGATAGCCCTGCATCGCGATGCCGACCTGACGGAAGCGATTCTGGCAATCGCTTCTTCGCGACGCTTCCCTCGCCGCTTGAACCGCAGGAAGCAGCAGAGCGACTAAGATCCCAATGATCGCAATCACTACCAGCAACTCGACAAGCGTAAAACCTAACTGCCGTTGAAATGGTCGCTGCATGACTTCACCCTCAAGTTCAGCCTGTGTTGTATTGCCGAACAGACAAGATACACTATCGCGGTGGCAAATGTCCAGTTTTTTTTTGCTGAGATTTCCAGCCGCGACAGCACCCGCTTCAGAGGGAGCAGCTCTGGATTCAGGCAAAAATGTATACAGATCAAATGAAGATAGTCGATTGGCGAGCCGGTCACAAATCAATCGATCCGTATTCAAAATGCCTCATCAGTCCCGGATTCTTCGGCCAATTAGCCGATTTGTCCTTGACTCAATACAAGCAGTCAGATTAATATCTTGTGAAGTCGAAATTTTTTCGCGCGGCAGGCGGCTGTCAACCTACCACTCATCTGTTTGAGGAGTTCGATTCATGAAAAGATTTGCGCTGCACGAAATGGCTTTCTACGTCGCCGCCTTCGCATTATCATTTGCGCCTTCCACTGCCACCGCCATTATGGTTTGGCAATCAACCTTTGACAGTGGGCCAGACGGCGTGGTCGATATCGCCGACAATAATTTCGCCAAGGCTATGATCGGGCCGGTGGCCGGTGGCCGACTGCAGATTACGACGATGGACAACCAGACCGATGCATATACACCAGACAAGGCAGGCCGCGTACTAGAGTTGGATGGAAGTACCCCTGTTCCTCGAACTTACAATACTTCCCAAAGTGCACAGTACAAATTTCGCTGGACAAGTATGCCGACCGCAACAGAAGGGCGAGAGGCATATCACTTCGCCGGTTTCCTCGGAGCCACGACACCTCAGACGCGGCAGGTAATGGGCACCCTCATGACTCACTGGAATGTCGGCGATGACTACTTCATGCGAATCGGAATTGCCGTCATGGGCGCCGGCTTCACCGACTTCGGTTACAACGCCGGACCAGTGATAAACTTGGGCCCAGATCCGCTTAACAAAGACTACGAACTTAGAATCGAGTTTGACGGCACTTCTCACGTGATGTCTGTCAAAATGTTGACTGACTCATCTACTTTAATTGCTGCCAATACTCGCGATCTCGATATTGACGATCCACCCCCAAACGATGCCGACGGCGTTTGGCACGGTTGGTTCGCGTATGGCCAAACCGGCTTTGAGAATGAGACCAATAGCATCAAAGTCACGCATCTTGGCTGGGAGGACTACACGGGTTGGCTCGAAGGAGATAAAGCGTGGACGTGGGAAGTCGACTCGCTGGCCTATTGGGATGAGCCAACCGTACCGTTGCCGTTCAGTACGCCGAGTGCGGACTATAACAACAACGGCACGGTTGATGCTGGCGATTACGTCGTATGGCGCAAAAATCTGGGCGCCACCGGCACCCCTGGCTCGGTACCGGGTGACGGCACATCGAGCGACCTATTCGGCACACCTAATGGCATCGTAGACCAATTCGACTACGAATTCTGGAGGTCGAAATATAGTATTACCTCGGGCAGTGGGGCGGCTAGCGCTCTTGATGGCTCGTCGGTGCCAGAGCCAGGTTCGATGTTACTCATAGCATCGGCGATGTCCTGGCTTCTTATAGCGAAGCGACGTGAAGGACGAGCCTAGAACGAAACCAAATGAACTCGTTTCCACATTACTACAGTTAAACCAATTGCGCTAGCTGCTTTCGGCCAAAAGGCCAGCTTTCGACCCGGCGGCGAATGTCGGCCCGATCTTTGTTCGAAAGCATGCTGGCCATCGGAAACCTGGGAGATCCCAGGTTCAGTCCGCAGACGTTGCCGATTTCCTTAAGCCCGGCCCGACCATAGACAATCTCGATTTCCAGTACGTCAAACGCGTCGTGGTAGATTCGGTTCATCTCATCCCATTGAGAAGCTCGCGCTAAGCGATGCAGAGTTAGCCCAAACTCTGGAACCGAATTGGCTAACGTATCGGTAATTCCTGTCACACCGGTCATATATGTAAACGGTGCGTAGTAGGCACCCGTCGCCGCGAAAACACTCAGTCTTCCATTGAATCGCCGCATAATTCGTTCGAATTCCCAAGGGGCGTAGGCAGGCGCCGCTGTTTTAAGAGCGACGACGCTTGGGCACAGTTCGCATATCCGCTCAAGCAATGCACAATCGAATTTAACCCCTGTTGCAGGCGGAATCTCGTAGACCATCAGCGGCGTATCGATCGCTTCGGAAATAATCTTATAGTACATCACCACGTCGTCAACAGGCATCGGCAAGTAGTAGGTGGGAGTCAACTGCAATAAATCAGCGCCACAACTCGACGCAAACTTGGCGATATCCAGAGTCATTGCAAGATTAGGCGTGCTGATGCCAGCGACAATGACGACACCTGAATCGAGCGATTTCGCCTCGTCGATAACAACTCGAAGAACTGCGCGGTGTTCCTCAGGGTTTAGCGTCCAGAACTCTCCCGTTGTTCCCGCCGGATTTAGAACTCGAACTCCCTCGTCGACGAGGAACCGCGTATTGGCGCGAAGTTGCGATTCATTGACAGTGCCGTCGCCAGCCGAAAACGGCGTAAACATCGGCACAAAAATGTTGTCTAACTTTTCCAAAAGATCGGAACGCTTCACGATTTTCACCTATGGGGCAAGCGAGAGTCAATTCGACGAACAGAGTCGCGTTCGATCAGTGTGCCGCGGATTTCCAGTTGTTGCGACGAAGGACCATCGCCGTTCAAAACGCTCGTTAACAGTTCCACCGCCTTTTCGCCGATTTGCTCATAGTCGGGCACATACGCCGTGACTGCAAGAGGATACGTGATCTGCAACACATTCCGCCCGAATGCTGTGATCGAAAGGTCTTCGGGAATTCGTATGCCAATTTCAGCGGCCACCGTAAGGATCGTCTGACACGTCTTCCAATTCTCAGCAAATACAGCGGTAGGGCAGACAGGCCCTCCCAAAACTTGTTGAACCAGATTCGGAAATGATTCCCCCGGATAAGAGTGATATAGCAAATGCCGAGGGGCGGTCAGGCCCGCAGCCTCGAACGACTGAGTAAATGCAGTCGCAAATAACCCGAAGGCGGTCGGAGGAAGCTCAGAGCTGCAAATGAGCGCGATTTCGCGGTGTCCGCTCGATATCAAATAATCGATCGTTGTTCGGCATGCGGCCCGTGTATCCGAACCTACCCACCTTTTGCTATCTGGTCCGAATGTACAGGAGGTTACGATCGGAACATCAGGCAGCAGGTCACGGTAGGGATCAAGACAGGGGCCAATTGTGCAAATCCCATCAATGTCATCCCTTTTGCCCAGCTCGTGCAATCGCTCGCGATCGGCGCTTGCATCCATTCCAAAACTGAGAATCTGCGACGCATACCCTCGTTTGGTCAGATTTCGTTCGACAGCCATGACGACAGCAGCAAACGCGAAGTCCTCGTCGGCGTGAAGAGCCTGCTCGTTTGAACATGCCAAGACGACCGTACCCCGATTCGAATTGCGGCTCGATAGTCGCTGCACAGCTTTCTTGATGAACGTGCCCTTGGCCTTCTCGCGCGAAAGATATCCTTCGCGCTCCAGCACGAGGAGTGCCTGCCGCACGGTCACCCGGCTCACGCCGTGCTTTTCGCCCAGCTCCGCCTCGGTGCCGAGAAAATCTCCCGGTTGCAAATTTCTTTTGGCAATGGAACGCAGCAGACGGTTCGCCAGACTCACGTACTTGAGCGACGATTGAATTGGCGTCGTAACCGGCGTAGCAAGTTTCTTGGGGGCCATGCAATCACGAGAGGCGGTGATACAAGAGGTTTATTAACTGCAGTATACTCATCAAATTGTATCCAAACAATACATTTTGGAGGCTGTAATAGCCGTCGCCAACCATCGGTTTTTCGACAATATTTTTCCCAATATTCCCGGCCAAAGTCTTGCATCGCCACACTAAAAGTGTTTACACAATACATTATTAGTATTGCTTACAGGTGTGGCCCGATTGCATAAGCGCTGAGAGGAATCATCTGGCATGCGCTTAGGAGCTTAGAAATACATGTCGAACCTCGCCATAACTCCTCTACTTCTCGCAACCTACAGCCTCTCGTCTGCGGATTACGTCGTGCTGGCAGCGTACCTTGTCGCGACCGTAGCGCTCGGTAGCTGGATGGGGCGAGGGTCGTCGGAATCCCTCGGAAGCTACTTCCTCGCCGAGCGCAACACGCATTGGATACTCGCTTGCATCTCGATCCTGGCTACCGATTTGAGCGCGATCAGTTACATGGGGGTGCCAGGCTGGGTGTACGAGAAGGATCTCAAGTACCCGCTCGGTTCGCTTTTGTTTCCCCCGGTGATGATCATCGTCGTACTCGTCTTTGTGCCGTTGTACTTTCGGATGAAAGTTTTCACGGTCTACGAATATCTGGAGCGGCGGTTTCACCCCGTCGCTCGTACAGTCACCGCGATTCTCTTTTTGTTTCTTCGCGGCGTACACTTGGCTTGCGCGATCTACATCCCTGCCATAGCGTTTAAGAATTTCTTCGGTATGCCAGAAATCGGCTGCATCATCGTGATTGGAATCCTGACGACTTTCTACACACTCCTGGGAGGAATGAAGGCTGTGCTTTGGACTGATTTTCTTCAATTCATTGTGATGTTCGGCGGACTGTTCCTGATGATCGGGCTTCTGCTTCATGGCTTTGGCTGGGATGTCGTTGGAACATGGAACGCAGCTAGCCAAATCATTTCGCCCACTACGGGAACTCCGCATACAACCATAGTCAGTTGGAGCTTCGACCCGAAAACGGAGTCGACGGTTTGGGGACTCATTGCTTTTTACCTTGTCTACAACATTGGTGTGTATGGCGCCGATCAGGTCGTTGTGCAGCGATATTTCACCATGGGCAGTCGCAAAGACATTGTTAAGTCCGTTCTCTTCTCGGGTCTGCTCAACGTCATGTCGATGTTCTCTCTCGCATACGCGGGACTGCTAATGACCGTGTATTTCGCACAGAATCCTGATCTTGCCGTTCACATTCAGAAACCCGACGAAATTCTGCCGATGTTTGTCATCCACGCCCTACCGGCCGGAGTGCGCGGCCTCATCTTTGCCGCGCTCCTCGCGGCCACGATGTCGGTGTTTAGCGCCGGGCTGAATTCTTTCTCGACAGTAACCGTGATGGACCTGTATCGCCGCTATGGACCAGGCCGACGAGCAAGTGAAGAGCATTGTCTCAAAATAGCCAAGCTGTCGACCGTGTTTTTCGGTATCCTACTCACCGGAATTGCGCTGTGGCTGAGCAAACACTCTGGCTCGATTCTCGAACTGTTTAACCGCCTTTCATCGATATTCATTGGACCGATAACAGGTATTTTCTTACTTGGCGCCCTGACGAAGCGCGGAAATCTCGCAGGCGTGTTGGTAGGAGCACCCGCCGGCCTGATCTTAGCGTGGCTCCTGACATCATGGACGCCCCTCGTAGAAAGCTTGAATTGGATGTGGACCGCACCTCTCAGCTGCGTGACAACTATTGTCGTCGGCTACATGGCAAGCATTCTAATCCCACTAGAACAGCCGGCGCTGGCAGTCGGTAATGAAGACATACCGTACGCAAAGTTGGCCGATCACGATCAATCACCAGCGTGAGTAGACTGCGGGTATGTAGGATATGTGACTAGTCACGTGGCGTTTGTCGCAGATGTTTCAGTATTACTAGTTCACATCTTTCGTCCCAAAAGCACCCTCAGTGCTCGATGGCGGCGCTAATAGCGACGAATGCGTTAGGCCTTTGCGACATGCTTCGCCGCTTCTGAGGTCAGTCACCAGTTCGGTCCGCTTGCGCTCGCGATCCACTTTGTCTGGCGCTCGCTGGATCGCGGACCGATGATAGGTTGCCACGATCCAAGCGGCAGCTTCACTTCTAAAGAACTTTCCAGGATATCGAGTTATGCGAGAGGCGCGGCCCAAGATGCTTTGCGCGGTGGTCGCACCCCAAGCACACAATTACCTGCGGCTTGGTCACGAGAATTTCGGCGTGCAGCCACAGCTTATAGGCCTCGATCTGCTGTGCTATCGGCCTTTTATTGATCCTTGACTAGAAAATTTAAATCATCGCATAGTGAGTTGGGCGTGATGGAAGAACGAACGCAGCAAGGATTGGCTTTGGCGTGTATTGCGGAGCGAGCTGGCAATACTTTGTCCCATGTGAAGGACGTCGTTCGGGATGAAATGGTGTTTTCAAGTTCTAAATGCGACCTATGTGTTTTGCGATTATTTCGAGTGGATTTCGATAACCGAGTCTGCGTCGAGGTCGTTGATTGAGGAGCAACTCCACGCGAGCGACTTCCTGGGTGGTGATACGTTTGAAGTCGGTGCCTTTAGGCAAGTACTGTCTCAGTAGTCCGTTGGCATTTTCATTCGCGCCGCGTTGCCAGGCTTTGTATGGTTCGGCGAAGTAGACCGCCAGGTTCAGCGTGTCCGTGAGCCAGCGATGTTCGGTGAACTCAGAAGGTGTTTGCGAATAGCTAGCGTGGCCTTATGGGTCGTCGGGGATAGGATTTCCAGGGGCTTCAATCGGATTCCTGGAGGGCCAAGTTATGCCGAAGCCAGCGAGAACTTCTTACGACAGTGATGCGACCGATGCCGAGTGGGCCTCGATCGGTCCCTTGCTGCCGCTCCACCCGCCTCGGGGCAACGATCCACACATTCCCAAGCGGGAAATTGTGAACGCGATTTTCTACGTCAACAAGCATGGTTGCACGTGGCGTGGCCTGCCGCACGACTTTCCCAAGTGGCAAACCGTGTATGGCTACTTTCGCTATTGGACCAAGACCGGAGTTTGGGAGCGGATCAACGCGACCCTCCGCGAGGCAGTCCGCGTAGCTGAGGGCAAAGCTTCCGAACCAACCGCCGCGATCATCGATAGCCAATCGGTGAAGACGACGGAAAAAGGGGGGTACATGGGTATGATGCGGGTAAAAAGATCAACGGTCGCAAACGCCACATCCTGGTCGATACATTAGGGTTGCTATTGGCCGTGGTGGTCCATTCGGCCGCCATCCAAGACCGCGACGGAGCCAAGTGGTTGTTCATCAAGGCGGCCGCGTCGTTTCCCACGATTTCCCTGGTGTGGGCCGATGGAGGTTACGCTGGCAAGCTGATCGAATGGCTCGATCGCTGGTGCGGTTGGGTCTTGGAAATTGTCCGCAAACTGGAACAGCAGGTCGGTTTTCAATTGCTGCGCAAGCGCTGGATCGTGGAACGCACGTTTGCCTGGTTGGCGCATTCCCGCCGCCTCAGCAAGGACTATGAAGAACTCGTGGAAAATAGCGAAGCCATGATTCAAATCGCCATGATCCGGCTCATGCTCCAACGACTCTGCCGAACCGCCAAGCCGCAAAAACGCTGATAGCTATTCACAAACACCTTCTCAGAGCCGTTGTCGAACGTGACGCTTCTACGCAGATTGGCCGGTAGATATTCGAGACAACGCTCATCCGGCCAGCAATCTGATCGGGCGACTAGGCCCGCCGCAATCGATCGTTCGCATATAGACGCATGTCGATCATCCCGCAGCTTTGGCGGCCGATGTCAACGGCGACGCCTGGCCAAACACTCCGCACGCTCGGCCCGATAGCCTAGTTGGTCGCCATTACGTGCCAACTCCCGATAAACCGTGCTGCGATGACGATTCATCAGCAAGGCAATCTCCGCCTTCGACTTCCTCGCCTTCACTAATCTCTGTAGATACTCCCGATCACCAAGGGTAAGATGCGCGGCCTCCGTCTGAATGTTGTTCCCTGGTAAGTACCAACATTCAAACGACCCAGCGATCCTTTTACCTACACCAATTTATCCCTCCTACACTTGTCGCATTTGTTTCTTGAAGCCACAAAGTGCGATCGCCTGAACAACGTTATACTTCTCGCGGGGAACTTTACCCGGGAAGTCGGTAGCGATGTTAACCGGCAGCCCGTTGGCAAACGCCATCTGGTCGCTGGGATCAAGGTACTGGGGAATATCGATGTAGTGCCATTCTGGGCGGTCGTAGGGTTGAACCTTACGAATGATGTCCGGCCATGCTGTTGCTTGATGGAAAATCCAATGGTCCTGCTTCGCCTTATCGCCCTTCGCAACATTGTCCTCCATCTTGCCAACGAAGTCGGTATCTAACCGTGGGTGACGGCGCAGGATGTCGACGATCTCCTGTCGATGTTTTGGTTCGAGCTGCTGCCCAAGCTATTTCAGCAACTGTCTTGTGGCCAAGCGCGTTCCAGGCACACGCTGGAGCGGCACTCAGGGCAATGAACAATGCTGCCAATAAGCGACAGATCATCGACCTATTGAGAATTGACTAGTACTACAGCGCTGAGTTGGGTCGGCGCCGGCAATGCCAGCAGTCGGCGACGAGTTCGTTTTTCAGGGGCATTCGAAAGAGTATGGCGAGAACTCTGTCGGTCGTTGCTGCCAACAACGTTGTCGGCGAAAATCTACCCAAGTTGTTGTTGTGACAGCCGTTTGAACGAATCCTCATTTTCAACTCCGCGCTGTAGTACTAGTCAATCCTCAATAAGATAGTGGCGAGGCGCCTGCAGCGAATTAGTATCGCATGGCGTCAGCTAATCGGCCAGTCGGTGGTGGAACGCGAAGTAAGCTATTCTCGAATGCCCTTCAACTATATCAGCATATCAGGGCGGTCGATCGTCGCTCATTCTGATTTGTACATACTGAACAAAACGCAGGTTGCAGCACGCCGCGAGCCGGCTAACAAAGTCTCGCTCGCGATCTAGAAGCTGCCCTCGGGTCAGATTCAGCAATGAGTACTGTTCGCGCTTATCGTATGCTCGAATCTGCTCCCAGGTAACATAGACCGGCAGCATCTCGGCCGTGCCAATATCGAGGGCAGCCAAATCCTCGATTACTCCTTGGAGTGGCATCAGGTATCTCAATGCAATCCAACGCGCACGAGCATACGGATCAAAATGTGGTTCACATAGGTGACCTGGCACGGATTCCCTGCACCAAAGCACACCGGCCAGCTAAATGCTTGCTGGGCCGGAGCAATTTGGACGGGACTGACTGGAGCCTGGGAATACTCCCTGCGATCGACGCGACCGCCCCCGAGCTTTACCGCCATCTTACCGCCAAGTCGTAGGACAATGGCAGACAGTAGTGTACAAGCAGCGTTGATTATCCCGAAGGAAACGACTTGCTGGACAGCCACGTACACTTCGGCCACAACTGGAAATGTGGTGCCCCGCAAGGGGTTGCGAGTTCGAGTCTCGTGCCCTCCGCTTGTATGATGGCGATCGCCCGATCGGGATGACGTTAAAACGCGTATCTTACTTCCACCTGCCGATGCTCGATCGGCGGAATCGACAGCGGCTCGATGACCGGCTGGTTATAAACGACGCACTCGTCCCAGGGCGGGATTACGTCAGTCTCGTAAAACTTCTCCACATACCGCCAGTCGGTTGCAACGAAGTCGCTGTACCATTGATCGAGATCACACACGCCGATTTCACGCAGCAACTGCATGCCGAAGCCGGCTGCCTCGTATTCATAGGCCTGCAATGTGCGCATGAATGTGGCCTTGTCGGTTGTGTCTTGTAGTGCGGTCAACTTGCTCGCGAGCGACGGAGCGGTCCACTGCACGCTGTGGCCAAACAAGTGCAGCAAGATGAAGCATTGCATCTCGAAGTCGACGTCTGGGTCGATCGAAATTCGCAGGCCATCGAAGATACCGGTTCGCGGCGGTTCGAGGTCACGGTATTCGATGATGAAGCCGTACTTCACGATCGCCGACGTGGCCTTGAACCACAGGTTGATGAGCGAGCCCGATTGTGTTCGCCGCTGCCCGACCAACTCATGCCCCGCCAGTTGCTGATCCATTGGAAGCCTCCATGAGCACGCCTGTTGAACCAACTACGACCGAAAGTACGCCCTACTTGCATTTCCCACATTTACACATCTTGCAACGCCGGGATATTGTTTCCATTGCGAGC
Source organism: uncultured Planctomycetaceae bacterium (assembly GCA_964549545.1). Lineage (GTDB taxonomy): Bacteria > Planctomycetota > Planctomycetia > Pirellulales > Lacipirellulaceae > JABDGM01. Next base: position 23,494 of record CAZJWY010000017.1, on the reverse strand, counting down.
CTTGGCCTGCAACAAGGCAATGCCTCCACCGGCGATCGCGACGAACAGATGTCCCTCCCAGCTCACTTGCGATCCCCATGTGGGCAACACACCGGACGCAAGTGTGCCACCATAAAGAAAACCAACGAGAATCGCAATCAGCAGCGACACGAGCCGCCCCTCACGGATGCCAGACACGATCAAGTAAGCGATCAAACCATAGATCAAACCGCTGGCACCGATGTGCGTGGCTGGTCGGCCAAACGTCCACAGCAGCAACCCGCCGACGAACACGATCCACGCAACAACGAGCCAAGAATCGGCCCGCGCCCCGGCCAACAGGATAAGCAACACGATGAGGGGCACGGTGTTGCTCGTCAGATGGGCCCAACTCCCGTGGAGGAAAGGTGCGGTGGGAATGCCAACAAGCCCGCGCACTGTTCGCGGTGTAATGCCGTAGGCTTCGAGCTGAAACGGCAGCAGATGGCCAACGACAAACACGCCCCAGATTGCACCCACGAACAGAAGCACGCCGGTGAGTTCCTCACGTATCGAGTGCTTGGACATCGAAGTCTTTCCAACTCGTTTAAGCGGGGGGCAAATATGGGAATATTTGGATGCCGGAAGCGAATACAATTCAACAGCAAGAATTTCACATCTTGCTACTCGGCGAATTGACAGTTCACTGGTTTCCACGTTATACCAAAAGACCCCCGATCGCGGTGGTGGCGCTCCTAGCGAGCAGTAAAAATACCGCAATTTGTGGTTCCTTTTCCAGCATGAGGTCATGCCATGATCGTCGGCAAGTTTTGGCGAGCATTTCGGGCGCAAATCAACAAGATCGCCAATTTCTTTTGGACCGCCGATCCAATCGCCCAGATGCAATATGAGTACGACAACGCCGTTGAGCAGCTCAAGACGGGGCGCGAGGGCTTGGAGCAATATCGAGGGCTAGTTGAGCGCGTAAGCCGACAGGTGGCTGCAAACAAGCAGCACGTCACAATGCTCGAGGCCAAGATCAAGAGCTACCTGCAGGCTGACGATCGCGATTCGGCCTCGAAGTATGCCCTGGAATTGCAGAAAGCCAAGCAAGAGCTGGGCGAGAACGAAAGCCAGCTCAAGATGCACGAAGAGGCCTATAACAACAACGTCATGAAGATCAAGCATGCGATGAGCAAGCTTGGTGACGTCAAGGAAAAGATTATCAAGTACGACGCAGAGCTCAAAATGAGTCGCGCCGAAGCCGAGATGGCCAAGCTAGCCACGGAGTTCGACTTCAACATCACGACCGACTTCGGACAGATCGAAGACGTAATTCAAGACAGGATCGGCCTCAATCGGGCCAAGGCTCGCGTGGCGGCTGACCTATCGAGCGAGGGGATCGTCGATATCAAGCGCGAGCAGGCGATGGAAAAGGTGATGGCCGATCAGGCGCTGCGCGACTTCGAAGTGCAGATGGGGCTCGTGACGCCAGAGACGGCGAATGTGACCGAAGCGGCCAAGGAGCTGGGCCCTGCAGCCAAGACCAAAGTTTCCGACGGCTAGTTGAGAACCTACTTACTGTCGAATTACATGGCGCAATCGAGCGTTCCTATCGCTGAGACGAAGCCCCCCGCCTTGGCCCAGCCACCTGGACCGTTACCCAATTGGTACCCGGCCTGGGCAGCCCAGTTGGCCAACCAATATTTCTCAGGCACAACCTGCGTGTTCGTGCTCCATGGCAACGTGCATGACTTAGTGCGTGTGTCCGATGAAACTGGAACTCATTACTGCGGACTTAACGACTTTCTTGTCAGTCAGGTGTTTGGTCGTTGGGATCTGGTGCTTGGCTACGACTTGAGCCGCGGTCTGCGAGCGCTTGCCGGTAATGATGCCAACCGGCTCCGCGCGATGTCGCAATATTTGGTCGGCCGCTGGGGCGAGCCGGCCACTTGGCCGCGCGATCCAGAAAAAGCGCTGCTGGGGCTGGATGCGTTCGTCGAGCGCAATTTGCTTGAAGAACCTGCCAATCGCAAAAGCGTGGCGCTCATCTTCGACTACGCCCAGTTTCTCGTGCCGACGAGTGACCTCGACAGCTTGGCGCAAGGGCGGGCGGCACGGTTGGTGCGGTTTCTCTCCTGGGCACAGAACCCGCTGCTTAAGCGAGTGAACATTGCGTTCGTGCTAGTGGTCGATAAGCTCATCGAACTAAACGAGCGGCTGGTGCAGAGCCCGCACGTCGCGACGATTGAAATTCCACTGCCCGACGAGGAGGAACGTGAGCAGTTTATTCCGGTGGCCGCGAATGGCGATGTATCCAAACTGGGCGATTTCACAACGCCGCAGTTGGCCAAGGTGTCGAACGGCCTGACGCTCACGAACTTGAACGTCGTCATCGCGCAGGCGGCACGCAACGGCAAACGGCTCGACTCGCTGCAATTCCGGCAGCTCAAGAAGTCGATGATCGAGCGGCAGTGCCAGGGGCTCGTGGAAATCATCGAGCCGAAGCACAAGCTCGAGCTGGTGGTCGGCCTCGACGCCGCCAAGGATCGCCTGCAACAAGACGCCAAATGGATCAGCGAAGGGCAACTTGCCTCGGCGCCAATGGGCTACTTGATTTGCGGACCAGTTGGAACCGGCAAGACGTTTTTGGCCGAGTGCTACGCGGGGTCAATCGGCATTCCGTGCGTCGTGCTTCGTAACTTCCGATCGAAGTACGTCGGCGAAACGGAAGGCAATCTCGAATTGGTACTCGGCGTGTTGCGGTCGTTGGGACCGGTAGTCGTGATTGTAGATGAAGCCGATGCGGCGCTGGGCAATCGGCAGGCGTCGGGCGATTCGGGGACGTCTGCCCGCGTGTTTTCCATGATCGCGGCTCAAATGGGCGACACGCGGTATCGCGGACAAATCATTTGGACGCTGCTGACGAGCCGACCTGATTTGCTTCCGATCGACCTCAAACGGCAGGGCCGGGCCGAAGTGCATATTCCCTTGTTCTACCCCATCAAAGAGGAAGACATCGCGCAGATGCTCCGAATGATGGCGAAGAAAAACAAAGTGCAACTGACCGACGATGCGATTCCGGCTGTTGACCCGACGCGCCGCCTATCTGGCGCGGACCTGGAGAGCATCGTCATCGGCTCGCGGCGCCTGGCGCTGGCGGCCGGTCGCGATACCGTGGAACGAGCCGATCTGGAGCAAACGCTGACCGAATTCATCCCCTCGGCCCAGGGCCTGGAAAAGGAACTGCAAGAGCTAGCCGCAGTGTTGGAATGCACGCAGCGCAGCTTTCTCCCGCCCGAGTGGCAGGAAAAGGTCGCCCAGCCCGGCGGCCGAGCCCATTTGCAGGAACGAATGGTCGCGATTCGTCAGCTTCTGGAAGAAATGGGATAAACAATAAACGAAATCGGAAACGAATTACTGCAAGCGGTTCTAAAACCGGGGGCTAGCGCCCTGCGGCTGATAGAATCTAAAAACCTGATAGAATCAGCCGGAACGCGCTAGCGTCCGGTTCTTCCCAAGAAACCGCTTTAAAAAGCAATAGGAAAGGTACGACAGGTGGCCAACACGAAATCAGCCTGGTTTGACGAGTCTTCGAACGCCCCAGTTATCGCCGCACATGCGAAGCGATTGGACTCGTTTCTAGATGCGATCGCCGATGGTAAAGTGACCGATGACGAAGTGAAATCGCAAGAAGAACGCGTCGTGAAATTGATGAAAGAGCTGGAACCTCAGCTCGAACCTAAGCTTCACGAGCTTGTCACCCAACTACTGTGCGAAGTGACGGCCTACGACATGATGCAATCGCTCAATATGATGCAGAGCGCACGCCCCGCGACCAAGTTTCGAGGATGATGTGCAGAGCAGCACTCGCGCGACGCTAGCAAATCGAATCTGATCTTCAATCTCTAATCTGGAGCATGATCTAGCATGAACGGTCAACCCAAAGCACCCTTCTACGCGGCGGTTTTTTTAGTCGTGGCTGGGCTGTTGGCCTTTGCCGTCTACCGGGCCGATATTTTGGCTCCAAAAGGGAAGGTTCACGAAGGCGCCGGCAACATCGATCCGGGAGCGCTGAATCAAACGGCAGAAGACAAGGACTCGGATGCCGTTACGACGGTGAAAGAGTATACGTTTAAGCCCGCCGAGCGTCTGCCAGAAGTAAAGGGAACTGCTGCTTATAAGCCGCTCGATAACAATACTGTCCGCTTCGCCCTCAATGTGTGGGCCGGTTGGGGACCAATTATTTTAGCCAACGACGGCTTCAAGCCGGGCAAGGTTTGGCAGACGGCAAAAGGCGAGGAGTTTCGCGTGGAACTCGTGCTCATCGACAACCCCGTGTCCATGCGCGACGCGTATGCGGCCGGCGAGGTTCATATCGGTTGGGCCACGCTCGACATGCTACCACTGTTTATGGAGGGTTTTGTCGATAAGGCCGGGCAACCGCGCGATAGCCGTGTGATGCCACGCATTTATCAGCAAGTCGATTGGTCAAACGGTGGCGACGGTATTGTGGTTCGGGATTCGATCAAGACAGTGGCAGATTTGCGTGGGAAAAAAGTCGTGCTTGCCCAGAACTCACCGTCGCACTATTTCCTGCTCAACATGCTCGTCTCCGGGGGTGTCCAGCCAAGTGAAATAGATATGGTCACTACCGAAGATGCTTTCCAAGCGGCAGCGGCTTTCAACGCACGAAAAGATTTGGCTGGAGCCGTATCGTGGGCTCCAGATATCTACAATCTCGCTGCTGCGAAGGGCAATCGCTTGCTGGTTACAACGCAAACGGCTAACAAGCTGATTGCCGACGTCTGGTTTGCGCGGGCCGACTTCGCAAAAGATCATGGCGATAAGATCGAGGCGATCGCTCGCGGTATTTTTGACGCGATGGACGAGCTCAAGAAAGACGACCAGAAGGCGCACACGGCAAAGCTGATGGCCGAGGGATACAACATTCCTGCAAGCGAAACCATCAAGATGTTCGACGACGCGCACAATACGAACTGGGCTGAGAACTTCCAGTTCTTCCTGAACCAAAACAATCCGACCAACTTTGAGCGAGTATGGTCGCAGGCTTACTACTTATATCGCCGAGTCGGCGCGATCACCCATCAGCCAGTACCGTTCGACAAAGTGATGGACTACTCCGTGATTGAAGCGCTCGGCAAGGACCCGAAGTTCCGCGCACAGAAGGACGAGTACGAAGTGCGGCTCGCGCCGAAGGCGGTGTCGCAGATTCATGCCGAGTCGGATGAGATTCTGACCAATACCATCGTCATCCAGTTCTTTCCCAATAGCTGGGAAATCTACAAGAGGATCAACAAAGATGTCGATGGCAAGGTCGTCGAAATGCTGTACGATCCGAACGTGGACAATGTGCTTGAAGAAGTAGCCAAGCTGGCTGGGCAGTTCGGCGCCGCCCGCATCATCGTGGAAGGTCACACCGATAGCTCGCGGCGAGGCCAGGTGCCCGAGTCGCTGGTTAAGGAGCTGAGCCTCAATCGTGCGAACGCGGTTCGCGAGGCCCTGGTGAACAAGTACAAGATGGACCCAAACCGGTTCGCTGCGGCCGGAATGGGATGGGATGTACCGGCCGATCCTAACGACCCCGATAATCAGGCTAAGAATCGACGGGTCGAGATCAAAGTCTACTCGGCTGAGAAGCAATAAGAGGGGGCGTGAATGAGCGAAAGTTCGCCGAGCCATACTCCGCCCGTATCGAATCCTGCGCCAGCCACGGATACCGTTGTGCATGTGAAGAGTGGTGGGCGTCCGGCTAGCGGTTTGTTTGTTTTCCGCCAGCCGGTGCCAAGTTGGATCGGAGTGCTGCTCGGACTGTTGTGCCTCGTACTCGTACTCGGCATCTGGTGGTTTCTCACGCGCGGCCCACATGAAGAGCGAATCATCGGGTACAACTCGCTCCCCTCACCTGCGGAAACTTACAACCGCGATCAAATCGAGGATTTGTGGTTCAACAACGCGTTGACGCGCAATCTCCTAGTCAGCTTGCGACGGGTTGTGTTGGGATTTGCCTTAGCGGCTATCGTGGCCATTCCGCTCGGCGTGCTCTGTGGCTGCTTTCCGTGGATCAATGCTTTTTTCGCCCCGATGAATGTGTTTGGCCGCAACATCCCGATCGCGGCCCTCATTCCGCTAACTTTCGCACTCTTCGGAATCGGGGAAACTCAGAAGGTGCTGTTCATCTTCATTGCCGTTGTGGCGTTCATCATGATGGATACCGCCTCGGCGATTGCGGATGTTAGCAGCCGATATATCGACACGGCTTATACGCTCGGCGCATCACGCATACAGATTATTTCGAAAGTGCTCGTGCCGCTCGCGATGCCGCGGATATTCAACTCGCTGCGATTGCTGTTCGGCTTGGCATTTGGTTACATCATGCTTACCGAACTGGTCACGGAAGGTGGCGGCATCGGCGGATTGGGGAATATCATCAATGTGGCCCAACGGCGCGGGCATCGTGAGACGATTTTACTCGTGCTGACTGTGATTCCGGCGGTTGCCCTGGCCATCGATCGCTTCCTGTACATGATTCAGAAGAGCCTGTTTCCGCACCAATACGGTGGGCATGGAATACTATATGACTTGTGGCGTGGGTTCATGCATCTGTGCGAGGACTTGAAGTTTAAGTTTGTTGCGCCCGCACCTCTTGAGCCAGGCCAGGCAGCCGCACTCAATGTGAAGCGCGAGCAAAGTCCTGCAACGCGGTCGGCCCAATCGTAAACTCCTGGCAAACGACATCGCAGGTTCACCCATTCATGAATTCACCAGGCGAAACAGCAGGCTCGACCAATGCCGCCCAGGATGTGGGGATAGGGCGGGTGTTGGATCATGTCGAGCAACCAGAAGAGAACAATCGGCCGCATGTGGTTGAGTTTCGCCATGTCACGAAAACCTACAACATCGGCTTGCCGAATCAGTTCACGGCGATCCGCGATGTGAATTTCGTCGTGGCGGATCTGCCAAAAAAAGGCGAGTTTGTTTGCATCCTGGGACCAAGTGGTTGTGGCAAGAGCACGATCCTGCGGCTTATTGCGGCGCTTGAGCCACAGTTTCCGGCCACGGTGGGCGAGGTGCTCGTTTTCGGCAAGCCGGTAGAAGGCCCTGGGCCGGATCGCGGGATGGTTTTTCAGGACTATACGTCGTTCGATCATCGCTCGGTGCTAGGCAATGTGGCGTTTGGGCTGGAGTGCCAGGGCGTGCAGCGCCGCGTACGCAACGAACTAGCCCGCCACTGGATCGAGCAAGCCGGCCTCGATGTCGCCAAAGACGGTGAAAAGTATCCGCACGAACTGTCGGGCGGCATGCGGCAACGTGTGGCAATCGCCAGAACGCTTATCCTACAGCCGCGAATTATTCTGATGGACGAGCCGTTTGGCGCGCTTGACCCACAAACGCGGATGCATATGCAAGATTTGCTTGTCAAGCTGTGGCGTCAGGTCGAGGCGACCGTGTTCTTCGTGACACACTCGATCGAAGAAGCGGTGTTTTTGGGAGACCGGGTTTATATTATGTCGAATGGGCCAGGGCGAATCGTCAAGGAACTTGTCATCGAGCCCGCTGACCGCCCTGCCCTGGAAATGGCCCGCGTGCCTCGCTTTCAGGAAACGGTATACTATATTCGCGAACTGATCGCCCAACTTGAAGCCGAGGCGAATGCAAAGTCGAAATAATGCGCGGAGCGACTGGTGGGGTTTGGCAAATACATTAAGCGTGCGTTTGTGAACCGTTGGAACCTGTTGTGGGTTGGCGGGGCGACGGCGTTTGCGCTGTTGACGCCGATGCCCGAAGTGGTGCTGGCGGTCGTTGGAGCGGTTGAAGTCGCCTATCTGGGATTGCTCGGGACGCATCCTAAGTTTCAGTCGTACGTGGATGCGCAAGACGCGAAAGAGGCCCGGGCGGCCAACTCAATCACGACGCAGCAAACGCTCGATCGCATCACCAAGGCGCTGCCCAAAGAGCTGCTCGATCGCTTCTCGGCACTGCGGGCGCGATGTCTCGATCTGCAACAAATCGCCGGTGAGATTCAACAGACCAACCATGGTGACTCGCCGCTACCGCTCGAACATTATCAGATCGCCGGCCTCGATCGGCTACTATGGATTCACTTGCGATTGTTGTTCACGCAGTTCGCGCTCTATCGATTTCTGAAGCAAACAAGCGAAGAGCAAATACAGGCTGACATCAAGCGGTTGGAAGCCGAGTTGGCCAACGTGCCGGCAAATAGCACGAGCGACCGAGACCAGCGAGTGCGGAAGGCACTCGATGACAATCTGCAAACCAGCCGCGATCGGTTGGCGAATTTGCAGCGGGCCCGTGATAACTTCGAATTGGTCAAGCTGGAGATCGATCGGCTGGAAAACAAGATTCGTTCGCTGAGCGAGTTGTCTGTGAACCGACAGGAGCCAGACTATATTTCCGGCCAGGTCGATCAGGTCGCCAACAGCATGCTGGAAACCGAGAAGACGATGAACGATTTGCGGTTTGTCACAGGCCTCGACACGGTCGACGAGGCGCCGTCGCTGCTTCAAAACGACATCACGCCACCCGCGAAGGTTAAGCAGTTCAACTAGAAGTCGTGCCACACTGGCCTGGAGAAGCGCGGCCCGCCTAATCAGGCGGCGCACTAGCATCCTGCTCACTTTTATGCATTCGGAGTAATTGAATCTATGCGTACTGTTCACTTGAAGGCGTTGCTGCTGGGAGTAGTAGTCATTCTCTGTGGGGAAGAAGCCGCGCGAGGGGAAGCTCCGCCCTATAAACGGACCGAAGACGTCATCTATGGCCGCAAGTATGGCATGGCGCTGACGATGGACGTTTTCAAACCAGATAAGCCTAATGGGGCGGCCGTGGTCTGGGTAGTTAGTGGCGGCTGGTATTCGGCGCATGAAGCGATCAATAAAGGTTGGCTCGAGCCGTTGCTAAAACGCGGATACACGGTGTTCGCTGTCGTGCATGGCAGTCAGCCCAAGTTTACGATTCCGGAAATCCTGGCTGACATGAACCGCGTGATTCGGTTCATCCGTCACAACGCCAAAGAATATGGAATCGATCCCGATCGGATCGGCATCACAGGCGGATCAGCGGGCGGACACTTATCGTTGATGCAGGGGACAGCGGGCAAAGCAGGCGACGCTAATGCGAAAGACCCGATCGATCGCGAGAGTAGCCGAGTACAGGCGGTGGCCTGCTGGTTTCCACCAACTGATTTCCTGAATTACGGCAAGCAAGGCGAGAACGCCTTGGGACGCGGAGTACTGAAAGACTTCCGCGCTCCATTCGACTTTGCGGAGATCGACCCGAAAACGCATCACTTTGTACTCATCACCGATGAGGCCAAGGTCGAGGAGATTGGGAAAGATATATCGCCGATCAACCATGTCTCGGCGGATGATCCGCCGACACTCATTATTCATGGCGACGCCGATCTCCTCGTTCCGATTCAGCAGTCGGAAATCATCGTCGAGAAGCTCAAAGGTGCTGGCGTGAAAGCAAAGCTGGTCGTCAAAAAAGGGGGGGCTCATGGTTGGCCGGATATTCAGCCAGACCTGGAGAGAATGACCGACTGGTTCGACGAGAATCTCGCTAAACAGTAGCCGTATAGATCATGATCCCAATCGGGCCGAGGTCGCTTGATCACGAAGCTGACTAGTTTCTTTTCAGCGGTTAAACTGTAAGGAGTGAACTTTTTGTAAGGCGAACCGCAGACTTCACGAATCGATGACAAGACTTCGAGCAGCACGACGATTTGTGACTACGATAAGCGTGGCCGCCTTGCTGATGTGCTCGATTGGTAGAGTCGTGGCAGCGGATGTCTCGGTGAGCTTTACGCAAGATGTAAAGCCACTATTAGCACGGCGGTGCTTCAGCTGCCATGGTCCGACCGCGCACGAAGGTGGCTTGCGGCTCGACAAGCCCAAGGCGGCAATCGCGGCGCTGGATTCCGGCCTGCATGCGATCGTACCTGGTCGCGCCGACCAGAGCGCTCTGATAGACCGGGTGAGCACCACGGATGAATCGGTGCGGATGCCACCCGAAGGGAAGCCGCTCTCGGCCAAAGAGATCTATACGCTCAAGCAATGGATCGCCTCCGGAGCGAAATGGGAGACTCACTGGGCATTTTCGCCGCCCCAACCGCACGCGCCTCCGGTGGTGAAGAACAAGGACTGGGTGAAGAATCCAATTGACGCGTTCATTCTGGCTGGCTTGGAGCACGCAGGGCTCTCCCCTGCTCCGCCGGCGGATGCCAGAACGCTCATGCGGCGCGCCTATTTTAACGTGACCGGCTTGCCACCGACGCACGAACAGGCCGACGCGTTTATTCGTGACAGTTCGCCCAACGCTTGGCCACGGCAGGTTGATTCGCTGCTGGCTTCGCCTCATTACGGTGAACAATGGGGCCGGCATTGGCTCGACCTGGTACGATTTGCTGAGACCAATAGCTTCGAGCGCGACGGCCTCAAGCCAAATGCCTGGAAGTATCGCGACTATGTGATCCGGTCATTCAACGACGATAAGCCTTACGATCAGTTCGTGCGCGAGCAGTTGGCGGGCGATGAGTTGGATCAAGTCACCGACGACTCGATGATCGCAACCGGTTATTACCGGTTAGGCATTTGGGATGATGAGCCGGCCGATCCCTTGCAGGCACGTTACGACGAGTTCGACGACATCATCTCGACGACAAGCCAGGCAATGCTGGGGCTGACCATCGGCTGCGCGCGATGTCACGACCATAAGATCGATCCGATTCCACAAGCAGACTATTACGGCTTGTTGGCGTTCTTCGCGGATGTCACGCCGTATGCCGATATACATGAGCGTGATCCGGGGCGATACAGCCAATGGGATATGTCGAAGCCAGAGGATCGGACGAAGCGAGCACAATTGCAAGAAAAAGCCGACTTGATTCGCAAGGAACTGCAGGCGATCGAGGATGCGGGCATTCGGCGAATGTCGTCGGGCGATCAGGAGATTGGCCGAACACCTGATCGAGAGCGCTTGCTGAAGGACAAACTGGAGCAGCACCTCAACGTATCGGAGTGGGGACAGTATCAGGATACGGCCAAGCGATTGGAATCAACCCTGGAGGAGATTCGCAAGTTTCCCGCTCCGCAATCAGCGTTGGCGTTGGCCCGCTCCAATCCGCGACCAGAACCTACGCATATTTTGACTCGGGGCAACCCGCACATTTCGGGAGAGGTCATCGAGCCGCACTTCCCGGCGCTGTTTGGCGAGAGCGCGCCTAAGATTCCGACGGCAGCAGAAGGGGCACGTTCGACTGGGCGACGGCGGATACTGGCCGACTGGATAGCGTCGCCTCGCAACATGCTCACGGCGCGGGTGATCGTCAACCGTGTGTGGCAGCATCACTTCGGCAGAGGTTTGGTCCGTTCGACTAACAACTTTGGCGAGTTGGGCACACCGCCGACACACCCCGAGTTATTGGACTTCCTGGCGTTGTGGCTTATCGAACACGACTGGAAATTTAAACCGTTGCACCGCCTGATTATGAATTCGAACGCGTATCGCATGTCCTCGGCCGGCAATGAACAGGCGATCGCGCTCGATCCGACGAACGACTTGCTGTGGCGATTTGACATGCGGCGATTGAGTGCGGAAGAGATTCGGGATGCAGTGCTTGTGACGACCGGCCAATTCAATGCGGAAATGTTCGGCCCAGGGTTTTATCCGTCCCTTTCGCAGGAGGTATTAGCCACGCAATCGCGACCCGGCGATGGCTGGGGACAATCGACGCCGGAAGCGCAGGCTCGGCGCAGCGTCTACATCCATTTGAAGAGGTCATTGTTGCCGCCGATGCTGACCGCGTTTGATTTTCCAGACGTCGATTCTAGTTGCGAGGATCGTTTCCGAACGACTCAACCGGGGCAAGCACTTGCCATGCTCAACGGAACGTTTCTGAACGAACAGGCGGAAAAACTGGCCGCGCGTATAATGAAAGAAGCTGACTCTGATCCACAGGCTCAGGTAGCGCGGGTGATTCGATTGGCACTCGATCGAGATGCAACGGGGGAAGAGATTGCAGAGGGAACGTCGCTCATCAACCGGCTGACCAAGGAACGGGGGCAGAAGCCAACCGATGCACTTCGCTATTGGTGTCTGACGGTACTGAATTTGAACGAGTTCGTTTACTTGGACTGAGAGAACGCATGATGTCGAAACATCCTCGGCCAGATTTCTGCGGACGGACGCGGCGCGAGTTCCTGTGGGAGACTGGCTGCGGCTTCGGAGCCGCCGCCTTGACATCGCTCCTTTCGGTCGATGGCTTTTTCTCTCGGCAGGCAACCGCAGCAACTCAGTTCATAAACCCTCTCGCGCCGAAATCGCCGCAGCAGGCAGCGAAGGCGAAGAGCGTCATTTTTCTGTTCATGTATGGCGGTCCCAGCCATATCGATACCTTCGATTACAAGCCAACGATGGTGGGGATGGATGGGAAGACCATCGAAGTAAAAACATTCGGTCGAGGCGGCCATAAGAACCAAGGGCGAATCGTCGAGCCTCGGTGGGCATTTCGCCAACGAGGCAATTGCGGTAAGTACGTCAGCGAGTTGTTTCCACATTTGGGTGAGTGCGTCGACGATATCGCGTTTTTGCATTCCATGACGGCCGAGTCACCGATTCATGGATCGGCTTTGTTGATGATGAACTCGGGGAAGCTGCAAAGCGGCAGCCCGGCATTGGGTTCATGGGTGAACTATGGCTTAGGGTCCGCGAGCGACAACTTGCCTGGTTATGTCGTCATGTTGGGTCGCGAAGGCGGGCCGATCAACGGCTCAAAAAACTGGTCGAGCGGCTATATGCCGGCCAGCTACGCGGGAACCATCTTTCGCGCAGAAGGATCGCCGATCAACGATCTGACGTTGCCAGCAGGCACGACCCGGCCAATCGAACGAGACGTGCTCGATTCACTTGGGCGAATGAACGAACAGCATCACGCCGCGCGGCCCGATCAGCATGAACTAGCCGCTCGGATTGCCACGTACGAGCTTGCCTACAAGATGCAGATGCATGCGCCGGAAGCGGTCGAAATCGCTCAAGAAACCGAGGCCACGCACAAGTTATATGGGCTCGATCGCAAAGAAACTCGAGACTTTGGCACACGCTGCCTGCTCGCCCGGCGCCTTGTGGAGCGCGGCGTGCGGTTCGTGCAAGTTTACTCAGGTGGCGGCCATAACGACGATACCTGGGACGCTCACGGCGACTTGGTAGCCAATCACACGAGGCACGCCACGGCGACCGATCAACCGATCGCGGCCCTGTTGAAAGACCTGAAACAACGCGGCCTGCTGGAAGAAACGCTCGTGATTTGGGGCGGCGAGTTTGGCCGCCAACCCACGGCGGAGTACGGCGTGGGCACCGGCCGAGATCACAACTCGTACGGCTTCACGATGTGGATGGCTGGTGGCGGCGTTCGTGGTGGTGTAAGCGTCGGAATGACCGACGAGTTGGGAGCAAAGGCCGTCGATAAGCCGTTTCATGTCAAGCGGCTGCATGCGACGGTGCTCCGTCAAATGGGGCTTGATCCCAACCGCTTGTCCTATTTCTACCGTGGACTCGATCAGAAACTCGTCGGAGTAGAGGCAGTTGACCCAATCGTAGAAGTGATTGCTTGATGTGGACAACCGCTAATCGGTCACGTCTGCTCGGAACGACACTGGTTAGCCTTCAATCGCCTCGGCTGTCCATTTTCCATTTATCATTCGCGAAATGCCAAGCGGATTGTCATCGCGCAAGGCAAGCGGCAACAACGCTTGTGGCGTGTTTTGGTAAGCCACCGGACGGACAAAGCGGCGAATTCCGGCGGCGCCGACGGAAGTAGTGCTGGAGTCGGTCGTGGCCGGGTAAGGACCGCCATGCATGATCGCACGCCCCACTTCCACGCCCGTCGGATAGCCATTGACCACCACCCGTCCCACGTTGCCTTCGAGTGCTCGAATGATTGACTTCGCAAGCGCGGGGTCATCGCCGGCGCCGATATGCACCGTGCCTGTCAGGTTTCCATCGAGAGATTCAATGCATTCAATGGCCACGTCCGTGGTTTTACAACGAACGATCAGGCTGCCAGGGCCGAAGGCTTCGCTGTGAAGTCGCGGCTCACGTAAAAACACTTCTGCCGACGCTATGAATAACGCAGACGATTGTCCTGCATAAGCTGAAGATTGTCCGACAACGAGCGTTTCGACATCCCGCGTGCTTGCAATAGTAGCTATTCGTTCGGCGAAGGAGTCGCGAATCGCCCGGTTGAGCATCGTCGCTGGTGGCGCTGATTGGATTTCTTGCGTTATCAAATCGATGATTGGCGAGCCTTCATCAGCAACAACAAGCACAATGCCCGGTTTAGTGCAAAACTGCCCACCGCCTAAAACAATCGACGCCGCCAGGTCTTTCGCGATCTGCTCTGCTCGCTCGCGTATGGCGGCAGGAAGGATAATGATGGGATTTACGCTTCCCATCTCGGCGAAAACCGGAATCGGCGTCTCACGCTGAGTGGCCAGATCGAAGAGCGCCCGCCCTGCCGTATGTGACCCCGTAAATCCAACCGCTTGTACAAGAGGGTGTTGCACCAACGACGCGCTCAACTCGTGCTGGCGCCCTTGCAATAATGCGAATAAACCAGTCGGTAGATTACATTTATCGAGGGCTTTGCCAATAGCGGCGGCAAACAACTCGCTTGTGCCAGGGTGACTAGGATGCCCCTTGACGAGAACCGGGTTGCCACTGGCAAGTGCCGAAGCGGTATCTCCGCCGCAAGCTCCAAAGGCAAAGGGAAAATTGCTCGCACCAAAGACCGCCACCGGGCCGCGCGGAACAAGCATTCGGCGGAGGTCGGGCTTCGGCAGCGGCTGTCGCGCTGGATCAGCAGTATCGATCACTGCTTCGACCCAAGAGCCTTCACGAACGATATCGGCAAACATCCGGAGCTGTGAACAAGTGCGGGCACGTTCGCCAATCAATCGAGCGCGGGAAAGAGCTGTCTCTGCCTCGGCATGCTCTAAAAGTCCGTCGCCCAGTTCTTCGATCTGCAATGCGATGACATCGAGGAGATGTGCAGGCCAGCGTGGGTCGAGTTCGCGTACAGCCAACTGCGCGTGCCGTACAGCTTGGGCTGCTTGATCGACTTCCGCGAATATCGCTTCGGCAAAGCAGGGCTCCAGAACCTGGCCAGTTGCAGGATTAACTGCCTGGAAGGTCTCTCGTCCCGAGCTCGTCCAATCGCCATCGATCCAATGCCGACCTCTCAATTGCGGATTCATATCAGCCACTTTAGCCCAAATCGCTTTAGAAGCTTTAACAAAACCGGGGGCTAGCGCCCGCCGGCTAATCAAATCAGCCGGAACGCGCTAGCGTCCGGTTCCCCCGTTTCGGTTTTGTTAGAGTTCCTTACATGATTATCAATAGAGCCCGACGGAGACTCAGTTCGGCGCCCGTCGAGAGTGGCGAGTCTAACCTTCATGCCCGTCTAGGCGATGACCATCGACTTCATAGTCGCGAACAGGCAGACCGATCGCATCGAGCGCACGAGCCGACCAGATTGGCCAGGGAGACCAATCGGCGCGCCGCGAGGCACGTGGGTTTACGGGCAACCAGACAAAAGCGCAGGCGATAATCGCCAAAACGATGACACTTAAGAATTTCCATCCTTTTGTTTCGCCGATTGGCTTCTCGAACGAATCAACAAGCAGGTTGGCTCGCCTCTTAAGAAGAGACGAGTCGCCCAGAAAACCTAAACCGGCCGGAAGCAGTGCGGGTTCGTCTAAATTCAACTCGATTAATCTCAGCAGGCTGCGCAAGTAAACAACGACTTCCTGGCGATTCGAGACGGCATCTCGATCGCAACGAATTTCCCGTGCGGCCGCAGCCTGCCGGGATACCCACCATACCAATGGATGAAACCAAAAAATCGCCTCGATGCCCCGCTGCACGAATAAATGGAGCGGATGTTGACGACGCAAGTGTGCAAGTTCATGCCGCACAATCGCCGCCTGCTCGACAATCGGAAAATTAACCACGACGCGCGGCAACGCAATTATTGGACGATGAATCTGCCAGCAGAAGGCGCCGGTCGTATCATCGGTAAGCCGAAGGTCGATGGGCCGTGGAGAGTGTGCTAGACCAGGCGCCGCGGCAAGCATCGCGCGACGCAAGGCTTCACTTGATTGAGCCCCGTGAACGATAAGAGATGCCTTGACCATCCCAAGAATGCTTATCAAGACCATCACCACAGCGCCGCCTCCCCAGATCCAGCCTACACAACCGCCGAAGATCTGCAACGCAGCGCCATCGGGCGGATAATTTTCGGTCGGGTGAAGATCTCCCCATACAGTCAGGCGGAGATGAGGCAAAAAAAACGCGGCAGCGGTTATCAAAAGTATCGAGGCGTGTAAAAATGCCCAGTAATAATCCGCGTTCCGCTCCCCATGGCTGCGACGAATCAGTGCGGCAGTGACCGCAATCAGCAATGTCACCTGAAAAACCAACGATAAAAATATTTCGAGAATAGAAAGCGAGGTCATAGGTTGTCCTCGCTATTCTGCAGGTTTCTGAGGGCAGCTCGGAGTGCATCCACATCGTCGGAAGTGAATTTGCCGTTTTGCAGCAGGCCCAACATCAGCGTCGGCAAGCGATCGCCAAATAAGACCGTCTGCATGTCTTGAATCACGGATCGACTCACATCGTCTCGCGATACGATCGGTTGATAGACATGCGCTCGCCCTCGCTTCACCCGCTTCAACACATTTTTCTTGCTATGTAGCAGCCGGAGCGTCGTCATCACGGTCGTATAGGCCAGCGGCCGCCCCAGCTGGTCGCAGACTTCCTGGACGGTTCCTTCGCCTAGTTGCCAAAGGACATCCATTAACTCTAATTCGTATCGAGTAAGGCGGTGCAGTTCCATTCGTCAATTCCAATCGGCTAGCAGATACAATAGTTAAGAAGTGTAAGTTGCAATAATGGAGCGGTGTTTCTGAAAAAGTTTATTGACGCTTGGCCAGGCTCTGATATACACGTGGGTCGATGTCGTTCGAAACGCCACCAACGTGGCCGTCAACCCATGCAAGGTTCACGTGGCCAAAGTGCCGACTATCGAACTCGCACTCATCGCTCTCGGGAAGATTGGGCCCATCCTTGGCGCAACCGACAATTCGGCCGCCCGCATCTTCACCCTTCACCATGATTCCGAGCCAGGTCGACGGAAGCTTTCTGGTCGTGCGCTCACCAAGCAAGAGGACATGACTCAGGCCACGGGGAATTTCGTCGTATCGAATTCCCCGGCCTTCAACAAAAACTCCGGTGCCGGAGTCGCTAGCCACTTCGTCAGGCTCGATGACTCCGAAGACTCCTACGTAATTGGCCCGCGGCAACCGAACCAATAGCTCGGTCGATTCCTGCGCATTGGCGCCTGGCGCGCCCAGCTCGGCAAATAAGGGGAAATACTGGCTGCCGTGATCAGACGGGCACAGAAATACGGCAGGCGTCGTGTGTCGTACGCTTCGGCTCACGGTCGGCAGCGGACGACTCCGATCGATCTGAGAGCCCAAAACAGATTCGTCAAGCTCGGGCAAGATCGCGGTCGCCCAACCGTAGCCCGAGCTTCTTGTTGATTCAATTATCCAACCAGGCGGTAGGTTGCCGGTATAGTTCGCATAAACCTGTGTCGCGACGCTGATCTCTTTCAATCGCGCAACACACTGCCTATCGCGGCCATATTCTCGGCTCGACAGTAACGCAGGAAAAACGAGAGAGACCACCGAGGCCAGTGACGCCAACGCGATCAGCAGTTCCAAGACCGTGAGCGCCGAACCGCGCCGCCTGAGTTGCCCTCGCCACCAAGCAACGCGCGGAGACACGACAACCTCTCCTGATGCCTGAGTTTTCGTCATGGCGCTTTAAGCTTCAAGAAGTTGGAATAGGCTATAGACTTCGCCAAATTTTAGCTATTTGATCGATTTCCAAAAGACGCATTACGACCGTAAGTCTATTTAAGGTACTCATCTCGCTCGGCGAGATAAATTTCTCCCGTAGGCAACTCGGCTTGCGAAACTAATCACAAACGGTATCACCATCTGAACCTTCCATCGATTTGCCACCCACCTATCGGGGTGATAAACTGGTAGATTCTAATCAACTAGATAAAAGCGGCGAAACTAAAGGCTACAAATACATGAGGGTGCTCGTTACTGGTCACGACGGTTATATCGGAAGTGTGCTTGTACCGATATTCCAAGCTGCGGGCCATTCGGTCGTGGGTGTGGATGCGTTCTTTTTCGAAGAGGGCGCGGTTGGGACGATGCAGGCCCCTGACCAGGTCATTCGTAAGGACATACGCGACCTGGAAGCCGCCGACTTGCGTTCGATTGACGCCATCGTTCACTTGGCCGCCCTATCGAACGACCCCTTGGGCAACCTCAACGGGCAACTGACGTACGATATCAACCATCTGGCATCGGTCCATCTGGCGACGTTGGCTAAAGAGGCCGGCATTCAGCGCTATCTGTATTCGTCGTCGTGCAGCACCTATGGCGCTGCGGGAATGGATGAGATCCTCGACGAGCGGGCCTCGTTCAACCCTGTAACCCCCTATGGCGTTTCCAAGGTGCGCGCCGAGCAGGATATCGCCAAGCTAGCCGACTCCCGATTCAGCCCAACGTTTCTGCGCAACGCCACGGCCTATGGGTTCTCGCCCAAGCTGCGAGCCGATTTGGTAGTCAACGACCTCGTGGCCACAGCGCTCTTCACAGGCGAAATCCTGATGAAAAGCGATGGCACGCCCTGGCGGCCGCTCGTCCATATCGAGGACATCTCGCGGGCCTTCCTGGCCCTGCTCACCGCGCCGATCGAAACTATCCACAACCAGGCGTTCAACATCGGCAGCAACGAGCAGAACTACCAGATCCGCGAAGTCGCGGAGATGGTTCGCGAATGCGTGCCGGGCTCCAACATTCGCTATGCCGATGGCGCGGGGCCAGATGCGCGCTGCTACCGCGTCAATTTCGATAAGATTCGCCGAGCCTTGCCCGATTATTCAATCCGCTGGACGCTTCGCGACGCCATCTGCCAACTGCGCGACGCCTACCAACAGCACGGCCTGAAAATGGCCGATTTCCAAGGTGATCGCTTCATTCGAATCAAGCGAATCATGGGGCACCTGGAAAAGCAACATGTTGATTCGAATTTGCGCTGGAGATAAAGTTGGGATTTTGCCGAGGCCGCTCATGCGACCGACGGCGAGCGAAGGGTCGGCAACGGGTCCGCCAATGCCCAACTTGCACTCCTACGGAACGACAGCGCCATACCACTTGGCCAGCTTACAACCGCGCAAAAAACGTGGGCCGCTCCAACAGGGGAGCGCCCCACGTTCATAAAAGTCAAGTTTTTAAGCAACCAAGCGGGCTATCCCATGCGGCGTCGTAACGCAAAGCCACAGATGCCCAGGCCAAAGAGGGCCAGACTCGAAGGCTCGGGAATGACCTCGAACGTCAATGTCGGACGATTCGCTCCGATGCCACCATTCGTGCCATTTCCCTGGTTCGCCAGCGAATAACGCTGAGTACCACCTGCATTTAATGGCGGCGGGCTGAGATCTGGATTCAAACGCAACACCAGGTAGCTCGATCCCGGTGTAAATCCATTCGTAATCGGATCGCTATACAAGTTGTCGATGTAAGAAAAGACATCTGCTGAATGGGCCACCTCGCTGCTGCCATTCGCAACGAAATCGGCCGGCACGAGAAAATTGTCCATCAATCGACTCACAGGGGCGGTCACCGGCGTCGCCCCTGCCGTCCCCGGCAAGGAAGCCTGCGGCGTGTTACCGATATACCAATAGTTCTGTGCATCAGCGTTGGTCTTTCCCGCTGTAGAAACAAGCCCTAAGGCGTACAAGTCCAGATTAAACGCTGGCGACACTGCGCTAGCCGCAGAATCGGGAACCACGCCCACGCTAAAGGTCGCGCTCGTGATCGCTTCGCCGGGCCCCAGGGCTGGAAGCTTGAAAAAGTACACTGGCATGATGCCGCCAGGTGCATTTGAACCAGAACCATTGAAGTTCGTCTGATGACCGGCACGAGCTTGAAGGTTATTCTCGCTCGCCACGTACCCGCCAGTCGCATCGGACCGCTTCTGGCTTTCGAAATCGTTGATATCACTAACCACGGAAATCGTAGCGCACTGCACCGCTGAACTAAAAAGCGACGCACTGACCGCCACCGCGGTCGCAACTGTTCTAATCCACCTCATTAGCTTTCTCCCAACTCAAGGGTGTCGATCATGTGTGCCTAAATGGCTGCAGCGCCCGCCCAATACTACAATCATTCCGGTAAGCTGCCATCCACAATGTCGGTACACCTATAACCTAAATGAAGCCCACAACACCTGCAAACTTTTTCGAAAAAAATTTGCAGCCTCGCCTCTATCCCTGCGCTTGCTTATCGCTGCCCTCTCTCGCTCGCCACCGCAGCTATCCCGTACATATTGAACCCCTGGCTGCGAACCGCCGGCGGCTGCTCGATTCCTCCCAGAGTGACCGTTCCGGCCTCGGGCACTTCTCGTTTCCAAACGGAAAACGGAAAATCGATGCTTTTGCCAGGGCCAATCCCCAACGAGTGGTCTTTGTGCCACTCCGTCTTGGAGCAATCCAGCCCGATTTCGACTCCCGTCTCCGTGAATTCATTTTTCAACCAACTGGGAACCGCCATGTTGTTGTCCAGGAACACATACAGCGTCGCTGGCCGGAGTAAGCGCACTTTGAGCTCCAGCCCCTTCACGAACTTATCGTTGTTAAACGGCATGATGTAGTCGGCGCCCTGCAAAAAGGCCGGCAGCCCCTTAGCATCCACGCCGTTCCACTGATGGCTTCGATCCACAAACGCCAGGCAATCGTCTTCTAATCCGCCCCGCACGATTTGATACGACTTGATACTGTCGACCTTCCGGATGTTATCGCGCACATCGGCGATCACGGGCTCGGAAACTTTCAGCCCCGCCACTTTTGGCGACAACATAAAGCTGTCCCGCTGGACCGATACCAACCGCTCGATCGCCCCCGAATTCTTCAAGAGCAGCGCGTCTCCCTGCTGCATCCGTCGGCCCGTTGCATCGCTCGCGTCGCCTCTCGGGGCATAGGATAAATCAATGCTGCCCTGAAATACGACGACTTCCGTTTCGCCCTTCTCCGAAATCTGCAAGCCGAACTGAGTGCCCAAGTCGACCACTTTCGCCTGGGGCGTTTCAATCGAGAACCCTCTGCCCCGATGGTTGACGAGCGTCGTCACGCGCCCCCGCCGGCATTTGATCGACGTGGCCGAAGTGATCTCGAAATCAGCCGGTCCGAAGACCGTCACTTGCGCGCCGGCGTCAAACGTGAGAACTGCCGATCCCTCCTTCAGCCGCAGCCGGTCGCCGACAAGGCAGCGAGATAGCATCGGCCGCGAAACTGTTCCAGCTTGCCACTGTACGGCCCCCAGTCCGGTAATGGTTGCCACTTCATACCGACTATCTGAATCAACCTTGGATCCAGCCGATTCGGCAGATGTCAACTCGGTTTTTGGTGGAACCGCTTTCGTCAGGCCAGCCGCCTTTTGAGCCCGTGGCTTCGAATCCGCGAGTTGGCCTTTGCCTGAATACAGCCAATTGGCCGCAAATGCCAACAACGCACACGCAAGCACGCCGCCCAGCACCGCTCCAGCAATTTGACGCCAGGTTTTTGACAAGCGAACTTGCTCTCGCGGCCGATGAGCCAGTTGGACAACATTAGGAAATTCCTCCACGCACAGCCACCGCAAGCCGGCGCTTTCATGCATGTAGTCGAGATAGGCTTGCCGAGCGGTCTGGTTCTCGAGAATCAGCGACTCCAGCTCGCGCAATTCTTCGTGCGCAAGCGTACCTTCGAACAACTTCACCACGAGTGAGTGAACCTTCGAATACAATGAGTCGTTATAAATTTCCATAATCATCAACAATTCGCGCCAACGGGTCTCCGCCCATCACCGTCAAACACATCGTCCCAACGATGTCGTTAGAAAGACAAGCCACTCAACTAAAACACGCTCTTCGCGATCTTCCGCTCGATGCACCCATGCAATGCCACCCGAATCCGCTCGAGTGCCTTGTACACAGACGCCGGGCTTCGATTCAACTCAACAGCAACATCTTTTGCCCGACTCCCCTCCACATAGCAATGCCGCAATAGGTCACGACTATGAGGCGGCAACTCCGACACGCATTCGGCCAATGCCTGCTGTCGGGCTTCGAAAACCTCGTCTGTCCAACATGGCTCCTGGGCCAACGTATCAACCACGCTCTGGTCAAATACCAACCGGCTTCGGCTGGCCTTCTTCCTCCAGGTCAACACCTGAAAGTGGGCTACTCGCGTGGCCCAGGCGGCAAAATTCGTCCCAGCTTCGAATTTCTCAAATTCTTCCCACAATCGAATGTTCGTTTCCTGCAAGATCTCATCCGCGTCGGCCCAATTGGGCACCAGACTCAAGATGTATCCGTAGACCAACCGCTCATACCGTGTCATTAAGCGGATGAATTGTCGTCGAGATTCGTCCATCCACCCACCACTTGAAGAGTCGTCCGCCGCGTGACTTTCTCGCCATTAAGCCGGATAAAAAGTCATCTAGGCTCCGCCACGACCACCCACATGGCTATTCAGCCCCTGTGTAAGGGAAAGGGCGCAATCGTGTCAAACCTGACAAAATCGCCAAAAATCTTCTGTCCGCCTGTCAGATTTTCCACCCCCTTGCCCTTAACTATAACCGAAGCCAGTTCTGGCTTCCGGAAGCCGTGGAGCGTTTGGGTGCAATCGGGGCGCAGTCGGTTAGCCTTTTCGCGTGTGCTTATCTGCCGAAAGGCTACATTTCGCAGGAATTTATTACGGGGACGGTTCTAATCGGTCCTTTCTAACGGCCTTGCGCCCCTTGTCGGCGTGCCCTGGAAATGCGGCAGTTTAACCCCGTCCTTGTTGGTTACGGATAAAGCAAAGCGAGCTTTGTTCTTTGCTCGCCTTGTTATTAATAGGTATCGTAAGGATTGATAGATCTCGGTAGGTCTCGGTTTCACGGCCGCTGCACGATTTTGGTTTGGCAGAATCGTCGGGCTGTAGACAGTGTGTCGGCGCTGTGGTTTGGGCGGATTCTTTTCAAACTTACTAAGAATTCTTTAATTAGGCGGAGGATCGATGATGAGACATCGTCGTGTCGGTTTCATTTGTACGGCAATCGTCGGGCTTTCACTCGTTAGTCTGACAAATCCTTGCTCAGCCCAAGTCAGTTATACGGGCGGCAGCTACACTCAAGACTTCGATTCGCTACCCACCGACAAACCAAATGGCGCTACTATCGGCACGTCTCCAGCCGGTTGGCAAGACAACGTGAGTGCCGCCTACACCCCAGGCGACGTCAATTTTGGCTTGGCCGGTTGGTATCTCTACCATCCGACAGGCCAAACTCCTGAAGGCGGCTTCAACGAGCATCAACGCCTCCGCTTCAACAATGGC
>CAZJWY010000016.1:0-45543 GCA_964549545.1 uncultured Planctomycetaceae bacterium | reverse complement strand
CGAAACTGAAAATCACACCCACGCCGACTATAAACCATTTTTCAGGGACGACTAAATACTAACGGCCGCATGAACCACCACAGCAAGAGCGAGCGAGTTGAAGAAAGCAACGGGTCATCCGAAGAGTTGATTACTCCCCGCCAGTTGGCCGCGATGCTGAAAATCTCCTTAAGAACTTTGTGGAGGCTCGTGAGTACCGGCAAGGCCCCGCGCCCGCTGAAGCTGAATGGCAGTACGCGCTGGCGGATGTCGGTGGTTACGAAGTGGCTTCAGGGAGATTGCCCGCCTCAGTGATTGATCCGACAATACGATTACGAATAAGGAGACTTGTTATGGCTGCGATTTATCGGCGTCAGCAGGACCGCGGCAAGAAGCGGTCCTGCTGGTACATCGGGTACACCGACCATCTCGGTCGGCGGCGGACAAAAAAAGGATTCTCAGATCGCGGCGAGACGGAACGTCTCGCCGCGAAGCTGGAGCATGACGTGATGCTGCGCAAACGCGGCCTCGTCGACCCGGAGCTGGAAGCGGCCCGCGAGCGCCGCAACGCCCTGCTCAGCGAACACTTGGCGGCGTTTGCCAAGAGCCAGCAGAAGAACAGCGGCAAGTACGCCAAGCTGCTGGTGATGCGAATTCGGACTCTGCTTGAAGCGGCCGGCGTCGCCACCGCCGGCGAGATCACGATTGAGGCTGTTGAAAACGCGCTGGTCGCGCTCAAGAAGGCGACGGGGTTTGGGCACCGGACGTACAACCATTACGTCCAGGCGGTCGATTCCTTTTGCAATTGGCTGGTGATGACCAAGCGTCTGGCAAGCAATCCGCTGGTGGGACTGGAGCGACTCAATGCCGAAGTCGACATTCGGCATCGCCGGCGGGCTTTGACAGAACAAGAAATCGGCCAACTGGTCGAATCGGCCCGCGGCAGTCGCAAGCGGGTTCAAGGCTACTCCGGCAAGTTGCGGGCCAGACTCTACCTCACCGCGTACTTCACCGGGCTCCGGCGTAGCGAATTGGGAAGTCTCCGTTGTGACAGCTTCAAGCTCGATGGCACTCCGCCCACGCTCCGTGTCGAGGCCGCGCACTCGAAGCACCGCCGCGAAGATACGTTACCGCTTCACCCCGACTTGGTGGCGTTACTGGCGGAATGGTTTGTGGGGCTGCCGCCCCAGACCAAGTTATTCCCTGAACTGGAGAACAAGAAAACGTGGCTGATGGTCAAGAAAGATTTGGAACGCGTGGGCATCGCCTACGAGACGAAGGAAGGGATCGCCGACTTCCATGCGGCCGGTCGTCACACGCATATCACGTCGTTATTGCGTAACGGGGCCTCGTTGCCGGAAGCGCGGCAACTGGCTCGTCATAGCGACGTGCGGATGACGATGCGTTACACGCATATTGGGCTGGATGACCAGGCGCGTGCCGTTCGCCACTTACCTTCCGCTGGCAGCGCGGTGACAGCGCCGTCGGAACCTCCCGCTGGCGACAAGTCCGCGGGTAGTGATGCTCCCAAGCCGGCACCACAAGAAAGCGGCTGGGAGCGATCTGGGAGTACCTCAGATGTCTCCGCCTGTCAAAATGATGCGCCTGGTGACACTGGGGGCTTCAGGTCGCCCTCGTCACAAACCGTTGCTAATTCACCAGTTGACATAAAAAAACGCCGCCCGTCATGGGCGGCGTCAAGTGGAGGCGGCGGGAATCGAATGAGGAAGCGGATTTCCCTAAGAACGATTTGGGTAATGACTTGCGAACTATCGCCGCATCACATGCAGCGTTTTGGGAGTGTTGCCCTTTCAGTGTGTGTCATAGCGTGTCACAACTCGATGCTGCCGGATGTACGGCAGTACGTGATATCGCGGCAGCATGGCCCTCACTTCTTCCACGAATTCGTGATGCGATCATCTCTCTTGCATCCTTGGGCTAGCCAAGCCGTTTTGCATCGAATTGTTCCACGAAGCGTCAAAATTGGGATTGGTCTAATGGTCTGCCGTCCTTTCGGTTGCCCAATCGGCGATGCACAACAAGATCGATGTCAACCGGGATGGAATGCACAGAGCCATCGCAGAAAGCGATGAGTACGATTCCCCGATGCGGTCCACCCCATTGATAACGATTCGATGCGCCTGGTTGATCGTTGCGTGGTGCTCGGCTGGACGTACAGTGAAGATCCGCCGAGACGCCGCTTAACATCGGCTCATCATCGCTGGCGTCGGTTCCGCTGTAATAGTCGTCGCTGCTGATTCCTTTTTCGCCAATCAAGTACGTGTGTGCGAGCCCGTCGGTCACGTTGGAAAAATCGAATAACCGATGCTGACAGGAGATGCCCGTAACCGCGGACATATTGTTAAAACCTATTCCGGCGTCTCCCATTGCCATGTTGCCCGGTCCTTCGGTCCACGGCACTTCGATTTCACCCAGGTTCGCGGCGTAACAAGAACGGGTCCAACCGTCAGTGAGATCTGGCTTGTTGGCATTGAGCATCCAATCTCGATTTGCCCGGACGGGCCAGCTTCGCGAATCGCGCCGCGTAGGACACGTGAATAACGCTATCGGCATCTGCAGCATCTTCGTCGCAATTCCCCATTTATGCGTTGCACTGTTCGGTAGCCCCTTTCCCATATCGTGGACCGACTGCTCCTCGACGAACGGCAGCATGTTATAGATCCAGCCGCCTGGTTGGCGCAAACCGTAACCGCGATCTGGATCGCCGACCCAACGAAAGCCCCAGCCGCCCGAGGGAAAATGTCCTTGAGAATCGTGATGGGCGTGAATCGCTAGCGCAATCTGCTTGAGATGGTCTTTGCAGGTCGTACGCCGCCCCGCTTCGCGGGCGCTCTGGACGGCGGGCAAAAGCATCATGACCAGAATGCCTACAACCGCGATGACTGCGAGAAGCTCGATCAGCGTCAACCCGCTGTGGGTATGCCGACGACTATTGACCGAAAAACACTTAGTCATGCCATTATCATCTAACGCTATAGCACTCGCAATACCGACGATCTTCGAGCGCTTGCCATCAACCGCTGCACCGCGCGGGCAGATTGCGCCCGACCATAGCGATAGCAACGCTGGCGAGCGATCCGAGAAGCAATGCCGGTGGTTCCGGTACGGTTACTGAGAACATGGCGCTGCCCGTGCCGAAACTTGAATTGCCGAACTTCGTTCGCCAAAAATGGTAGTCATAATCATCGACCACGCCATCGGGCACCCCAATGGGACCTGAGCCATCGGCCGCAAGTCCAGCACCATTTTGTCCTGCAAATTTGCGCCACACGACGTAGTCAGCCGCGTCAACAACATGGTTGCCGTTATAATCTGCGTCGAGCGATGCGATATAGGGCGGCAAACCTACGACCATGAGCAAGTCGACCGCACGCGTTCCGTCGCCGGAAAGGATGGCCAGCGACTGCACCGAGTTACCCTCGGCGACTCCTAATGCATTGAGATTGATTGGCACCGCGTGCCACTTTGGATCGGAGGTAGCGCTTGGCGCTAACGGCGAGTTGAGCAAGTCATTCAACGTTGCCGACTGTCCTTCCTCGACGGTTACCAGGTAGGTTACGGGTGTAGCGTCGATTGGGATTACATCCGATTTCTGATACTGTCCGCTCGTCACATTGCGCGGCGTTCCGGTGCCGTCTGCCTTCCAGAGTACGACCGGGTCCGGAGTTTGGCCGGTACCAATGGTCAGCTCGAACAAGACAAGATCTTCCCCTGGCCCGTTTATTAGCGGCGGATCAAACTTGATCGTCAGTCCCGGCAGTACGGTGCTCGGATTGAAGATGCCGGTGTTTAGGTGGGCGTCTGAAATGAGAGCCGAGCGTGCGGGTCCGTCCGGCGCGGTCGTGTCTGGTGTGCCAATCACGGTCACCGTGTTGCTGGTGTTGTTTTCCGAGACGGATAAATAGTCGACTATTGTTGGCTTAATCAGTTGTTCGTAGGTAAACACGCGATTGGAATTGCCCGCGCCACTTGTCACTTCGATAGTCGAGAGATTCAGTTTGTTGCCATCGATGACGGTCGTGATATTGACAATGGTCGAATTCGCTTCGGAAGCGATGATGACCAAAAGAGCAGACACTCCCAAAACAGCTTGCCGGATCGAAGCGAAATGGAGCCGAATTGCCATTGGCACAGTACCGTATCTCAGTCGAGGGGATTTGATCGACTCGACATCAGATTAGCGGCGTGATTATCGCAATTCAAGCTTTTTCAGCGGCGCGTCGTGAGATGCCTGGACCAAAGAGTTTTCGTTAACTATTCCTCTCGCAAAGCGTATTTACAATCGAGATTCCGCTCTCGACCGATGCGGAAACCGGCGAACCCGCGGCGGACCAAATCCGTCACAAGAGATGTGGCAAAAAGGAGATGTCCGACCAAATCACGTCGACATCTACCATGTCGAGACATACGCCGTTGAAATCCGGAGCGGTCAAATCCAACGCATCATCGAATTTGTTTGGAGCAGTCGCTTCCGATTGAACCTCAGGCCAGTCCAATTGCTCGCGCAAATACGACGAGTTACCTGCAAGAATCAGTTGCCGCAACTTGCCAGCCTCGGTTTCACGGAGTGCCGTGTGTGTAAACACCGGATACGTGGCTCGCCGCTTTGGCAAAGTGGTTGACACAAACCCATAAACCGACGTTTGCTCTCGCTTGTCTTCCGGGGTGAAATCCTGCTCAATCGCGACATCCGACGCATGATAAGCGGCTAGATCCAACTCGCTGACAGTCTCGTCTTGCTCATACAATGCGGCGCTTACCTTCGCCGCGGCTCGAACGATCGCTTCGCTCTCGCTGGACATTCCGCTTTCCATCTCCAGCACTTGACCGAAGTGATTCCTCCACACCTCGTAATCGCTCTCGTCAACCGTCGTGTCACCGTTGCCGTCGGCGCCCGAATACGCCGGAATGTTACTCGCCCCTAATGCTTTTCGCCAAACAACATAGTCGGCCGCATCGACTGCGTTGTCGTTGTTGTAATCGCCTGGCAATGCCGGAGGAACGACCACAATGTCGAGCTCGAACGCTCCCATGTCGAGCCGCGCACCGTCCACACCATCGCCATCGAACACACGCACAAACGGCGTGCCGCGCTGGTCGAACAGTATAGCAGCGCTCGTCATCGGATCGCCCGCATCGATCGCCGGGCTATTCACTAACAATGCATGAGTCAGCATCTTAGTGCCATCGAGAAATGTCGGCCCCCCGTTATACGCCAAGGCCCCCAGGAGCGAGTCGATCGGCGCAGCCGGCGTGCCGATGAGATTGCCGTTCGCGTCCGGCATGCCGAGGGGCGCTGCAACAAGTTCGGTGTCTGCATTATTGCCGATGAGGCTGTAGCAAATTGTTGGGATCAAATTCATTGCCGACAGTCGCAAGTCGGGACCTTCGTCGCTGGCCGTATTTCCGGCAATGATCGAGTTTTTGATTGTCGACTCGATCTCATCTCCATATTGATTGAAGAGATGGATACCGCCTCCGGTGGAACCGCTTCCGGCAACGCTGTTCCCACTGATGGTGCTGTGGGCGATCGTGGCTGCAAGAGCGGCGATGCCACCTCCCCCCGCCTGCCCGCCTATTGTACTATTGCCACTGATCGTGCTGTTGGTAAGCGTGAGATAGATGGCGAAAACGCCGCCGCCATACCCATACTGGGCTGAAGTATGGTTCCCGCTGACCGTGGAATTAACAATCTCGAAACTCTGGGGAAAGTTAGCGCCGATGCCACCTCCAGAGGACGCATAGCCCGCAGTGCTGTTGCCGTTCACCCAACTGTTGGTGATCGTAGCTTTGTATGCGGCTAAGCCACCGCCAGAGGAATAGCTGCCTGCGGTGCTGTTTCCATTGACTGTGCTGTCGGTCATAGACATACCCGACGCAAAAATTCCGCCCCCTTCGGCGTATTCGCCTAACGTGCTATTGCCGCTGATCGTGCTACGAATGACCGTAGCGCCTAGTGCATATATGCCGCCCCCAAGCGCTCCATATCCAGAAGTGCTGTTGCCATGAATCGTGCTATCGAGAATGGTAAGCTCTTGATTCGCGGCAATCGCGCCACCAAACGACTCTAACCCAGATGTGCTGTTTCCACTAATGATACTGTTGGAGATCGTAAACCCGACTCCGTTGGCAAAGACCGCGCCGCCATCGGCGCCCTGGCCGCTGGTGCTGTTGCCGGTGAGCGTGCACTGATCGAGGATAAAGCTGCCCTTCGATACTTGCTGCCAGATTGCTCGGATCGCCCCGCCGCTGAACGTACTGTCGACCCCATTTAAGAGATTGTCGCCGGTCGTCTTTCCCCCGGTCAGCTTCAGCCCCCGGATCGTGTAACTGGCGGGCGTTACGGTGATGTTGAAGATCCGCGACTGCTGCTGGGCGTCGATCGTCAGGTTCGTTGCACCTGGGCCGTCGATCGTGACGGCGCCAGTCAACACGAACTGGCCAGCCGTCATGGTTAGAGTGCCGCCGACGCCGCTGAAATTGATCGTGTCGGCGCCCGCAAGTGCGTTGGCGTCAAAGATCGCCTGCCGCAAACTGCCAGGAAGCTGACCCGCGGCCGTCACGGGACCATCGTTCAAGTTCGTTACCGTGAACGTTGCCAATAATCGCCGGTCTTCCAAAGATTCGAAGCGCAGTCGCCGACGATGAAGGGGCCTGCGTCGCCGCGAAACCATGAGAGTTCCCGCCGCGCCACCAATGCCGATCAGCGACAACGCGATTGGTTCCGGCACGGCAAGAAGCGTGATCTCGCCGGTCGTGTAAAGATTCGTGAGGTCCCAGACATAAGGGCTTTCAACCATGAAGGCATCGATAAAATCAATCGATATGTAGTATGTTCGGCCAAGCTGATTGGCCACATTAATTCCTTCGGCGAAAGCCAACTGAAGAGTAGCGAGTCCGGAAACCTCTGCTGCTCCCCATATCGGGTTAAAATAGCTATAGTCATCCAGCAATAATCGCAGCGCTCCGCCCTCGCCAATTTTTGCAGTTTCATCTGTCACGACGATGAGTGAGCCAGGAAAGTTGCGGACCACTAATAGTTTCCCAGCGGTAAGGTCGAGATCTTTAATATCCCCATCTTGATCGCTCGAAAAGTTCGAACGAAGGATTGTATTGGAAAGAATTGCCGCTTCCATACTCATTATACGTGCCTCGTCTAGTAGCCGAAAATCTAACCCAGACAGATTCGCTCCAGCGAGGTTGACCCCGACTAGATGTGCATGATCTATATCCGCGTATCTGAGATCGGCGTTCGTCAAATTGGTGTTTCGCAGGTAAGCATTATTCAAATTCGCCTGTTGAAGATTCGTGCCAATCATGGTGGCATTCTCAAATTTCGCGCCAGCAAGGTTCTGATGACTGAGATTCCATGAACTCAAATCACTCGTGGTGGCTCGTAAGCCACGCAAATCGCGCAACTGGTAGCTGGCGGTTGAATACAACTGAGTGGCAGAGAGTCCTGTGCCGCCGGTCGTGAGCGAGGCGTCGCGCAACAATGCGCCGGAAAAATCAGCATCTGTCAGAATTGACTCGTTGAGCGTCGTTAAACTTAAATTGATCCCAGCGAAATTCCAACCCGAGAGATTCATGCCAGACAAACGGAGTCCGGTTAGATCTTTCTCCTGGTAGCTCGCGGTGGAATACAGTTGCGCGGCAGAAAGATTCGTGGCGCTGAGCAGACCGCCTTTGATCTGAGCCCCGCTGAAATTGGCGTCGGTCACTGTCGCACCAAACAACGTTATCCCTGCCAAATTCTGTTGGCGGAAGTCCGTGTTCCTGAGGTCCGCATATTCCAGCACGACGCCAGTCAATATCTGCCCTGTGAAGTCGATTCCGGCAAGAAGACCACCGCTTAAATCGACCCCGCTTAGGTCTCGTATCTGGTAGCTGGCAGTAGATTGAAGTTGAGCTGCGGTAATCCCGGTTCCTTCATATCCGACGATTCTACGGCGGGCAAAAGACGCTCCGCGCACCTCAGCGTTGGTGAAGTCCGCATCGGTCAAAATCGCTCCTCTTAAGTTGGTCATCGAGAGATTTGCATCTGCTAGGCTGGCGTTGGTCAGATCGGCCGAAAAGGGGGGCGAGTTTGTGGAATCGAAATTTGCCTTCGAAAGATCAGCGCCACTCAGATTTGAGTCCGTAAGATTTGCCGCGTTGAGAGCTGCATTGGCTAGCTTTGCCTCGTTGAGATTGGCGCCGGTTAGCTTGGCGCCGTAACCGGCAACGTGAGCGAGATTTGCTTGACTGAGATTGCCGTTCGTCAAATCAACAAACGGCAAACTTGCGTCGGTGAGATCCGCCCCATTAAGATCGGCGCCCGATAGATCGGCGCCATCAAGCCGACTTTTGCTCAAAATGACGCCCGCCAAGTTCGCTCCGGTCAGGTTATTGTTCTCTAACCCGATGCCGCTCAAATCGCGATGCTCGTAGCTGGCGGTCGAGTATAATTGCGACAATGTCAGGCCAGTGCCGCCGAAACTAGGGTGGACGCCAAATCGCGCCCCTCTTATCTCTGCGCTCGTGAATTCTGCGCCATTTAGATCGGCAATATCCAGCTCGGCATTGGTAAGGTCTGCGTTGCTGAAGTCGACATTCGTGAGGATGGCACTCTCGAACCACGCATTCGTTAGGTCTTGCTCGGCGAAGCTGATACCGGTCAGATCGAGGTACCTCAAACCAACTCCGGCCAAATTGCGCGCCTGATAACTGGCCGTTGAAGCCAGCTGTGTCGTCGTAAGTCCTTTGGAGTAGTTGAAGGAAGTACCTCGAATGATAGAGCCAGTAAGATTTACTCCTGCTAATTCCGCTTCATCAAACCGCGCATTGGTGAGGTCTCGGCCGGAAAGATCTAGTCCAGCAAAGTCAAAGTTGTCCGCAACAACGCCCGTCAAGTTGCCATTTTGATAACTGGCCGTCGACTGCAACTGAGCGGCCGTGAAGCCACTAGAATACCCGAAATTCACACCGCGAATTTCGGCGCCGGAAAAGTTCGCGCCCGTCAGGGTGGCAAAACGCAGTCCGGCATTCGTGAGGTCGGCGTTCGTCAAGTTCGCCGACATCAGCTTGGCTGATGATAAGTTCTTGCCGATCAAGTATGCCATGGTTAGATCACGACTCGAAAGGTTTGCGCCGGAAACGGCATTCACGCCGGCGCCGCCTGGCGCAAGCGTCGTACTTTGCCGCTTACCCTGGCTGGGATCCGTCGGGTCGACGTATTCCCACTGGTAGATGTCAGCCCGAACGTGAAGCGCTGTGATGGCAAATGCAAATAAAGCCAGACAAAATGCCAGCCGCGACGATGTTCGTAGTTCATAATGGATCATGGGGTTTGTATCAAAACGAAGGACGTATTTTTTGGTAGATTTAATTTCTGATGCGCGGTGATAAGTGATTCATGCCAGTTAACTCAACGACGACTCGTGCGACCCGTCCGTCTCCATGTGCCTGGCTCCGGCACGTTGCGGATCTGGTTGATCTCCACTGCTTGCAGCGCGAGTGTGACCTGGTTCACTTCGTAGGGGCCGTACAGGCCGGCCGTGGCCTGCAGGAAATGGTCGTAAGCGAGGTTAAAGGTTTCGCTCGGCACGAAACCACAGGGTTTCTGCGCATGAACTCCGCCGGCGCGAGCGAGAAATGAGGGCCGCAGAGCTGATCGCTAAGATCGACAACGAGCACGTTTCCGGCACCGCGCTCGCGCCGAGCCCAGCGCTGCCATTTCCGAAGGCCGCGCGCCACCCCAAGTAGTCTTCTGGCCCCGCGCCCGGCGGCGCGAATTCGTTGGCGAGGAGTCCGCCTTTGCGCCAGACCACATAGTCGGCCGCATCGACGATACCGTTATCGTTGAAATCTCCAGGAAGGCCGACGGGCGTCCAGAGAACGGCATATGTATGTAATCCGGCATACGCGGTGCCTACGATGGTGCCATTGTCTGAGATTCCCAGTGCCTCGGACTCAATCAAGTCTGGTATTAAACTTGTGAGCGACTCATGCAAGTTTACAGCACTGGCCGCCGTTCCGTCCCAGTATAAAGCCCGTTTGCGATTTGCATTGCCATCAAAGATTTGGCCATGACCAACTTGACCTGCAACCGAGATATTTCTCGCTTCTGAATAGCTGAACCCGGGCGGATGTAGATCAACATAACCTTCCGCGCTACCGTTCCACAGCAAAGCGTGCCAGCCTCCGCGTCCGGTAGCCTTGCCAACTTGATGGGTTCCGTGCACGGCATAAGCGTACGAAGAATTGAAACCCTCGGGTTCAAGCTCGACAACACTTTCTGCCGAACCATTCCACATCAATGCGTGGTAACTACCCGTCGAAGAGATGGCAAACCCCACGCCCACCTGAGTTGATCCAGACACACCGTAAGCGAAGGAGGACGTATAGTTATTCGCCGGATGCAGATCGACAACGCTCTCCGCCGTACCGCTCCAAAGTAGGGCGTGCTGATTAACTGGAAATCCCGGCAGTCTGCCCGTTCCGACTTGTACTGCGCCCGAAACATCCGTCGCACGAGAGCTTTCAAACCCGGCCGGGTGCAGGTCGACTTTACTTTGTGCTGTGCTGTTCCATTTTAGGGCGTGGTCCTTTCCGCCAGCGGTTCCATATCCAACTTCAGTATTGCCATCGATGGCTACCGGAATCCCACCTAACGCATGCAGGAAGACGATGTCCTCAGGCGAGCTGTTCCAAATAACGTATGCGTCATATACGTTGCCTAATTGAGTCGTGCCGCTGGCGTCGATGCCGAAGGAGTTATACTCGTCAGATGGATCTTCCGGGTGCAGCAGCGTGGCCACAAAACTCACCGCCCAGGCAGGCGAAGTGAGCAGTCCGACGGCCAGACAAAAAACCACTAATAAGTTTCGGATTAGATATCGTTTCATGTTTTTCCTCGTTCTCCAATCGCCATACGCACCTCTTCAGCACTCGCGAAATGATCGATTCGACTGGGTTGTTTTCGCCGGCGGCGGTAGCCTCACGGTCGTGCTCTGCGACGCGGGCGGCGGGACAACGCCGCAACTGACAGTGTGCAGACTGTCAATGCGAGGCAGCCCGGCTCCGGCACGTTGCGGATCTGGTTGATCTCCACTGCTTGCAGCGCGAGTGTCATCTGATTCATTTCGTAAGGGCCGTACAGGTCGGCCGTGGCCTGCAGGAAATGGTCGTAGGCGAGGTTAAAGGTTTCGCTCGGCACGAAGTATTGGGTGAGGGCGCGGTACCAAATCTGCTCGACTTTGTCGAAACCGATCCCCGCGATCGTGTAACCATTGAACACGCCCCCTTCAGAGGCCAGGTAGGCGCCCTTGTTGATGACGCCCGCATTGATGTGGACGCCGCCCGCGTCGTCGGTACCGGTGTAAAAGTCGGGGCTGAGGTAGCGGTCTGGGCTGGCGTAGGGGCCTTGGGGAACGCTCGGCGGATCGCTCAAGCTGCGAACTGGTAGCGAATGCCCAGTTCCCAAAATCCAATCATTTGAGCCGGTCAGAAACCGTTCGAACGCCTCGCCGAAGAAGTCGCCCATGGCCTCGTTGAGCGCACCCGCTTCGTTCGTACTTCCCAGAGAAATGGACGAAGCCGGTTGCCGCATGTTGCGGGCCATGATGTGGCCAACCTCATGGCCAACAGTATCTGGTGTCGCCGAACCTCGACAAAACACACAACTAGTTGCGGTGGCGGCCGCCGACGGCGTCCCTGCCGGCACGTCGCAGAGAACGGCTCCGATACTCGAACCATTTCCATTGGCGAACATGCGATAGACATCGTAGGACACAGTCGTACCGTTACCTGTACCACCGCGGGCATTGGGACCATTGCGATTCAGTCGAGTCTGGTAATACTGATCGATCTGTCCGGTCAGGTCGTATAAAAGATCGACGTCGATCGAACCGCTGTACAGTGGGCCGAGGGGATTAGGCCCACGCGGCGGCTGACCTTCGCTGCGGCCGTAGAAATAACCATCCTGAACAAAATCCATATAGCAGGAGGTGTCGCCAACCGGATCACCGCAATCGAAGATATGCCTCGTGAGGGCGAGCGCCGAACCGGCGGAGCATTCGCCCACGACCGCCACCAGCGTCAGAACGCGGAGCGGCAAAATCAATCGGCGTTCCACGCGCGTTCGAGCGCCCCCAGATAGATGCAACTTCATTAGCGGCTCCCTTCAAATCTCAGAAAGTTCAGAGTGGAAGTCTCATGTGTTGTAATGCGCTCAGCAATTCGCTCGCCATTGACGCTTGGCTGCGATACCTACAGCGCAGCCACAAACTAACAACAAATGCGATGTCGGCTCAGGAACATAAACAACGTCGAGTTCGAGCGTGGGACCGTCCAACGAGCTATGCGAGAAGCCCGCCCAGGTGGCTTCAACGAACGGATCCGCTGGCGCTATCACCATGCGAATTGTGCTGCCCGAGTTAAGTCGGTTGGTCAGTGCAGTCTGTTGCCACGGCGCGAAAAGGAACGAGTATGTGTCGGTAAACCCGGTCGAGATCGGATAGAACTGTTGAAAGACATCGATAGGGAAGAGGCCGAACAAATAGTCCATGGTGAGTTCGCCCTGCAATTCATCCTGGAACGTGCCGTACCCCGGCGGAGAATACGCCAACGGCGAGGTGCCGGGCTGGATACCGGCGGGAATCGGACTGGCGTCAAGCGCCATCACGACTGAGCCGCTTTGCGAGAACGCTGAATTTGCCTGCGTGAGACGAAGCGTCATAGATTGGATATACGCGATGGGTGGCGGCGGCGTCGGATCGTTCGGGTCTTGCACTAGCGGGAAATTAAAATCGGCTACGCCGTAGCTAGCGAAGTTGCCGTTGTCTTCGCCTTCGATATTAAAAAAGGCCTTGCCGCCGCTTCCGGAGCGCGGGCCGCCGGACTGCACGGTCGCGTTGTCGAACGCTTCCGCACTGATCAATTCAGCGTGCAAGTGTGCAGTGCTAAGGAACAATATCGCGACAAAAGCCACGTACGATTTTTGATTGAGCATTAGCGATGCCTTTGAAGAATTAGTCGTATTGGGAAATCTACTTGAGTCTTTTACCGCGCCGCCCCATCGATGCCGCCCAGGCAACCGCGAGAAGCGATAGGGTGGCGCGTTCCGATACCATCGAAATCTCAAAACTGTTTTCGTTGGTGAGCCAGCCTGAAACATCTTGCGTGCCGAAGGACAGCCTGCTGGCCGCGCCGGCGGTTTCACCGAACGATCGCGATTTTCTCCGACGCAGCGTCACTATGAAGATCAGCCAAATAATGACGAGTAGTGCGAAACCGCCCGGCTCGGGAACAGTCGATTCCGCACGTACGGCACTGGTGGCCGAGGCAGGCGTCTTGCCGAAATTCGCTCGCCAGAGATCGTGATCGAATTGATTGACGACGCCGTCAGGTACACCACCAGGCCCGGAACCATCGGCCGCCAGCCCGGAGCCCGTCTGGCCGACGGACTTGCGCCAGACAACATAATCGGCCGCGTCAACAACGCCATTCAGGTTGTAGTCTCCTAGCACCCCGCCGACCGCCAAAGTTCCCAGCGTGTACAGATCATCGGTATTCCAAACGAGGCCGCCCGCCAGCGGCTGCAATGCGAGCACGTCAAAATCGCCGACGATAGTGCCCCAGTCAAAGAGGTCGAACGAATCGCCTGCTTGTGGTGTGAAAGAGTTGAGCAATGAGACATCAAGCGTACCCGCGAGCGAAGATTCGCCCGTAACGATAAACTTGTCGAAGCTTGAAAGAGACTCGATTTCCATTTCTAAGAAGCTATCCTCGTCCTGCTCGTAATTGCCGAAAACTTCGATCTGGCCAATGTGCTCTCCTGGGGCGAGAAGTCCCGGTGCCACGAGGGAGCCAAGTTCCAGCGGCTCGTCGCTTGTCCCATGCGGAAGCGAGCTACCGGAGCCCTGACGGAGGTCTCTCCGCCGATTGGAGAGGGTCGTCTGTCGGCTTTCACGAACATTCTTTGCGGTATTCTGCGCCCCGAGCTTAGCTCTCTTTCCCCTCAATTCGCCGCCGTCTCGGACATCGACCCTCGGAGCCGTTAGACGACCATCGCTCGCCGAATCGCCAACGATAACTGTAGCGCGAACGACCCTCGCGCTGACTGTAGCGGACAAAGTCCTTTCATTGGTTATGTTGAGAGTCACGGCATGTGTGCTGTCGCCTTTGACTTCGAGCTCGTGGACAAATGCGTCGTCGTTTTGGATGTGCACGCGCTGATTCGCGGCCAGGGGATTTTCAATCGTGATAACGTGGCGGCTATCCGGTTCGACACCCGTGCTCCAGGTGTTCGGGTTGGTCCAGTCTGTGGCCACAGCGTTGGGAGTGAACTGGGTCGTTGTGAGGGGCGCGACGAAGTGAAGTTGTACTTCGGTCGCGCTTTGGTGTAGGTCGATGGCGACGTTGGGATTGATTGCCTGCAGTTCAGGAGCAAATAATCCCGAGAACTGGCCGGTCACGTTCGCAGCGGTCAGAATCGTGAGCGAATCGCCCACCTGCGGCATGTAATTGTTGATGATCGGCACGTCAAGCTGGCCGCCAATAACCGCGTTGCCGGTTACGACCACCTTGTCAAATTGCGTCTCAGGCGTCACTCCGCCGACTTCGATCTCCAGCAAACTACTCGACGCCAGCGTCAGGTTGCCCTCGATTGTAAATACGCCCGTAGAATTGCCAGGAAGAATGGCGCCCGCCTCTGTCCCTGAACCGCCATCAACGACAGTATTCCCCCGAACCGTACCATTTCCGGTCACCACGCCCCCGGATCCGACTCGTAACGAGCCGAAGGTTGGCAGTGATCCGCTGCCGACAACGGCCCTGCCGCCATCGCTGACATCAACCGTACCGGCACTCCAAATCTTGAGCGTGTTGGGCACTGTAACGACCCCACCGTCTGCCACAGTGAGCCGACCGGTGCCGCCAGCCGCGGCCGAATCGCCGCCAACGTAGAGCGATCGCGTCAAATTCCAGGCCGAGTTGGCACCGCTTATATCCACACTGCCGTTGGAGCCCACGGCTTTGGCGATCACACCATCTTCACTTTCCAATCGACCGCCGTCGGCAACAGTTAGCGCACCGATACCAGTCCATCCGACGATCATGGTGCCATCCTGTATCCAGCGCGAGCCATTACCAGTGATTGTGGCAGTCCCGTTTGCCGTAGCAAGATTTCCGATCACTCCGCTAGTGCCGGTAGGAGAAGTTCCCTTGCGACTTTCGACCACTGCTCCGTCGGAAATCTCAAGTGTCCCCGCAAACCGGGACGCAACCTGAATTTGATGAAGCGAGTCCCAGCGTGTGCCGTTACCTACTATCGTGACCTCCCCGCTGCTAATGGTACTTCCGATTACATCCGCATTCGTGGTTTCTAGGTGAGCGGCGCCGCTGATCGACATTGCGCCCGATGAACCGACGCTATTACCAACGACAAGAAAGCCGACGTTCACATTTGCCTGATTCGTGATCTCGACATTCCCGGAAGAACTTGTCCCCCCTTCAGATGGACTGCCGAGTAACATCCTGTTCCCTGAAAGCTCCGACCCGATACCGGAAACGAGAACATCGCCATGGTTGACTCTCAAGATTCCTTGATCCGTTGTACTGACGTCGTTCAAATCGACGCGGCCTCCGCTGAGCACTTCCAGCTTGCCATTTCCAAGGTGCCCGACATTGATTTCGCCGACGACGGTAACGGCGCCGCCGTTCGCGACGACAACCGCACCGTCACCAACTCGTCCAATGATTAAATCATCTTCTAGCGGCGGTCCTGTGCCGAGCACTGTGAGCGTCGACCCTGTACCAGAAACAGTTAGTTCGCCATCCCACGTGTGTGCCGTCACACCGTCCGCGACGACGATACTTTGCGAGTTGACACTGCCACCGTTTAGAACCGATATCTCACCGTAGCCAACGCCGCCGACGGTGACATTTGACGTCTCCCAAAGCGAGCCCGCACCGTCGACGACGACGTACCCCTGGCTCATCGAGTGGCTGCGACCCAAGACGGCACCGCCGGGATTTAGAACCTGTCCACCATGAAGAATTTCCAGGCGGCCCACGGCGTCCTGATCAATTCCAATCCACAGATTTTGCGCGGGGTTGAATGCGGCGCCGTCTTGAACTCGTACCGTGCCGGTACCCATCCAACCCAGGTCGACATAGGAATTCGTGGTCCAGAGTGCATCACTGCCCTCAAGAACAACGTTGGCGACTGATCTCGGGCCTGCCGCTAGATGCGTCGCGAAACCATTATGGAGATGGCCATTTTTTACAGTTAAACTGGCATGAGAATCAGGGTTATCAGCCACAAGCAGTTGGGCCTGAACGTCGAGACTTCCAGAATTACCCGAGGCTACATCGAAAGGTCCAAAATCGAACGTCCAGTCGCCGTTGCGCACGCGCAATAGATTCGGAGTGGGATGTACAGCAGATTGATCGACTCCGATCCGGCGAAACGAGGATGAACTGGAAAGAAACGAATACTCAAAGTCCCCAAAGTGAACGATTCCGCCCTGCGAAAGCTCATAACCTGCGCCCGGAAGCGGCTCGCCGGGAGGATCATAAAGCGCGTCGAAAATGGCGTCGTCGCCGGTCTGCGGGAGACCTACGTTGTCCAGTCCAGCAGGGCGGAACCCCTCCCAAAAATTTCCTGCTCCCCAGGATGTACGACCGGACGTGGCGAAAAGATTCGGCTCCGTAGTCTGGTCGCCTACCCAGAAGGGGCTAGCAGCCGAGGTGCTGTTCAAGGCGATGAGCAACATCAACGACAAGAAGGTTACGATGCCGCTCTTCGGAAAGGATGCTCGGATCGATCTGTGGGCCATGACACTTTTTCCAAGTCGATTGCGGAACAACGGGATAACCCCCAACGGAAACGGGCCAACCGTCGAATCCAGTCGCCGCGGCGAGCGTATTTCGCATACCATCGCGCGAAGCGAACCACCAATAGGACATGAATCAACCTGTTGCCGACTGAACGGTATTGAAGGTTGAGCTGGTACATGGGCAGTACCACTAGCACTCCAAGGGGCCAGCCAGCCGAAAACCGAACGCGAAAACTTGAGGATTTTTTCAAAAAATGAGCCGCGAGCCGGCAGGGACCACGTTGCTATCACTCGTCCTGGCAAGTAGTTACAATCGCCGAGATAGCCTATTTTGGGCGGCTACTTTTTTTGACTCGCGGCCCGCATTCGCATGAGCTCGTCCCCGGCCAATCAGCGCATTTCAATTCGACGGCTTCGCCGGTTTCTCGCTGCGCTGGAAGCTGGACAAGCCGAAGCGTTGGCGCCGCTGCTCGATCTCTACCGGCCGTATCTTTTGGTGACGGCCCATGCGCGCATGAATAACGCGCTCAAAGCCAAGGCAGGACCGTCGGACTTAGTTCAAGAGACATTTGCCGAGGCGCATCGTGCATGGCAAGGGCTGGACGAGAAGCCGCAGTCGGACGAGGAACTGCGTAGTTGGCTGCGGAACATTCTTTTGGAACGCTTGAAAGTGCTGCAGCGTCGCTACTACCGAGCCCAAAGCCGCTCGTTGCGCCGCGAGCGTTCCTTGGATGAAGGAGAGTCGAAGCAATTACTCGACCAACTCGTCGCTGGCTGCGGCGAAACGCCCGTCGCGCGTTTCGAGCAAGACACCATGGTCGAGCGGCTGGAAGAAGCGCTCGATCGACTCCCCGCCGCATACCGGCAGGTCATCTTGTGGCACAATCGCGATGGGTGGAAGTTCGCTCAGATCGGTGCCCGCATGGATCGATCCACTGACGCCGCGCGGATGCTCTGGTCTCGCGCCATTCGACTATTGAGAAAAGAACTGAAGGAGC
Source organism: uncultured Planctomycetaceae bacterium (assembly GCA_964549545.1). GTDB lineage: Bacteria > Planctomycetota > Planctomycetia > Pirellulales > Lacipirellulaceae > JABDGM01. Next base: position 27,725 of record CAZJWY010000016.1, on the reverse strand, counting down.
GCGATGGCGACAGTTGACGACAGCCGGCCAGCACTTGCGAATGGCGATGGCGAAGCGCTCGCCGAGTCGACGATCGTGCGCCAGATGGCTGCCCTCGTCGATCAAATGTCACAAGACGATGCCGATTCCACTTTGGCGATGCACGACATCGCCGCTTACTTGCGGCTTTTATCACAGGCGTGGCCGGAATCTGCGTGTTCTATTGATGCGAGCACATTCGGTGGCACGCTCCATTCGCTGAGTAAGTCAGACAATCCACCGGAGATCCCCTTAGCGGGAGAGAGGTTCGAGGTTCGACGGATGCTGGGCCACGGTGGTTTCGGAGTGGTCCTGCTGGCCTTCGACAAGCGGCTGGCGCGTGAGGTCGCCTTGAAAATTCCTCGCCCGGAGATTCTCGTCTCGCACGATATGCGCCGCCGCTTTCTGCGCGAGGCTCAGGCCGCCGCAGCGCTCGACCACGCCAATATCGTTCCCGTGTTCGACACTGGCGACATCGGCCCGATCTGGTTCATCACGAGCCGTTACATCGCCGGACCGACGCTCGCCGAATGGCTGCGCGAGCAGGAGTCGTGCTTGTCGCCGCAGCAGGCGGCGGAGCTTATTGCCATTCTAGCGGAAGCGATGCAACATGCTCATGCGCGCGGCGTGCTGCACCGCGATCTTAAGCCGGCCAACGTTCTCTTGGAGCCGAGCGGCCAGACGGTCAATTCTCGCCTGCCATTCGCGCCGCGGTTGTCGGACTTCGGCCTGGCCCGGCGACTCGACGAAGGCCAGCCGTTCACGCGGAACGAATCGCTCGTCGGCACGCCTCGCTACATGGCGCCCGAGCAAGCCGCCTGCCGGCATGGCGACGTGGGCATTCAAACCGACGTGTATGGATTGGGGGCCATTTTATTCGAATTGTTGGCCGGACGACCTCCTTTTGCCGGGAGCAACGACGACGATACGCTGCAACAAATCGTCGCCGACCCGGTGCCGGTTGACCTGCTCGCACAACGGCGCATTCCTCGCGATTTGCAGGCGATCTGCCTGAAGAGTTTGGAAAAGGAGTCGTCCAAGAGGTACTCGACTGCGAGCGCGATGTCGGGCGACTTACGCAATTTTCTCAATCGCCTGCCCGTCGACGCCCGGCCCGTGGGACGGTTCGAGCGCCTGACTCGCTGGTGCCAGCGACGGCCGATGCAAGCGGCTTTGTGCGCTACCTTGTGTTTGATCACGCTTCTGGGAATTGTCGGCATTACCTGGCAGTGGATTCGTGCCGAGCACAGCCTGCTTCTGGCGCGGAACGAATTTGCGCGCGCGGAAAAGAATTTGCGTCGAGTCGAAGTCTCTTCCATCGATTTGGCGTGGATATTCGAAGAAGCGGAACTGTGGTCCGGGAACGACAAAACTTTTCCGCTCGTATTGGCCGAAAAGTTGAACCACTATGCCAACGAGATGTTGCCCCAATACGCCGCAAGAGAAGGGATGACGGATCCGATCCTGGCCGCGATCTACGCGATGCAAGCGAAAAGCTGCTCTCAGATGCACAAGGTAGAGGCCGCCGAAGAGCATTATCGGAAGAGCATCGGAATCTGGCGCGACGTGTTGCGCAACAATCCGGACTCGGCCGCTTACTTACGCGCCATGGGAGTCACGTTGTATGGTTACGGGAATCATTTGCTGAGTTCCGGGACGATCAAGGTCGATCACCAAGGCGAGAATCTTGTGCAACAGATGTTCCTTCGCTTGAAGCTTGCGCCTGACGACGAGGTGAGGGCGTTGAAGGCGTATGCTCACATGATGTCGAATCTTGGCTTAGCACGTAAGAGCAAACATCAGCCCGCAGATGCACTAGCTGCCTTGGAGCAGTCGCGTCAGGCGTGGCATGAACTTAGCCAGCGATTGCCGGACGCGCGATTCGGTATTGACGAAGCTACGGTGCTCCTCCATATTGCCACGAATCAAAATCGTCTAACCCGCAATTTTCCGTTGGCGATTCAAAGCGCTGCTCAAGCGCGACGCATTATGGAAAGCGTTGTCGCGCACGACGGGAGCGAGCCAACAGACCAATTGATATTGGCGGGTGCCCTGCGATCGGAAGCTCGCCTGTATGCTCGCCGGGTCAAGCCTGCCAATTCCGTGCCGCTGTATGAACGAGAGATCAGGATTCGGCAAGAATGGACTCGTGAGCACCCGGACGACTGCCCGCAGCGAGAATTGCTGGGAAAGGAAAGCTTGGAGCTGGCGCAGGTGTTGACCGACTGGAAGAAGCTGGACGCCTCCCTGCCTTATTATCAATTAACCGCGGAACATTGGGAAACGCTTTTATTTCATTACCAGGGCAGGTTGTCCGCAGAAAACGAAAACTCTTTAGCCGTTGTTCACTGTCGAATCGGCGAAGGATTAACTCGGGTCGGACGCACATCCGAAGCCATCGTTGAGTTTCGTCGTAGCATCGGGCTTGCGCAGCACCTTCGCCAGCGGCCAAAACCGTCGCGCAAGTGTACGACTGCGCTAATTCAGAGCAATATCCAACTGGGCGACATTCTTGTTAACGTTGGTCAGCAGAGTGCCGCGGCGAAATGCTACCAAGAGGGCATCCAGGTTCTTAAGGAACAACTGATGACGAGGCCCGACAACCTCAACTTCAAGCAGCAACTCGAAAGCACCAAGACCAAGCTGGCAGAAACCGAAAGCCGGAATGGCCGGGCAAACTCAAATCGAGAATAGTTGCCGTTGCGATAGCGAGGCCTTCAAAAAAAACATTGCGTGGGAAGTCGTACCGTAATAATGTCTGGATGTAAGGGAAGCGGCCACATGTGCCAGGCTGTTGCTAAATGTGTTGGCGCCGTCTGCTTCTAGCCCGGATTATTCACGCGTTTTCGACATTTCGTGATAACTCGTTTCCAAACCTTACTTTGCGACGATCGTCGAAGAAGCACAGTGCGTTATCAGCCGCGTCGCGCTAGCGACCGGTTTGTTCCGCATCGCCCGGGAACCGAGTGCTAGCGCACTGCGGCTGATGAATAATCCGGGCTAGGTCGTCGGATTGCCAGATTCGATCAGCTAGGATTTGGGTGACATAAGGCATGGACGAACATTTTAATGTCCGTCCGCTATGCAGACTCGGTTGACCATAGCTGCCTAATTCCGAAGCGTAACGACGAGTGCCCCGTAATGAGCGGCATCGACTGCCCCGTTTCAGAGTCGTCGGGCAAAAGCTTTTGCGGCGTCAGGATTTTTTCCGTTCGATTTGAACTCGCGGAATATCCATGGCTTTTTTCTCAGCTTGCGGTGGATCGAGTTCAAGATTTGGCTCAGAATTTCCATTTTGAGGAGTCGGCCGAAAGACTACTGGGATTTTATATTTGTCCGGCACATCGGCAGCACGAAGGGGAGCGCCGTTCGACAAAGACGGCGACTCAGGCTTTTTCGGCAGACCGAGGCGCTCGCGGTCCGTGTCGTTCCAGGGCGAAAGTATTTGGTAGTCCCTTGGGCTGGCGACATAGTTTGGCACGCTGGTATTCCGCAACCAGCTGAGGTACTGGATTTCGTCGGCCGACAAGGTTGATTGGTAGAGCCCATAATTCGCCGCGAGGTAGTATCCTGATAATTGCGAAAGACCTTTGGGCGGTTCGATATTAAGCAGCTGAGAGGGGAGAACCGTACGCCGTGTCTTTACTTGGCGGGATTGGGGATCGACAGTGAAAGGCGGAGTCGTGGATGGGTGCCGAATCGTCTCCATAACCTCTTGTTCGCCAATCGCGTGGGATGCCCAATCAGCGGTTGTGGGACTGTTAAGCTTCAGAAAAGCATAGTTGCCGCACTGGCCGACAATCTCATTCGCCACTTTGTCACCGTAGACTTCGCGAAGGCCTTCAATGTCCTGAAATCCCAATACGACTGCCACATTTTTCGAGCGTCCCTTAAGTAACAGCCTATTGAGCGCGTCGAGCCGACCCAAGTCTCGTAATTCATCCAAGAATACCCACGTTGACCTCGTGCATCGCTCAGGTTGATTGAGCAATAACTCCGTTGCCCTGGTGAAGATCAAGCGGTTGACAGCAGCGAGCGCAGCTCGGTTCGTTTCGTCCTCGCCGAGTACCAGAACTCGTGGGTGGCTGATCCAGTCGTTGAGGCTAAACGTGCGGCCGGCTTGCCCTGCCTGATGCCATGCGGCCGCAATAGCGCGGTACGGACCGATGTGAGTGGCGATCGCTGAGAGTATGTTTTGCAGTGTTGTTTTCGGCTGAAAATATTGTTCGATATAATGAGACGTAGCGTCGGTTGCTAACAAGACGGAGCGTAGTGTTGACTCACTTGCCACAGCATGAAGCAGGTCTCGCAGGCACCACTGCTGTGGCGCCAGATTCTGCAGGCTAATAATTGCACCACTTACAAGATCTCGCGCGGCGTCGTTGAAGAATGGTTGATTTTCGCGCTCGTTTTTCGGAATCAGCGTCTGGGTTACTTGTCTAGCAGAAGTTTCATCGGTGATGTCCTGAGCAATGTCCCACGCGAGCGCCCGCGCATCAAATGGATTCAAGATCGCAATTTCGTCCGTGCCACCAATCGCGGCAAGCGTCGAAGAAATGTCGCGTTTCGCGTCGTAAATCAGCCCGCGTACGATCCCAAATGCATGCATCTGAAAGGCTTCTTGCATTAGCAACGTTAGCGTGACAGATTTTCCACTGCCGGTGGCGCCAATCGCCGCAAAATGCAATGTTGCAGCGGAAAGCGGTAGGCGTAGACCGCCCCACGGCAGACAAACTGGATCCAGCTTCGACTCGTTGTCGATCCTGCGTTGCAAGTCGGGCAACTTCTCCAAAACTCGGCCGCGAATGACACGGAGGTCGGGGCTGGGTGGTTGTGGAGGCGGTTGGTAAGGTGGCGGCTTGGGCCGTAGTTTCGACTCGTTGGCGAACAGCGCAGGATAGGAGGGATCCAGCAGCACAAATTGGGTCTTTAGGACCGCAAATAAGCAAGTCGTCACCAGGAGGGGGCACGAGATCCAATCCGGTGCAATAGCAGGCAGGATGTTAAGCGCTAGAAACGCGATCGAAGCCAAAATGCCATGGACTGTCCATAAGACGCGGAGGTACTGGGTGCTTGTATCGTATTCCTGCAAGTTATACTCGCCGCTCCGATAGCGATACCATTGCAGCAATCCCGAAGCCAGCGCAACCAGCATGGCCATGGCGGCAATGATCGATAGGACCGGCGCCGGACAGCCACACTGAAACGCGGTTGCCGCAATGAAGGTCGCGTGAATGAGGGGACAAATAACAACGCTCGATATCCCGATCGCAATTTCATCGCACCGGCGAAAGTGTTGCCGGCATTTGTCATAAAGTTCGCGAATACTCATAATGTTCTCTCATTTCTTTCTTGGGACCAAGGATTGTCCTCTTGTCGGTTGCGCTCAATTTTTTGGATACGCTGCTGTTCGCGAAGTTTCTCGATGAGCGCCGCAATCCGACTCGCGTTATCAGCAGCACGCTCTCGTTCGGCGGGTTCGACAGACTCTGCTGGGGTCGATTCGTCGCGTGATTTGTGATGGTCTCGACTTTTAGAATTGTTCGGACGATCGACGTCGCGATCGGGGCCGGGCGGTGATCCCCGATCGATGTGATCCGAAGCCAAATCCTTAGCCCGCGATTTCTCCATCTGCTTGACGAGTTCGGTGAGACGACTATCCACTTCGTTGGGCGTGGCGTAGAGTCGTGTTGTGCCCCGAGCGCGAGAAGCCTGCACATAGGTGATCTCGCGGTCCTGCATCGGGCCACCCAGCAAGACGTAGGCGTTTTCGACCGTCATTCCTTGAGCCTTATGCGTGGTCACGGCGTAACCCAACTGAATGTGCTGGTAGTCTTTGAGTGGCACGAGCACCGTGTCACCGCGATCCAACTTGGCTAGCATGGTTTTCCCCGACTCGTCGATCCGCTGGACGGTGGCCAGGTCGCCATTGCAAACGCGGTGCTGGCGTGAGTTCTTGGTGAACAGGACTCGGTCTCCTTCATGAATCTCCGTGGCGCCAACTTGGGCTGAGAAGCGGACGTGCGGGTACGGTTCTCGGAATCGCGCTTCCTGGCACTGCCGGTTGAGCGTGGCGACTTCTTTATTCGTGCCCGCGAGAATTAGGTTTTCCTGGGGCGCTGAGAGTCCGTCTCGCTTCCAGTCGGAGACGAGTTTGAGCATCGCCTCTTGGCGAGAGCTCGTTACCGAAAGCAGGTCGCGCTCGGCAAAGGACTTGAGAGCGGCTGCCGCGTCGCCGCGGGCGAACTGATGCACGGCTTCCCGTGCCCAGTCTTGCTTCTGCCTCGTAATGTTGGTCAGTTCGGTCTGCCCTACACGATGCGCGACGGACGAAAATGCGCCACCGGCCTCGATCGGCTGAAGCTGCTTGGCATCACCGACCAAGACGAGCTTTCCGCCCCCTTGTGTCACGGCCTCGACGAGCTTGGCCAGTTGCCGCGTACCCACCATGCCGGCCTCATCGACCACGAGAATCGTCTTGGGCGTGACGGCGAATCGCTCTTCACGATAGGTCGTCTTATCGAGGGCGGCCCGCGCCAATTGCCGGGCGTGGTGTTTGAGCGTGTCTCCGAGTCTTTTCTCCAAGTCGTGGAGTTTCGCGGCGATCGTCGTGCTCTTGATGCGGGCGCCCTCTTCAAGTCCCTTGGCCGCTTTGCCCGCTAGCGCCGCGCCGATCACCTGGTAGCCTTGCCGCTCCCAGGCCTCGCGGCAGGCATCTAGCAGAAACGTCTTGCCGGTGCCCGCCATGCCGCTCACGACGGCCACGCTGCCCGATTGCTGGGTCAAATGTCGAACGGCCTGTAATTGTTCCGACGTGATCGTGGGGCGGGCTTTGACTACGATATCCAGGTTCTGTGCCGATACCGTGTGCTGCTGATTCGCGCTCAACTTGGCAATTGAGCGCAGCATCTGGCGTTCGATGTCTAGCATCTCCTGGGTCGTATAGCGCGGTTCCCCTCGCTGATTCTCGAAGCGGATCAGAGAATTCGAAGTTTGCAACTCATGACGCACGGCTTCGATAACAATTTGGCTGCCAATCCCTCGGCCGGGCGCCAATTCAGCGGTGCGCCGAATCGCCTCGCGCTCGGTGAAGTGGCTTTGGCTCGCCATCAGTTCTTGGATCGCCTGGGTCCAGCAGGCAGCGATCTCCTGTGACGGATTACGGCATTTAGCTTCGACGCGGAGCCGCTCGGCCGATTGCTCCGTGAACCGATGCTCCGCGCCGACTTTTTTCCATTCGGCGAACAATTCGGCCCGCGATTGAAGCACCTTCTCTTCGCGCGTGACGCGGGCGGCCACGGCCGCCGCCTCGGGGCTGTCAAAGCCCGTCATTTCAAGTTGCTTGAGAATCGCCTGGCGGCGCTTGGAAAAAGCCTCGATGAGCTTTGTGGGCACGCCCGCCAACTCGAACAGGTTATTCTTCCGTTCGATCGAAAAACCGAGCCGAGATTGCAGTTGATGAGCCAACTCAGCGCGATACACCGCTCCGGCCGCCATCTTATGCTGGTAGAGCGTTTGGCTGACGATGGTGCCCGTGGTGCCATCGTGCCTGGTGCAGACATTGGCGACCAGGCAGTGGGTATGCAGCTGTGGGTCGCGAGCCCGACTGCTGCCGTGTTCAAAGCTGGCAACTACCAGCCCAACCGGTTCGCGTACCGCGCCGCTCTTGCCTCGGCGGGTGAAAGCGGCCACGTCTTCCAGATAGCCAATTGCCACTTGGACGGCGGTCGCCTGGCAGTCTTGAATGGCTTGGCGCGTGCTGGCTTCTGCGGTGGCCCACGCCACGCTGACCGATTTGGGAGCGGAAAAAGTGAGATCCCAACCCGGCTGATGTTCGCCGCGCGACGGCGCTTGAATTAGATTTCGGCCGTCGGCCGTCTTGCCTTCTAGCAGAGGCTTTAATGTTTGGGCAGTCACCGTCCCGGCGAGACCCAGCTTGAGCGCGCCCTTGCCAAGCCAACGGCCAGCTGGTTCCCCACCATGAAGATAGTAGTCTCCGCCGACCAGTCCGAGGTAGTAATCACCCTGGCCGGCAGCCATGTTTCCGATCGATAGCATTTTAACTTCTACTTATTGATGAGTTTGGTGTCCACCCAACGAACGGCTGCGTCGACTTCCCAATGGCAGGCGTGTACGAGCAGAGCGACGAGGCCGGTCGCAAAATCCTCGCGGAGGCGGACGACGTTTTCGTCCAGCGCCGCGACAGCCGGACTGAGTTCACTGGCTTGCGACTGGCCAAAATGTTGCGTCAAGAGAGCGGCCATTTGTTCGCCGTTCTCCACGAGCTGCGCCTGTTCCCGGTGGAGTCGGTCGGCGGTTCGCTGAAGGGTGCTCCGCAACTCGGAGATTTCGGCCGTCAGCTCGTCAATGCGACGTCCCGATAGCCCGTCGATGACCAACTGCCGCGCGTAATCACCGCGACTCATACCGCGTTTCGTCGCCTCGGCATCGAGCCGCTGGGAGAATTGGGAAGCCAGCCGAAAACTGACAGTTTCTGAAACGCCAGCCACTATTCAACACTCCTGTTTATGCTGTAAACAAAGTTCTGCAACGGACTTGTAGCCGTCTGCGCGACCGTTGTTTACAATTTGTCAACACCGCAACCGCGTGCCGGCTAATGACTTAGGCCTCGCAACGGGATGGCCCGCACACACTGATGAGGTGCATCAGGTGTGCTTCAAACCATGTAATCGCGGGCATTGGCGCCCCGCGCAGGAAGCCCAAAATGAACGCGGCGGGCGGCCTAATTGGCCGCCGTCAACTTGCCGCAATCTCGATTGGCGAGAGGCTCAGGATGGCCGATTCACTTCCCATCTCAGAACTTTTGATGAGTGTGCGAGCCGGCGACAGCAGTGCCGCCGGACCGATTGTCGAGCACTATTGGGAGGCTGCGAACAGAGCTATTCTGCGCAGACTGAGCCCCTCGGTTCGCCGCTATGTAGCCGGCAGCGACATCGCGAATGCCGCCCTGCGCAGCGCGTTAAGTCATGTAGGCGCCCCTGATTCGCGGGTCCAAGATCGCGACGACTTCTGGCATCTGCTCTTGGCCATCATCCACCGCAAGGCAGCCAGCGCTGCCCGTCACGCCGGGGCCGAGCAGCGCGACGTGCGTAAAACCGTGGAGTATGCGGACCAGGGGGTCGGGAAGACCGATGGTCCCTTGGAGCACTTGATCGCCGAAGATTTGGGGGAACGCGTGGCAACCTTGCTGCTGGACGAGCCTGACGAGGCCCGGCAGTTGGTATCCGTCCTGGGAATCCACGACGAGCGGAGTGCATCGGAAATCCGCCTCGCGCTCGCGGAAAGGTTCCCCGACATCAAGCCGCCAGCTGTCCGCACGATCCAAGCGTGGTTAAGCGCGACGCGCGAGCGCCTGCGAGTCGAGCTGGGCAAGGAACTGAGCGATGAGTGAGTTGGCAAGCCAACCTCGATCGAACTCGGAACTACTTTGGGAGTTCGACCGCGAGCTGGCCGCTGGCCACGAACCCGCTTGGAACGCAATTCTCCAACATGCATCGGACGAAGACAGCCGCCGGGAGTTGTGCGCCGACATGATTCGCTGCGAATCGAGTCTCCTGGGCTGGAACCCGGAGCGGCTGGGTACACGCCTCCGGTTTTACGCTCAATACGATCCGTCAGGATTTGAATCCGCACGTATCATTCGCGGCATCTATGCGGATCGATTGGAGGCTGGCGAGCATCCAACCAGGAGTGAGTTTGCGACGGTCGGCTACGAATTCGATGCTATGAAACTCCGCGCGAGTGACGACCCCGCCTACCTGGGACAGGCGATCGCCGGTCGACTGCGGATTGAAGAGCGGCTTGGCCAAGGCACGTTCGGCGTCGTATATCGCGCCACTGATGTCGCGACGGAACGAACAGTGGCGCTCAAAATGATTCGAGTGACCAGTGCAGAACGAGAATTGGTAGCGCGAACTCTATTGTCGCAGGAAGCACAACTATTGCGAACGCTGCAGGCACCCGGCATCCCGCGATTCTTCGACTTCCTAGAAGATTCGGAAGGCGGTCCCGCACTGGTGCTGGAACTCGTCGACGGCAAGTCCGTGCATGAACTTCGTAGCGAAGGTCCACTGAGCCCCGAGCGGGCTGCCGCCATCGTGGCCCGCTTGGCGGGCACACTGCAATTCGCGCATCGCCGAGGTTACTTGCACCGTGATTTGTCCGCAGCGAATATTCTCGTCGACCAGCACGATACCCCCTACCTCACCGATTTCGGATTGGGCGTTTCGCAAGCGGAGTTATTTGACCAGGAACGACACGCCGCTGGGACTCGTGGTTACATGTCGATCGAAAGCTTCATCGGCGCAACTCGGGAAATCGATGCACGTGACGACATCTGGGCGCTGGGCATCCTCCTTTACGAACTAGTGACAGGTCAGGCCGCGCCCGCCCAAACTGGCAGGCGAGCATTGGAAGCGGCTCGAAACTTCGAATCGGCGCTGGTTGCGGCCGGCGCAACGATTCCACCCCCGCTGCGCCGGATCTGCGAGCGCTGTGCGGCCGATGATGCCGATGATCGTTTCGACGCGGCCGGTTTGGTTGCCCGCGAACTGCGCGGCTACTTGGGTGAGACGCTGCCTCCCGTGGATGAAGATCGTGTCGGAGTAGCACAGCGCCGATTGTGGGCCTGGCGGGCGGGAACGTCCTTTGGCAATGCGTATCGCAGCCACGCCTATGCGCGCTGGCGGCTGGATTGTCTGCTCTCGGAGTCAGCTGCGGATTCGCAGACCACCTGCACTGCCACACAACTCATCTTTGCCAGCACCAAGACGATACTCGACGAGTTCGTGAAATGCACGGCGATGGCAAGTAGGTTGGGATTGACCCTCGCCAAAATAACGGGCGTCTCGGAGTTCGTGAATGTCTATAACCAGAATCGGAATCGGCCAGACCTGGACACATGCCGCTGGTTGTGTGACTCCCTCGACGCGGTGGGTAGTACCCTTTTTGCGAGCTATGAACAACTGGAAACTCAGTTGTCTGGGGACGGGAGCTCGATGATCGCTTTGCTCAAACTCGCGCTGGCCGGGGGATCAAGAGCGCAGGGCGCGAATGTTCCCCAAGGCCTCATCGCGCTGACGGAGGCTGCGGGCTTGCCGCAACACGCCACGGCCCGCTACATCACGTGCGTTTCCGGAAACCCGGATACGGACGAGCATGAGCGAGAAGTCGATCGACTCCGCAAGTCGGTGGAGCGCGAACTCATGCATGGACTCGCCGATGCCTTGGGCGATCCGGCCGCCGGCGCGTCCCCACGCTCGACCAACTCTTGAGATTGCGCCTTATGCAACATGACGCCTCAGCGCCTCCATAATGTTCTGCGAAGAGGGGGAGCAGTTGCATGAAGAAACGCCAGATGAATGGGCGACCCAGATTTCCGCTGGGTCGGATTGTGGTCACGGCCAAAGCACTCGAAATACTGACTTTCGTCGACGCCTTGAGCGGTCTGCGATCGCACGCCTGCGGCGAATGGGGACTTCTGATGCATGACGAATGGTGGGACAACGAGCTTTCGCTGATGCAAGGCTACCAAGTCACGTCGGTCCACTTGGCTGCCAACGGAAAGAGATTTTGGGTGGTCACGGAAGCCGATCGTACGATGACCAAAATTAAACTCCCCTCGGAAAGCTAGCGTGAGTCCATAGCGCCGGACGAGAAATCGGATTGCGCGAACCCTGTCGTGCCGTTAAGGTGGCCGTAGTTAGCACAGCGACACGACAGAGCATGAAGGGCAATTCACCGCGCGACAAATCTGCTAAACACACGCGGGGCCTCGGTCAATTGACACTGGTGGAACACGCGCTGTGCCCTCTAGCCGCGGCCCGCGACTTAAATGCGCCTATCGTTCACCGCAATCAATTCAAGTTCGTAGACTCCACCGGAAAACGTCAAACGTCGACTGTGGTCGTGACCGCGCCATTCGGGCTACGGCCAAGCGATGAATTCTTCTTGTGGAGCCTGTTGGGTTTGACGCTTGCGCAACCAGAGCCGTCGCCGGAGTTCCGCGCGACGCCCCATTTTATCTTAAAGCAGCTCGGTTGCATCAATGCGCGGTCCAATCGAGGCGGCAGCGCCTACCGTGGCTTTCGCGAGGCACTTCGGCGGTTGGCCGCCGTCAACTACTGGAGCGACGCCTTTTACGACCCGTCGCGGCGCGAACACCGCGAGACCAGCTTCGGATTCTTGAGCTACAGCCTGCCGCTCGATCCAGCGTCCTCGCGGACTTGGCGAATTGTGTGGGATCCGCTCTTCTTTGAATTCTGCCAAGGTGCGGCTGGCTGCCTGGCCTTTGACCTAACAATCTATCGACGGCTCGATCCGGCCGCTCGGCGGCTGTACTTGTTTCTCGCCAAACTCTTCTGGCGGCGCGAATGGACGCATTGGATGGACGTGAAAACGCTGGCAGTCGATGTGTTGGGCTTCAGCCCCACGATCGCGCTGCGAAATCTCAAGCAAAAAGTCAAGCGGGCCATCCTGCGATTGGGCGAGCACAACCTTGTCCAGGTGATGCGTCAAACGGAAACAAAGCAGTTGTTTCTCGATCGCGACGATGGCAGCTGCATTCTGCGGCTGCGGCGGGGGCCATCGTTCCGGCGCATCTCGGCGCGAACGGATGTGGAATCGCTGGCCGCGCTCCCCATCTACGAACCCCTGCGCTCGATTGGCTTGGATGACAAAGCGATCGCCTGGGCGGCTCGGAAGTTCGGGCACAATTTAGTTCAGCAGTGGGCGGACATCACACTGGCCGCGAAAGAACGGCACGGAATACAGTTCTTCAAAAAAAGTCCCCAAGCCTACTTCATGAACAATCTGCGAGAAGCGGCCGAAGCCGGCCGCACGCCGCCCGATTGGTGGTGGGCCTGCAAACGTGAAGAAGAGCAGCGTACCTCAGCGCCAACCGCCGAACGGTTACTCGCCCAACTGGGCATCACGAGCCGAAAACCGGGCCTCTCAGGCACCGACGCGGATCGGGCTTTCATCGCGTATCTCCAAGGAGAAGGACGAGCGGCGTTTGAGATCCAACTGCGTCAGGTCTTCGATGATCTATGCCGAGGCGGCACGACGCCTGAACAAGCACAGCGAATAGCGACTCACCAGTGCGTTCAGCACTTCCGCCAGCGATTCAATGTCGTTTCATGTCGATAGTTGGCGACCAAAACCATCCTGACATTCATCCCGGCAATTGAATTCTTTGCTCATAGATTTGAACAAGATCTCTTTGCCGCACGCGGCAGCCTCAATATCTCGGAACATTTGTAAAGTGGTTTAGGGATGTTAAAGGCACCGGAAAGCGCTGGTGAGACGGACGTTGCAACGCGAGCGCCACGTGCTTGGGACCACATTGCAACGCCATTGCCACGTTTTGCAACCATCGCTGCAACGCGAGCGCCACCTGGACGATTTGCGGATAGTCACCCGGCAAGTCATCTTTGCCGGCGCCTGGCAGCGGTGCGGCGGCTATTCGCAAATCGGATGGAATTGGCCGCCTGTTATTGAATAAACGCTGTTTGCGTAGCGTCTCGATGTGCGCTATGGTTGAGTACAGCAGGATCAACGGAGTGTTCCTGCGACTGTCATCTTCATTCAACACTTGGCAGTGTCTTTTCCAATCAGGTAGCACACTCGGTAACGCCAGCCACCAACTGGTCGAAGAGGATGGAGTTCACCGCCCATCACGTGCTGCGTCAGTAGAGCCGGATGCCATGAGAGTGGCTTGTCCGTGCTCGACGGAGGCTCAACGAAGTAAACCGCCTGGCGTTGTATGCCAGTCGCTCAATCTCGTTGTTCTATCCGATGGGTTTTGCCTCGGAATGAGGGCGATGCGGACAGAGTCGTCGTAAGACGACCCGTCATGCGCCAAAGTCGGTGCGGTCGCGCTCAGCGACCAAATCCGCCCACGGGGATCGGACCTGATAACTTCAGTTCGTTCAACGTGCGCCCGCGTGGGGAGTTTTCGTGTGGCGACACACGGAACCGGGGACCGACAATCCTCGGTGTTCGAGTCAAACGCTCGACAACAAATAGCTCAACCATGAAAGGCGCGTGAGCGCTTGCGGGTAAGTATTCTGGGAGACGATGCCGAAACGGTCGTCCATTGGCGGTTACGCTGGTGGTCGATGATGATACGGCCTTGGCTGATCGGTAAGGGAGGAGCTTCTTTCTTCTGCCCCCTGAAATGGCGCGCCGCAAATCGGCGTGCCGAAAGTATGCCGGACCGGAAGGTCGGACATGCAGCCAACGGTCTGTGGGATAACACCCGCTAGTCACGTGAACCAGAATGCGAAGGACATGGCTAACGCAGGAAGGACTCTTGGGGCCGGCTTGGTCGCCGGTGCCTGCCCGAGTCGGGCAGGTGTCTTTCTTGAAAAATCCTAGAGTCTGGGAGTGGGGCCTCAGTAGAAGTCAACGCGCGCCGCGACGGAAGTTGCTGCGATGCGTTGAGCGAACGCGCGGGAAGGCACTCGCGTTTCGTTGGCGTCTTACGGGTGGTGCCGGGGACAAATGCCACGACGAAAGGGCTGACTGACAGTTTGCTGATTGGAAGAGTCGATCGTCGCGCTCCGTCTCCTTCGGGAACGGAGCGCGGCGGTTTTTCTTGAGTGAAATCCAAGTGGCCACACGCGGAGAGCCTGGGAAGGCTCGCGGCCTGTGGCGGTGAAGTGGCGGTGCACAATGGACGTGCATCCTGCTCAGTGAAGGATTACTGAGAAGGTTCGGAAGCGGTACGCCTATAAATTTGGCGGCCTGCAACTTGGAAGAAAGTTGCAGGCTTCGTCGGCGCGCCGGTTCCGGATGGTTGCCACTAAGGATTTGAGGTTTTTGCGAAGGTACTCCCTTGGGGACTGGCGGCTGTGCCAGTCCCCTCTTTGCGCGCACTTAGGCGTATGTCGGAAGCATTCCACTGCTGTGGCGCGACCGATCAGTATGCAGTATCGATGTGTGGCGGCTTCAGTGACGGGATTTGTGCAGCAGGTAGCAGTCCAATACTTGACACACGGCTATTGGTTTTATGTCCAAGGTTGTGTGCCCACCAACAAGGATCCGGCGCTGGTGGACGCAAAATTGGTTGCCAAATACGGGATCGGCGTCTCGCGCCAGTCACGTGCCAGGCGAAAGGCGGTTGGGATCGCGAACGTTCATTACATCCGGTTCGGACGGACCTTTGTGCTGTTGGCGACTCACGGTCATCATCCCTTCTATGACGACGAAGGAGACAACATTCGTGACGCTCGTCGTGTTCCCATCAAATTCTGTGGCTATTCAATTAGTGTGCAGAAGGGCGGCTATCTGCGCAAGACAACTTCAGAGGAGGCCCCACTGCCAGACCATCACTGGCGATCCCGAGTCCAAATCCAGCGGGACGAATACTTACTGCTCAAAGCCTACTTCATGGAGCATGCCGTCCGCTGGTCGTCCGAGTATATCGCAGATGCGTTGTATAACGTGCCCTACGAGCCGTACGCCCCCGTGCGACAACAGATGCTCAACATCTTGCGGCTGATAAATGATCAGCGGCGCACCGCCGGTCTCCAAACAATCGATGCGGAAGTTCTGCGTTACCGACGCCGAATCGTTAAGCCATTCGTGGTCGACGGAGATGCAATTGTGAGATAGTAGGACAAGCATCGTAGGGGCTGTCCGGAATCCAATTGAGTTCCACGAAGCGTCGCGTGTCACGGCTTCGCCGCGCCGCTCAGCTGGCAACGCGAAATCTGCGAATGGGAACCGGGACAGCGAGTCGGCGAGAACATGTGCGATGAGATATATGGAGTAACTTTCTCGTCAAATAAAACTGCCCGCTCCTTGCGGGCGGGCAGCAACGAACTCAGCTAAAAAGTCATACGCTAGTCGTTCATCCATTCCGGCGGGCTATCGTAGCGGAGGATGTCGCTTTCTTGAAACGTAAAGTCGGTGCCGCAATACGGGCAGCACTCCCACGTCCAATCGAGAAACGGATTGTTGACAGCATCTTTGGGAATCTGGATTTCACCAAGACAACGCGGACAGAGCACAAAATACATTCACAGCCTTTTGCTGAGGCGGCCAGTGGCTGCGGCACGGCCTGGAACATCGTTCACTGGTAAAATGTTTGGCTCGACGTTCGCGGCGAATGTCGGCCTACCCGTGAAACCGCAAGGCGTTCACGTCCGCGCAGCCATCAGGAAGAATAGTTGGCGCCAGCTCGAATTGGCGGCACTCGGCCGCGATACGAAGGGACAGGGAGGCTAATCGTGCGGAAAGAGAAGCGTTTGGCTTCGCAGCACCCCCAGTATCCATTCAACGACGGATACGTCGGTTCGATTACTGGACGACAGACTAGCAAGCCTTCTGCTGTGAGCCGGGCATCATCGTTGCGATGGTTTTGCAACTGCTCATCAAGACAGAACCCGTGCAGCTTACGTGAAGATGATAGGAGGCCGACGCTTGCGGCCAATTGCTGAAGGAACGCACGGTCTAACGGCGGGCGCGTTTCTTCCGGGTGCGCGCGGAGGTCTTTTTCTGTTCTGCAGCCTTGACCGATTTGGCGGTTGGACGAGCCTTACCGACTTCGAGGATTTCCAGGGCGATGATATGGTTGTCGTCGGCTTGGCCCGCAGCATCCGTCTTAAAGCCGAGAACGTGAACGAGGAGTGGACTTGCTCCGCGACGAAACTTTGCGGGAAGTTCGGCAAGCGACAGTTCACAGGGCCGCTGGGGTTTATTCTTTCCGCCTGGCAGCCAAGCTGCTTGTTGCAGTTGTCGAACGAAGCGCGCGGGAAAACGGGCCGCACGCATTTTCCTCTTGCTCCTTACGTCCCAGGCTTCGTATCGGCCCCAAAAAAAGTCCTCGCCACGATGACGCAGCGCGTCGTGCAGGCAATCCCAAAGGGCCCACGAACGATCGCGCCACCGCGGCACCCCTTCAGCAATCGACCGTAGGATTTGATCTAAAACCCAAATCGAATAATCGTCGACGATCTCACCCTCGCCGGTCTTCCAGCCGACCTCGCAGCGAATCCCGCTGAGTTCGTCGTCAGACAACGTTGCGCCTAAATCGCGCGCGAGACGGCTTGGGGCACCGCAGGCCTCCAATACTTCCCGCGCCTTCGCGCTACATAACACACTGCGGCAGGGATCGATGAACGCGATAAGGCCGTCAAGTAGCTGCTGCAGTTTCTTGTTGGGAACGTAGTGGCCCCATGGCATCATCAGAATAGTCCGGTTCGATCGAGGATACTTGATCGCAGCCCATTTTGCCATGCTGAGCAGGGCTACTAACTCTTTGCGGCGCTCGGTCGAGGCCGCATGGTAGGCCTTCACAATTCGTCGGACATCCTGGTCATAATCGGTTGGCAACTCAAACGCCGGCTCTCGATAGCGCGGCAGGATATGAGTTAGGACGTCATCGACCAGATCGGTTCGTGGATGTGCCATCGCGCTAATCGTCATTCAGATTTTCAGAAGTTCCCGTGTGCCAAACCACAATTGCCATGCCACCTTAGCCAGTCGGGCTAGCCGGCTGCTGCTGCCGTTACCCTTTCTAAAGTTATGTACACCGATCGGATCGGTGTTGCATTACAAATCTGCCGACCGGTCGATTATTCATTTGCCTCTCAGCATAACATTGGCGGTGAAGACTTTCGACCGCGAGCGAAACACATATGCGGAAAACAGGTACGCAAACGACGATTGGATTAGCCGCAGCGGCAGGGCGACACGATGGGCTGGACTATCCCACGACCATGGGTTCGAGGGGTGCCACTGCATTGCAAGGTGCCCAGCGCTGCCGGCCTATGGCCACGTAACGCCGTGCGATTGCAGCGGGCGCAGTGCGAATTCGACGCCTATGCAACAAAGTTGGATTGTCGCGCATATCCCTTGATGTGAGCGCGAAGAAGATTTCCATGACGCCGGCCCCCTGGAGCGTAGGCCATACCGGTTCACCACCTGAGCGAGCTGTCGATCCGTGGCCTAGACAATTGCGGTTCGACTTCGACCGAAACGGAGCACCAGTGACTGTACCCACCGGTAGTGGTTTGTTCGTGCGCGGCGCGTATGAACTTGTCCAAGAGTTGTCTTAGGAGGATGTGTATGGGCGAGTTTGCCAACAAAACCAACGAACAAGCGTTGGTGGCGCTGCGGCGCTACTTCCATTATGCACTGGCATCGGAAGTCAATCCGATCCTGGAACTCATCGGCTTTCTGTTGGAGGACAAAGCGGCGGCGTTTTTGCTCCGCCGGAGGCACCGGTGACGACCACGCAGTGGCTCACCTGGAAAGAACTGGTGATGAACCGGCCGCAGGAGGTTGTCAAGATGATCACTAACTTACTCGACCGCGAACGATTGCGGATGCCGTCCACGCGCGAGGCGCTGCGGTTGTGGGCCGCGTGCCTGCTCCTCTTGACACTCGACGAGATGGGAATGGCATAGGTCTGCACGCACGAATGGTTTCGCCCACAACTGTCGATATCGACGCAGGAACCGTCTTCGCCAACGACCCCGTGCAGAAGGTAATCGTGTGTGGTGCTCATGCTAGTCCTTGTGGACCCAGCTTCGTCCAAATCCGGCGGCTGCGGAACCATGAACCGGCCGATCCGGAATGAGGCCGGCGAGCATGTGCCAGTCGAACCTCATCGGGAACCTCAAAATAGTCCCAGCTGTGATTGGACATTCGCTGCCGCTTGCGGGGTTGCCTGATTCGTATATTCCGCCTGTGCGGCCAAGCACAATTCCTGTAGCCGGATCGCCTCCACGTCACTTAGCTCGCGAACCAAGAATTCACTCTCACTTTGCCAGGTGAGGAGATACGGCGCGCCGACACCCTCTTCGCAGTCACAGCCTAAGCCGACGACATGCGACGGACGGACGTTCACGAACGCATCCCACAAATCAGCGCAGACGGAAAACACGCGGCCGACAGGAAGTTCCACCACGTCCAGTTCTTTGGCCTCGTTCCACTTGTCCAGCCACACTCCACGCGGAGCCCTCAATAACACATTTTCATAAGCGCGCAAGCGACCGGTTGCGGTGAGAATTGAATCATCCCGGTTCTTCGCCGCAGAAGAGCAGGTTATCTCCTCCGCAGATTGGTCTCGTGCCTGATCCAGACGATCCGTGACGAACGGCGCTGTCGGCGCCGACAAATACTCGGCAGACAACCCGTTTCTCGACTGCCATTCCACTTCGCAGCGCAGATCGTCCACGGCCGAAACCAGGACTTTAATTTGATCCGTCACGGATTCAATCGCAATCAACAAATCACCCAGCGTTACGCGCTGTCGTCTGACGATCATCGCGCACCTCCTTCTTGAGAACTGTCAAAACACCAAATGCATAACCGTAATGGCACACGCCACCGGTCTCGGAGGTCTGCCGCCCTGCGGTAAACCTGGAGACGGTGCGTCATGAGCAACTACCCAACGCAATGAATTTCAAAGAACGATCCGACAACCCTCAGGTGATGTATCAGCGGCTATCGCCTGCCTTCGTCGGCCTGTCATCGTCGGGGCTCGCCCCGTGAGGCCGGAGGCCCTTGGCCCCGACGAGGATGGGCCGTCGAAGGCGCATGCGTCGGCGCCGCGTCCGCCGCGATATTATCTTCCCCCAGTGTGCCGCACGCCGCGCCTTTGTTGGTCCGATTCGGCGGGGCTCGTGCGCATTGTCCTATGAAAACTAACGATACTCAGCGACTGTCGTCGAATGCGGGAAGTACGACGCTTCATCGTCTGCAATTCGACAGAATGACCTGACGCCACTAGAAATGCCCACTCCTTTCCGGCGGGCCTGGATTGAGTACGAAAACCGTAATGGAAACCTTCAGCGACTAGGCACTTGGCCTTGATCGGCGACGAATTGAACTTCGTCATCGTTGTAATCAAAGCCCAAGTCGCACTCGTCGCAGTGGGCCACGTTCCAGGGATCGGTGCGAACTTTCCCGACAGCTTCATCGGGAAGTTCCAGCACACTGCCGCAACGTGGGCAGGGCACGAAAAACATCTGGTTCCTTTCTCGCGACATCGCGACGAAAACTCAGTAGAGAGAATCCTCTCCAAAGAGAGAGGCTCGGCGGTGCAAAACCTTCAAAAGAACCTCTCTGCATTGGAAGTGGCAAGCTCAGTACGGGATCTCTTCCTCGTTTTGCTTCTTGCCATTTCCCTCTTGCGCATGCTGGCCATTCTGGAAGATCCAGCTATGGGCCTGGTCCGCGACCTTGGCCACCAGCGGCAGATCCTCGCGACCAAAACTGTCGCTCGTCTTCCACTGTTCCCCATCGCGATAAATTCGCTGCAGGGTCACATTGTGACGGATGCCCGTTTGGGTTTCATTTTCCCAAATCGCGGCTTTGATCCGTCCCAGTCGCACTTCATGCACAGGTTTGTTGCCATTCGACATAACACTTTCTCCTTTTCATCCAAAGTAAAACAAAACAAACAACCAATTACGCAGCCAATGCCAACAAGGCACTGACCTTTTGATCGAAGTCCAAGCGATCTCCCGCATACTTGACGTCGCCGGAGAGTCGCGTCAGGGCATCGACCAGACTGAAGATCGTGAACCGACCACGTTGTCGGGCGATCTCCAGCGCTTGCTTGGCAACGGTACGATTGATACCGCGACCGGCCAAGATTTTCAGAACCTCGTCCGCGTCTTCGCCGAGTGACTGCTGCATCGCCTTGGCGACGACTTTGACGAAGCCGTCCTTGCGCTGATCCCGCTTCGCGACGAGCGCTTCGACCATCCGTCGCAGCTCATCGAGAGAATTAGTCACGCTGGCCGTATGCTTACGGGAGAACTCGATAACCTCCGTGGCATCCCAGACGATGTGGTTTTGGCACACCGCTTGGAGCCAGAAGGTCTCGACTCCGAACGACCGGCGTCCGACCTCCGAGTTCCAGACGAAGAAACCAGGGGCGAAGGCCTCGCCACCAATTTCCGTCCAGCCTAAGGGGTCAATCAGGAAGCAGAACAAGTCCTGCTCCCCGACATAGAGTCCCGTCGCGCCGTTGAACGCTTTTTGCGGCGGCTCGAAGTCCACGGCTGCGCCGCGGAGCATGTCCACCACATCGGCGTTATGCAGGCGCGTGTAGCTGGTCCCATGAATGGATCGAATCAATTCTCCCTGCGTGAACAGCTGCAGCGGCCGATTGGTTCGCGGCAGCGTTTCGCCAAAGACCTGGCAGGCCGTCTCCGGCCGCAGGCGATTGACGGTCTCCTTGGACACGCGGGCCAGTCGACAAAGCTGGCCGAAGCTCCAATCGTTCATGAGGGAAGCTCCATCGGTGCCAATTGCCAACGACAATCGACCCGAGCTACCGACAACCGTCGAAAAGTTCATCGGCGCTTCCCAGCGGTCCTGGGACAGTTCTTTCTGCCGTTGGCAGTGAGCTGCCAGGCTGTCAAGCGACTCAAAACACTCGTCCGGCGTGCGCCGAAAGAGTTCTTGATTCGCCCTCATTAGGTTCGTCATTTAATATTCTCCTTTCGATTCCCAGAGTTACACAGTGTCGAGAAAACCTCGCGCAGCGTTACCACGTGGAACACTGCCCAAAAACCTTACTTGCACCACCGACCTCTCGATGCAGGCGCGCACGTTGAGCGCCCCTGCTGCGATTAGTCGGATATTGCCTCTCTACCCGTGGGTAGTCTGTGAAAGAACGTCTACCCAGAGATATGGCAGAGCGCGGTCGGAATGTTGCATAAGACAACGTCGCCGGTCACAAAGTGAACGACTTCCGGACCGGAGTTCGCTGGATGAAACTTATGTCCGACACAAGGTGCCAATGGCATGACGAGGCTATGCTCCATCCGCCAAGTGAAAAACTCGCTGAACGATCGGCTCGCCGTACTCGGCAGCGCCCGCATAGCCGACGACGTTGGGCAGAGGATGAAACTCGGCCGAACTATGCGTGTGACCGCAAAGCACGGTGAGTTCACAATGGGGTGCGCCTCGCATCACGTCCACAATGGCTTCTCCGGCCGCTCGGCAGGCGAAGTGAGGCGCATACTCATAGTCGGACAACTTGCCGTCGTGAAGCGCCAACTCCAACCATGGTGGAACGTGCGTCAAGAGTATCACCCTCGGAAAGCGAGCGACCGCTTTGATCAGCAGCTTCCGCAAGTGCGCGGCACCTTCGTCCCCTAGGGTGTTGAGCAACTGACGGCGGCCTTCTTCGCCGGCTTCGCGAAGCTCGTCGATGTAGGCATAGTCGCTGATCTTGGCCCGCGACCATTCCAGCTCACCAAACCGGCCATCCGCCCAGCCGTCGTGGCCGACGAGCGCAACCGACTCCGTCAAAGCAATCGGTTCGTCGGCAATGCTCAAATAATGCAATGTGGGATGGTCAGCGAAGTAACGTCGAACCTCGCTTCGAGTTGCCTGAATCGAACTCCGATAACAGTCGTGGTTGCCCAGCACGAAGTAGAGCGGGCGGCCCTGCAGGTCGCCGTGCAATTGCTTCAGATATCGCAGCAACTCGGGGCTCTCCGCGATATCACCGCCCACGAGCACGGCATCGGGATTCGTTCGTAATACGTTTTCAGTAAACGCATAGTATTCTGGATCAAATGCCCCACTCGCTTTGTCCCAGAGAAAATTGAGATGAACATCGGTCAGCCAAGTGACGTTACGCACGATGGACTCCACAAATACCTCCTTATTCTCATGTGATTATGGGCTTGATCGAACCCGAATCAAGTCGCCGTGCAGGCGGTCGCGACGAGAGCCGAAATAACCATTCCAGCGAATGCGACCTGAAAGTGATGGGGATAGTAACGTGCCCGCACATGGGCGCGAAACTCCTAACCTCATGCACCACCGGACTCTCGGCGCAAGAACAAACGGATGTGTCCCTGCATCGAGCGTCCCAATGGCGTGCTTCTGCTCTTGGCGGTCTGGAAAAGATCGAGTCGCAAGCGTTATGCGGGGTCGGCGGGATTTGTTGCATATTGGTCGATGGCGGGTATGGCCACGCAAGAAGCCGGCGCTAAGTTCGCGGAAGATCTATCAAATAGTGAACGAACAAAGCAGTCGAGCGGATTGCTGACGGGAAGAGTAGCAAAATGATTGCGGCGTCCGGGCGGCTGGTGTAGGCTGCTGAGCTAATGCCGCATGCGCGACTTCAAAGTAGCATTCAGCAGCGAAAAATTGAGAAGAAGGTAAGGAAATCGATGCCGGAGTTGCAAGTTATTGAGGATTGACTGGCCAACTTAATGCTAGCGGATGCAATTCGGTCTGGGATTCTCAGCACTTGGGAGTTCCCATCAATTCACTTTGCTAGTCAATCCTCAATAACAGGCGGCGGGAGATCCCGGTGAGGTCATATAAGCGACGTTTCGACAGCACGCTGCTAGGCCGAATGGCCCACGCCGATGTGTTCGGGATCGGAGCGAATCCGCGATTCTTGTTCGTCTTGATGGGCGGATCCGGCGTCGATGAAGTCGAGTATTGCAACCGAAGCCAGACGGTCATTCCCGTCTTCGGGAAAATCCAGGACGACGTGGCGCGAGAGAACCTCAATTTGGTCATGGTGCATGTTACGGCGCCGTATGACGTGCCGTTCAATCGGTTTGGCAATGAGCCGAACGCGGCGGCGCAGTGGAACGACCACGTGCTGACGGAGTTACTCGAGCCTTGGGCGCAGCTGCCGTATTTTGTCGCTGGCTTTTCGGGCGGGATCGCGCTGGCGCTGTTTGGTCTGCATAGCGACACCCGTTGCTTTGGGGCGGCGGCGTTCGGCGGGGATGCAGTGCCGCGCGGATTTTCGCGGCCTGGCCATTGGAAAAATAAGCTGAGGTTCTACGTCGCACCTCAGGACAGAGTTTGTGCGGATGCTGGCAACCGGCACGTTGTCGATTCTCTCGTGAATCGGCGGGATGCTGAAGTGCTTCAGCTGCGCACCGGCGGACACCGACTGATGGACTATGTAACGCACGATGGTTTAGGGGACGCAATTCGTTTTGCAAACAAAACAATGCCTTAAACCGCAGATATGCCATGGATCAACGCGATAATGAATTGCTTGCGACTCTCGAACTGAACGAAGAACTCACAAACTTTGTACGCGCAGAATTGGAGGACGGAAGATCATTTGTGGACTACCTGCGATGGCTCGTGAAGCGTGATCGCTGGAACAGAATCAAGAAAGTTGTAGCGCACTTAATTGGTGAAGGGATTGAGAGCGGGCCGGCAGAACTGCTCAGGGCCGATTACTGGACAAGAATTATCCCGGGGTTTATCGCAAGAGACTCGAAGAAATTAATTGGCGAAAGTTGGCCGATTAGTGTCCGGCCAATGGTCAGCCAGGATCTGAAAGAACTACTTGCAGAAATTGCGCCTGATTCCGACGAAGCAGCAAGAGAGTTCCTGCAGACAACAGCTTGGACCATAGCCGCTATTGGTCGAAATTCGGCTCAAGGGTGCCTGATGGCGGGCTATAAACCGCAGGGCCTGATGATACATCCAGTCGGACACTCGGTCGCTCGTGTCGCATATCTGGCACCTCTTGCGTCCGGAGTAGACGTGGTTCGCATATTGCATCGCGACAAACATCAGGTGCTGAAACGGCACATTGATTGTAACTGGGACGGACATGAATGATCTCGGCGCGGGATACTCTGAGCTGCCGTAGAGAAGAGGAACAGCGGCGCTCGCCGCTGGAGAGGCGTGACCTTGCGGCGTGGCTCATTCACATTGGTCCAAAACGTGGCGTATTTCATCTTGCAGCTCTTCCGACTGTAGGCCGAGATCGGTCAGGATCTTCGAGGCGACTCCAGAAGATTCACGGAGTAGACCCACGAGCAGATGATCCGCGTCGACGAACTCGTGGTTGAGGCGCTGAGCTTCGTAGGCAGCGTGTTCAAGCGCGCGGTTCGCGCCTGCGGTAAACGTCGGCTGAGCGAAAGTATCTGCGGCAAGCTCGCTGACAATGCTTCTTGTGACCCGGCGACGGACGTCCGCCCGATCAATACCGAGATTAGTGAGCACTTTTGCAGCCACGCCGACTCGCAGCCGGATCAAGCCCAGCAACAGATGCGCCGTATCGACGTGCTGGTGGTGCAGGCGCCGCGCTTCCTCTTCCGCGAATCGTAGGATGCTGTTCGTGTCGTCGGTGAAATTATTGTTCATCGCGTACTCAATAATTCGGATTGGATTCGTAACAGTCGCAATGAGGGAATCCTCGTCGCCGTCTTTCTTATTCAACGAAAACGCCCGCTCGGTGTTGAAGCGGGCATTTAGTGGTGTCTCGAACCGAAGTAATCATCAGTCGTCGGTGTCTTCAAGCGGACCCGAACAAGAAAATACTTCTTCATTCGTGAAGTAGAACGTGTGGTCACAGTGCCAACAGTGTGCGCAATGCAAATTCCCGAAAATGGTTGGTGTCTCAACAAATTCCTTCTGAAGAAGGATTTCTCGGACACAGCGTGAACAAAAGATGAGGTACACCAAAAGGCTCCCATTGATCGGCACATGACGAGCGAAGGCTCGGCAGACTACCTTCCGAAAACCACCCCGCGCTCGCCGCAATGGCCGGCGTACCGCAGTAATCGCAGTGGAAACGGGGCCGCGCAGAAGAAAACGGAGCAAGCGGCGTCGAAGCCTAGTTGCTATACCGCTCCGCAGGCGGAGCACAGGTTGCCTATCTTCTCAGAACAGGAAAGCGGTCACCCTCTTCGGTGAAATCGCCTGCGCGAAAGTCCACGAACCGCGATGAGGTTGGTGGCAGGCGATGACAGGGCCTGCCAACCAATGTGATACGGAGGACTTAGCAATGGCATATCGAGGATGCGGAATTTGCAAAAAAAATTCGAACTTGAACGGCAGAGGCAATGCCAGCGACGCGGCTGTGCGTGCAGCACGCGCACGAGATTGCAGAGTATGGCGGTAAGTTTCGGACCGTGGTCAACGAAGATGTAACGTCGAAACACGGATCGCTGAAGAAGACCTATGGCAGAGTTACGACGTATCGCCGTCGCAACACGGAAGCACTAGATAGGTTCCGCGATGCATACCAAAAGGTCGTACTGAAAAATGAGCGTGCGGTACGCCTTCACCGCCGGAAGTTATATCGATGCGGAGTATTAAAGTGAACGAAAAGAACAAATCGAAACAAGAAGTCGTCCTTCTTAAAGCTGACGAAGTTGCTCAGATGCTTTCTATCTCGACACGAACACTTTGGCGACTGGTAAGCGTCAAGAAGTTTCCAGAACCTGTGCGCCTGGGCGGGAGCACTCGATGGCGAGTTTGCGATGTCAAGGCTTGGGTAGAGGGCCATTGTAGCGGCACCTCGAACGATCAACAATGAACACGGAAAGGAGGTCAGGCATGGCCTCGATCTATAAACGAAAGCAAAATTCGAAGGATAAGCGAGCACCTTGGTACATCGGCTACACGAACGAAACCGGCAAACGTTGCACGGTGAAGGGTTTCAGTGACAAGGGTGAAACGGAGCGACTGGCGGCAAAGCTTGAGCACGAAGTAATGCTCAGAAAGCGCGGTCTCATCGATCCCGAACAGGAAAGGCTTGCAGAACGGCGAAAGACTCCCCTCGCCCAACATCTCGCGGCATTCGAGAAGAGCCTTGCGAAGAATACGCCAAAGCATGTGAAGCTCACAATGGCGAGAGTGCGCCGCGTCATCGCAGGGATTGAAGCAACGACCGTCGGGGACATTTCGGCAGAGGCGGTTGAAGAGTTTCTGCAAAAAGTAGCAGCGGAAGAAAAGATTGGAAACCGCACCTACAACCATTATGTCCAAGCGACGGAGGAGTTCTGCCGCTGGTTGGTCACGGCCAAACGAGCTTCCATCAACCCTCTGCTTGGGCTCAAGCGGCTAAACACGGAAGTCGATGTTCGTCATCGCCGCCGGGCTCTGACGCCAAAGGAAATTGCAAAGCTCGTCGAATCAGCCCGCAAGAACAATGAAAAGATCCAATGTTTTGATGGCGAAACGCGGGCCAGAATTTACATTCTGGCCTACATGACCGGGCTTCGTCGAAACGAACTCGCCTCATTGACCCCAGAAAGCTTTGACCTGAAGTCGAAACAGCCAACCGTAACAGTTGAAGCCGCGTTTTCGAAGCATCGCAGGCGTGACGTGCTTCCTTTGCATCCGGAACTCGTCACTATGCTCAAGGCGTGGCTCGGCGACTACCGACCCAATGAGCTTCTCTTTCCAAAGCTAGGAAAGAGGCGGACTTGGCTGATGGTCAAGAAAGACCTGGAGCGCGTCGAAATCGAGTACGAAACGCGAGAAGGGATCGCTGACTTCCACGCCGCCGGCCGGCACTCACACATCACCGAACTTCTGCGTAGCGGTGTCTCGTTACCTGAGGCCAAGGAACTTGCTCGCCACAGCGATATTAAGATGACGATGCGGTACACGCATATCGGGATGGAGGACCAAGCGAAGGCCATCAAGCAACTTCCCTGGCAGTCGCCGAAAACTTCGGGGACCGAGTCAACCCGCTCTGGCAGTGACTGGGATAGCGCGCAGCATTCTGGGAGTGAATTGGGTGGCGCTGCCTGTCACAATGGGTCGCGTGGTGGCACTGGGGAGAGTTGGCCATCAAACGACGCAACCCGTGCTGGTGGCACGGGTTGTCGCGAGTTTTCGTCGTCTGACAGCGAATGTCAAAAGTGGAGGCGGCGGGAATCGAACCCGCGTCCCGCAATAGATCCACGAAAGCTTCTACGTGTGTAGTCGAA